>CAYTQK010000012.1:0-22131 GCA_964439745.1 uncultured Desulfobacterales bacterium
CCATGACCCTGCATTGTCCTGATTTTTCCGCTACCCGGGTGATCGTGGCCGGGGATGTCATGCTGGATGTCTACTACTGGGGCGAGGTCGGCCGGATTTCACCGGAAGCCCCGGTGCCGGTCGTCGGGGTGGCCAGCAAAACCCACACCCTGGGCGGTGCCGGCAACGTGGCCCTGAACCTGGCCGGACTCGGCTGCCCCGTCTCGCTGGTCGGCGTCTGCGGGGACGACCCGGCCGGCCGGGAACTGGCCCGGCTGCTGGCGGAAAACCGGATTGACGATCAGCTGGCAATGGATGCGGCGCATATCACCACCACCAAGACCCGGATCATGGGGCAGGGACAGCAGCTGCTGCGGCTGGACGAAGAACGCCGCTGGCAGGCCGCTCCCCGGCGGCAGGAGCAGATCCGGCAAGTGTTTGCGCAGCTGGCACAGGAGGCGGATGCGGCCATCCTTTCGGATTACGGCAAGGGCTTTTTTGCCGGCGGTCTGGCCGGGATTCTTATCGCGGCCTGCCGGGACGCCGGCATCCCCGTTTTCGTCGATCCCAAGGGCAGCGACTGGTCGGTCTATACCGGCGCCACCTGCGTCACCCCCAACACCAGGGAACTGGGCCTGGTACGTCCGCCAGCCGACGACGATGAAGCGGACCTGGCCCGGCGGGCGACGGAGGTGATCGCCGCCCATCGCCTGGACTATCTGCTGGTCACCCGGGGGAGCAGGGGCATGTCCCTGTTTGGGCAAAAAATCCCGCCGGTTCATATCCCCACCGCCGCCCGGGACGTGTATGACGTCTCCGGCGCCGGTGATACGGTCGTCAGCGTGGCGGCGGCGGCCTTTGCCGGCGGGCTGCCCATGGCCGAGGCGGCCGCCCTGGCCAATTGCGCCGCCGGGATCGTGGTGGAAAAGGTCGGTACCAGCCCGGTCTCCCTGGTGGAACTGTCGTCGGCCGTGCGCGGTCAGCAGCAGACCGCCGGCGGCAAGCTCTTTTCCGCCGAGGACGCCCAGAAAATGATCGCGGTGTGGCGGCGGGACGGCGGCCGCATCGTGTTTACCAACGGCTGTTTCGACCTGCTGCATGCCGGTCATGTCAAGCTGCTTCACGCCGCGGCCCGGGAAGGGGACAGGCTGGTGGTGGGCCTGAATTCGGACGCGTCGGTGCGGCGGCTGAAAGGTCCCCGGCGGCCGGTTCTGCCGGAGTCCGAACGGGCCGCGCTGCTGGCGGCCATCGGCTGCGTTGATATGGTGGTCGTTTTTGACGAAGAGACGCCCTTGTCCTTGATCGCGGCTTTTCAGCCCGATGTCCTGGTCAAGGGCGGGGATTATACGCCGGAGACAGTGGTCGGCCGGGAAATCGTCGAAGCCCGGGGCGGCAGGATCTGCCTGGTTCCCCTGAAAGAGGGCGTCAGCACGACGGAAATCCTGGAAGCCGTCAAGAAGAACGAGGAGCGGTAAATCGAGAAAGCAGAGAAGTCGAAAGGAAAAAAGAGGATGGAGGAGCGGTACCCTTTCAAAACAATTGAACGCAAGTGGCAGGATTTCTGGGAAGAAAACCGGATGTTCCGGGTCAAAGAAGACCCGGACCGCGAAAAGTATTACCTGTTCGAGATGTTTCCCTATCCTTCCGGCAAAATCCACATGGGACATGTCCGGAACTACACCATCGGCGATGTCATCGCCCGGTATAAAAAAATGCGGGGGTATAACGTGCTTCACCCCATGGGGTGGGACGCTTTCGGCATGCCGGCGGAGAACGCCGCCATTGCCAACCAGACCCACCCGGCCGCCTGGACGCGGAGCAACATCGACTACATGCGTTCCCAGCTGAAACGAATGGGGCTCAGCTATGACTGGGACCGGGAAATCGCCACCTGTGATCCCGACTATTACCGCTGGGAACAATGGCTCTTCATCAAGATGTATGAAAACAACATGGTGTACCGCAAGGAATCCTATGTCAACTGGTGTGACACCTGCGCCACCGTGCTGGCCAATGAACAGGTCGAGTCCGGCGCCTGCTGGCGGTGCGGCCGGGTTGTCCGCCAGAAGAAACTGCCCCAGTGGTTTTTCCGGATTACCGATTACGCCGAGGACCTGCTGGTCTACTGCGACCGGCTGCCGGGCTGGCCGGAAAAGGTTACCACCATGCAGAAGAACTGGATCGGCAAAAGCATCGGCGCCGAGATCCGCTTTGCCGTGGAAGGCCGGGACCGGGAAATCCCCGTGTTTACCACCCGGCAGGACACGGTCTTCGGGGCGACCTTCATGTGCCTGGCGCCGGAACATCCCCTGGTCACCGAGCTGGCCGCCGGCACCGGCCAGGAAGCGGCCGTGGAGGAATTTATCGCGCGCATGGCCGCCACCGACCGCACCAGCAAGGCGGTGGAAGCCTATGAAAAGGAAGGCGTCTTTACCGGGGCCTGGTGCCTCAATCCGCTGACCGGCCGGCGCATGCCCGTTTACACGGCTAATTTCGCGCTGATGGAATACGGCACCGGCGCGGTCATGAGCGTGCCGGCCCATGATCAGCGGGATTTTGAATTCGCCCGCAAGTACGGGCTGGAGATCATCGTGGTGGTCAGCCCGCCGGAAAAAGACCTGGATCCGGCCGCGATGACCGAGGCCTATACCGGCAGCGGGGTCCTGGTCAATTCCGGGGACTTTTCCGGTATCGACAACCGGCAGGCCCTGGCCGATATCGCCGACTGGCTGGAAGCCAATGACCGGGGCCGGCGGGCGGTCAGCTATCGGCTGCGGGACTGGGGCATTTCCCGCCAGCGGTACTGGGGGGCGCCCATTCCGGTGGTGCATTGTCAGCGCTGCGGCATTGTGCCGGTGCCGGCCGAATCCCTGCCGGTGGTGCTGCCGGAGGATGTCGATCTGCTGGCGGGCGGCCAGTCGCCCCTGCCGGTGCTGGAATCGTTCGTGCGGACCACCTGTCCTGCCTGCGGCGGCCAAGCCCGGCGGGAAACCGATACCATGGATACCTTCGTGGATTCCTCCTGGTACTACCTGCGGTACTGCAGCCCCCGCCATGATCAGGCCATGTTCGACCCGGCCGCGGTGGCCTACTGGATGCCGGCCGACCAGTATATCGGCGGGGTGGAGCATGCCGTGCTGCACCTGCTCTATTCCCGGTATTTTACCCGGGTGCTGCACACGCTGGGCATGGTCGATTTTAAAGAGCCCTTCACGCGGCTGCTGACCCAGGGCATGGTCTGCAAGGAAACCGTCTTTTGCCCGGAGCACGGTTTTCTCTATCCGGAAGAGGTCCAGGGCGCCGGCGAGGCCGCGGTCTGCGCCATCTGCGGCCAGCCGGTTGTTTTCGGCCGGGTGGAGAAGATGTCCAAGTCCAAGAAAAACGTCATCGATCCCAACGCCCTGCTGGACCGCTACGGCGCCGACGTGACCCGCCTGTTCTGCCTGTTCGCGGCCCCGCCGGAGCGCGGCCTGGAATGGAGCGACCAGGGGGTGGAGGGCGCCCACCGGTTCATGAACCGGATCTGGCGGCTGGCCGATGCCTGGGTGCCCCTCATTGAAGGGGTAACCGCCTTTGACGGGAATCCGGACAGCCTGCCGCCGGCATGGCAGTCGCTCTACCGCAAGATGCACGCCACCATCAAAAAGGTAACCATTGATATCGAGGAGCGCTTCCATTTCAACACGGCCATCAGCGCCGTCATGGAACTGGTTAACGAAATGGGCGGCCTGGCCGCTACGGCGGACGGCGAAACCGCCCGCGTCATGCGGGGCGCCCTGGAGACGGTGGCCCTGTTATTGTCCCCCATTACGCCCCATTTTGCCGAGGAGATCTGGTATCGCCTGGGGTGTGAACGAAGTATCCTGGAATCCGTGTGGCCGGAATTCCGCCAAGAGGCGCTGGTCACCGAGGAGATACTGGTGGTGGTCCAGGTCAACGGCAAGCTGCGGGGGAAATTTACCGCCCCGGCGGACGCGGACAAGGAGCAGTTGCAGGACCAGGCCCTGGCCTGCGAAGCGGTGCAGAAATTTATCGCCGGTAAACCCGTCAAGAAAGTCATCGTGGTGCCGGGCAAGCTGGTCAATATCGTGGTTTGACGCAAGTCGCGGGAATAAGGAGAAAAATGGGCATGCCCCGGAAATGGACAGTCCGGCTCTGGCTGGCGGGAATTCTGCTCATCTGCCTGGCCGGGTGCGGCTATCGTTTTGCCGGCAGCGGCGGTTTTCCCGGTGAGGTCAGCCGCGTTTTTATCCGCATGTTCGACAACCGGACCGCCGACACGAGTGCGGAAAACGTCATCACCAACAGCCTGGTCAATGAATTCACCCGCCGCGGCGGCGTTCAGGTGACTGATGCGGCCGCGGCCGAGGCGGTTCTTTCCGGAAGCGTCCGTTCCATCAGTACTGCCACGGTCACCCATGCCAGCCAGTATACCACCGCCGAAAGACGCCTGGTCCTGCGAGTGGACGCCAGGCTTACCAGCCGGGACGGAGAGGTGCTGTGGGCGGCGGAAAACCTCAAGGAGGACGTCGTCTATCCGGTTGCCGGCGAAGATTCTGCAACTACCCAGACCCGCCGGGCGGCCCTGTCCCGGGCGGCCGAGGATATGGCGCGGAGTATATATAACCGCCTCACCGCCAACTTCTGAGGGGGGAAGGCGGGATGGCCTTGTAAAAAGTCGAGATTTTTCATATCGTGTCACCCCGGCGGAAGCCGGGGTCCAGTAAAATCAAAAAATTATGGATTCCGGCATTCGCCGGAATGACGTGATAGGGACTTTTTACGAAACCATCTTGTTTGAAATTTATTCAAATCAGGATAACGGATTGGAGAAGATCACGTCGGGAAACTAGGGCTGGCTGCGGAACGGCTGGGAAGAAAACCGGAACCCGGGGCGGCGGACACCGGCCGGATTCCGGGAATAAACAGTTGGACGTGGCCGCCAGGCTTACTCGGAGAGGGCGTTGACCATCCGGGAGAGGCGGGAGATTTTCCGGGCGGCGGTATTCTTGTGAATGGTGCCCTTGGCGGGGGGCTGGGAGATGACCTTGTGGGCGGCCTGGAACCGGGTCCGGGCTTCGGCGGCATCCCCCTCGGCCACGGCGGCTTCCACCTTTTTGGTAATGGTTTTGACGACGGTTTTTCTGGATTTATTGATCAGGGTCCGCTTCTGGTCCTGTCGATTTCGTTTGATGGCTGATTTATGATTGGCCACAACATTCTCCTTCTATGAATTCCATTAACATGAACGATAATTATTGTTCGAAAATTTTTATATATATACCCGTTTTTTTATGATTGTCAATACTATTTTTTGTCCCCGGTGATCTGAAATCCCCGGTTTTCTCTTTTTTTTCTCTGCGGTTGCGTTATAAATAAATTCAGAATCCATAGCAGGAAAAGGAGTCTCTGACATGTCCCCATCACGCCTGCGTCCTGTTAAGCGGCTGATGCTGATTTTTCCGCCCATGTTTAACACCCGCCAGATCGATACCATGGTCTGTCCGCCCATGGGGATCGCCAGCCTGGCCGCCTATGTCCGGGACTTGGTCGAGGTCCGGCTGCTGGACTGCCTTGCGGAAGACGGTGACCGGCGGGAGCCGGTCAGCCAGTCCATTGACCGGGTGGGCATGTCGTACGCCCGGATTATCGACGAAATCCGGACCTGGGCCCCGGATATGGTGGGCCTTTCCTGTATATTCTCCAGCCAGTGGTCGGCGGTGGCCGAATTGACCGAACGGATCAAGCAGGACGTGGATTCCGATATGGTGGTGGTGACCGGCGGCACCCATCCCTCTTTTCTCCCGGAATCCACCCTGGCCCGCAGCCGGGTGGATTATGTCGTCCTTGGTGAAGGGGAACGGGGATTGCGGGATCTTATCATGGCCCATAACCGGGGCGGCGGACTGGACCGGATCGACGGCATTGCCTACCGGGACAACGGCAGCATCGTGGTCCGGCCGCGCACCTCCTGGATCGAGGACCTGGATTCTCTGCCCTTCCCGGCCCGGGACCTGCTGCCCATGGAGAAATATTTTGCAACCCGGGTGCCCATGGGGCTGCACTGGCGCAAGGTGCGCAATACGCCCATCGTTTCCAGCCGGGGGTGTCCGCTCAAGTGCCCCTTCTGTTCTTCCTGGCGGCACTGGGGGGCGCGCTTCCGGAAGCGGTCCGCCGGCAATGTGCTGGCGGAAATCGCTCATCTCCGGGATGTTTACGATGTGCGGGAGCTGAAATGGCAGGATGACAACCTGACTACCGACCGGTCGCGGGCCCGGGCGATTTTTACCGGCATGATCGAGCGGGGCCTGGTCATGCCCTGGAATACGCCCAACGGCATCGCCCTGTGGACCCTGGATGAAGAGTTGGTCCGTCTGATGAAGCAAAGCGGCTGTTACGAACTGACCCTGGCGGTGGAGTCCGGTGATCCGGCCTCCTTTGCCGCATACATTCGCAAGCCCTTTACCCTGGCCAGGGCCAAAGACGTGGCCGACATGTGCCGCCGGCACGGCATTGCCACGGTGGCCTATTTCATCATCGGGTTTCCCGGGGAGAGCCTGGCGCAGATCGAAAATTCCATGCGCTTTGCCCGGGATCTGCGCACCGATTACATGATTCCCTTCATCTTCAACCCGCTGCCGGGTTCGGAGCTGTGGCAGCGCTGCCTGGAGGAGGGGTATATCAATGAATGTTATGCCTATGAAAAGGCCAACCACTATTTCCAGTCCGACCTGATGACCGGTGATTTCACCACCGACGATCTGCTTCGTATCCAGGGCACGGCCTATTTCAAGAACCTGCTGCGGCTGCCCTTGCGCAACCCCCGGGAATTTGTCGAATGGTACGGCCGGCAGGTGCTGCGTCATCCGGATTTTTTGCGGACGTTTTTCGTCCACCTCACCCAGTCGCTTTCCCTCCGTCTGCACCGACACCGGCACTCGCCGGCCGGGCTGAAAAATTAAGAATCTTCGCCTCGGCAGGGCATTCAGCAGGTCAGGTGAAAACAGGCGGCCACCCGCCGGATCGCGACCAGTTCATTATAAAGCGCCGCGGCCTTTTTGCTGGGGCGGGTGATCAGTTCGATGCCGCGGTCGGCCAGGGCTTCTTCCAGTCCGGCTTCCGGTTTCATCAGGCCGCTGTCCCCGGTGCCGGCCACGATGACCTCCGGTCCGGTTGCGATCATGTCGGCGATGTCGGCCAGGCGCAGCATGTGGCCGGATTGCCGCCACCACTGGTCGTGAACGGTCTTGTCGGGATAAATCAGCAGGTCCGAGGTGTAGGTGGCCCCGTTGATGGTCATTTTCCCGAAAGAATAGTCTTCGATCACTTTTCCTCCTCTCTGAAACATGACTGCGTCGTTACCCTTGCGTATGGTTTCCATTGCTGTTTCAGGAAGTCAGGCTCAGGACCAGACGCCCGGGATGGCCGTGCCGCAGGCATCGCACCGTCCCTGGGCCCGGTCCAGGTGGCCCAGGCGGATGCGGTAGCCGCTGCGCTGGATGAGCGTCCGGCCACAGTGGTGGCAGCAGGTGTTCTCCCCCTCGTGCCCCGGCACATTGCCCACATAGACATAACGGATTCCTGCGGACATGGCCAGTTCGCGGAACCGGGTCAGGGTATCCACCGGCGTGGGGGGCAGCCGCTTCAGCTTGTACTGCGGGACAAAACGCAGAAAATGCAGGGGGTAATCCGGCCCGACGTTGTCCAGGATCCAGCGGCACATCTTTTTGACCATGTCCGGATCATCCGTATAGCCGGGAATGACCAGGTTGGTGATTTCAAAGTGGACCCCGCGCCGGTGAAGGGTACGGAAGGTATCCAGAACCGGCTGCAGCCGGCCGCCATTGAGCTTGCGATAGATGGCGTCGCTGTATGCTTTCAGGTTGACGTTGGCTCCGTCGAGGACATCGCACAACCGCTCCAGGGGTGCGGGATTGATGTACCCGTTGGAGATCCACAGGTTGGCCAGCCCCTTTTCATGGGCCAGGACGGCGGTATCCACCATGTATTCGAAAAAGGTGGTGGCCTCGGAATAGGTATAGGCGATGGCACCGGCACCGGCGGCCTCGGCCCGGGCGACCACCCCGGCCGGGGGAAGGTCATGGTGGCGCACCGCTTCCGGTCTGGACTGGGAGATCTGCCAGTTCTGACAATTCAGGCAGCGGAAGTTGCAGCCGGTGGTGGCGATGGAAAAGGCCGTGGCGGTCGGCAGAAAGTGGAAGAGCGGTTTTTTTTGGATGGGATCGACGTGTACGGCGCAGGGGTTGCCGTAGGTGAGGGTGTACAAGGTGCCGTCCCGATTGACCCGGGAACGGCAGATGCCCCGGTCGCCGGGCATCAGCAGGCAGCCATGGGGACACAGCTCGCAGACGACCCCTTGATCGGCGGCCGTGCGATAGTAGCGGGCCGGGCGGGACCATTTGTCCAGCGCGGCCGGGGCGTCGTCGGTAAAGACATGGCCGGTGATGTCGGCCGGACCGGAAGCGGCCGGTTCTTTTTTATCGAACAGGGAGAAGGCCGCCGCCGGAGACAGGCAGGTCGCCAGAAAGCCGGCCGTGCCGGCAGCCAGAAAAGAACGTCTGCTGATCGGTTTCATGGTCGTTTTCCTATCATAACCAGGCTGATGGCTTTGACGGCCATCAGGATTGCCGCCGCGCCGACCAGGCCGGTCAGTGGCAGGAGCAGGACACTGGCCAGAAGCGCGCCAAAGGCGGCGCCGATCAGATCGGCGGAAAAGGCGGCCGTGGCCTGGCGGTTGACGTCGCCCCCCTGGTGAAGAACAACGGGAAACTGGAAGCCGCAGAGACAGGATATGGCAAAACCGTAGACCAGGTAAAAAATCATGGGCAGGTGTGCCCCGCCGAGCGTGACGGCCAGGATGAAGCCGCCCAGCCAGGCGATCATCAGCCCGTCCAGCATCATGATCGTTTTGCGGCCGTACCAGCGCAGTTTTTCTCCCAGCCAGGCGCCGGGCAGCAATCCGGCCAGGAACACGGTGACGATCAATCCGATTTGAAAATAAACATACCCGAAAAAAATCTGGAAAGCAAATATGATCAGAATTTCTGTGGCCATGCTGGTAAAACCGGTTGAAAACAGTACAAATTCACGTCTGCTGATGAAATAGAAGTAAAGCGCCAGAAACAGGGCGGCAGCAGCGTACAGCGGCCAGGGCGAGGCTGTAAACTGGTAAAACCATTGTGAAAACATTACCAGCATCAGGGACGGCCGGATATCCGTGTTCACGGGCGCGGTTCTGTCGATCAGGGCGGTAACCTGTTTGATCCGCTCGGCGGTGACGTTGCCCGCAAAATAATTGTCAATATAAACGGTGGCGATCTGTTTTTGTTCCAGAAGGCGGGGAATGTCCGCGGCAATCGGCTGATCAGAACAAAGGAAATAGAGGTTGCCCCCGGGCAGCAGCGTGACATTTTGAAAACAGGCCGCGGCCGTATTGTAGACGGAGGAAATTTTTTTGCGATCCGGTTCGGCCACGTAGTTTTCCACCCCTTCCAGGTAAAAAGAGAAAATTCCGCCGGGCGCCAGCCGGTTTTTGACCTGGCGGAAAAAGGAGCGGGTATAAAAACGGTTGAGCTGGAAGGTTTCCGGCTCCGGCAGGCAGGCAATCACGGCGTCATAAGACGGCCCCGACCCGGACAGGTAGCGGCGGGCATCGGCATTGATGACGGTGAGGCCGGGAATTTTTTCCAGCAGGTGGTAGCGGAACATGGCCCGGCTGACGGCGGGATCGATTTCCACGTAATCGACCATCCGGGGCTGGTGCCTGGCGATTTCTGCCAGGATCCCGGACATACCAGAGATCAGCAGGACCCGGCGGGGACGGCTGACCTGGGCCAGGGCATAATGGGCGGCTTCTTCCGCGGTCTGGCGGTTGTCCGAACTGGCAATGGGAGTACCGTCCATGAGCAGCGTATGCTGATTGTCGTCCTGGTAGACCAGCAGGCGGCCGTAGCGGGACTCCTGGTACGCGGCCAGCCGGCCGCTCGACGGCGCCAGGGTCCTGGTTTCCAGCAGGACGCCGCCAACCAGGACGGCCAGTACCAGCAGAAAAGCGGCGAGATGGACAGGTCCCGGACGCCGGACCATCGTTAAAAGATAGCCGGCCGCCAGCAGAAGGATCAGGCCGCTGGCCAGAACGGCCTGCAAGGGCGTGACCAGGAAGATCAGCACAAAGGAGACAAGAACCCCGCCGCTGATGTCGCCGACCTTGCCGGCGATATAGATCCGGCCACAGGAGTATGCGGGCGCCTTCTGCCGGATGACAAACAGGCTGTAGGGCAGCACAAAGCCGATTAACAGGCAGTAAGGTGCGATGGCGGCCAGGGTATACAGGAAGATGCCGTAAAAATCCACGGCGCTGCCGGGAATAAAGCAGAGATCGCGCAGCAGGCGGATGGCCAGAAGATGAACGGCCGGGAAGGCCGCCGCGACCAGGGAAAGCCAGCCCAGGCTGGCCGCGGAAGGGGGGCGGCCGGGACGATCAGCCAGGTGAGCCAGCAGCGTGCCGGCGCCGCCGAGGATCAGCCAGCTGAAGAAAATCAGGGCGATGACGAATTCATTGCCGGCAAACAGCGCCAGAAATTCACGTATGGTATACAGCTGGGTAACGACCGAGGAGATGCCGGTGGCGATGACAACACCGAGTATGGCCCCTTCAGTGGTTTTCCGCAAAGTATTGCACCTGATAGGTATAGACTTCCAGGTCGCCCTGCTCCCAGGCGTTGGGCGGCAGTCCCGCCTTGGCGCATAAATGTTCCAGAAAGACCGCCCGGTCCGGCAGCTGTTTCCAGACCTGGGGCAGGAACGTGGCCCGGGCCAGCCCTTTTTTGATGATGACACCGTCCACGTCGGGACACAGCTTGGCAAGCAGGTCATTGGCGTCATCGTATTCCAGGGGCTGGGGATCGGTCAGGATGCTGACCTCGATGCCGATGTCGTCGATTTCATCCCGGCTGAGCTTGGGAAAACGGGGATCCTGGAAAGCGGCGTTGACGGCGTTGCGTTTGACGCCGGAAACGATGGATTCATCGGCGGTGAGGCTGCCGATGCACCCCCGCAGCTGGTCGTTCTTGTTGAGGGTGACAAAAGTGCCGCGGTGCTCCTGCAGGGCCGGATCGCTTTCCAGATCGTTTTCCGGACCGTCCGTTTTGATGCCGAGGCTTTCCAGAATCGTTTTTCGGGCCAGCTGGACCAGGGCCTCTCCCTGGGACTTGGTGAGTTTCTTGCTTGCCATGTATGAACCTCCGTAAAATGCAATAACCGTGTATCCAACCACCCGGTCCCGGTTCCCCGATACGTCACCACTGTTGGAATAGTGGAGCAGAACCGGGTCCCAGTCGTGCTGCCGGGCCAGATGGATGAGCACTTCAATGGGAATCCTGCCGCAGGCGCGATTTCTGCTTTTTTTCAGCACACCCGCGTCCAGATGTAAAATATGGTCAATGGTTTCCTTGTCTCTTTTGACGGCCTCCGCGTAAGACAGATAGTGGGAGAGATCGGAACTGGCCACCAGCAGGGTGCCTTCGTCCAGCAACGGGTCCAGCGCCCGGACCACGGATCCGGGGTTTACCCGTCCGCACACCAGCGGTACCAGCTGAAAGGAGGGCAGCCAGGCTTGCAGAAAAGGCAGAATCACTTCCACGGCGTGTTCTTTTGCTTCGGAAGCCGTCGGTGGGGTGGTAAAGACCCCGTATTCTTCGCGCAGCCGGTCGGCCTCCGGATGGAGACGAACCGCTCCCAGGGGCGTGCCAAAGGCGGAGGCATCACTAATGCCGCAGCCGTCGAAGCCCGCCTGGTGGTCCGGTGCCATGATAATGATCTTGTTATACCGGTCGGGGTCTTTTTTCAGGCTTATAAAGGCGTGGGCCGCCGTATAGCCGGAATACTGGTACCCGGCGTGAGGCATTATCAGGGCGCGCAGCTGCTTGTTTTCCGGGAGGGGGATGCTGCTTTGTTCCACCCGGTCGGTCAGTTCCCCGATCAGTTGCCGCAGCTTATCCGGCGACTGGGGATAAAACGATCCGGCCACGGCCGGCGGCCGTTCTGCGGCCACAGCCAGGGAGCCGGCCAGCATCAGCACAAATAACCAGACAATTGTTCGGTGACAGAACGTTCGCATTTTTACCCGGGCAAAGAAGAGTTTTAGAAGATTTGCGTTTATGGTATACCACAATTTGCGGCCGGTCAATGACGAATCAATGGCTACTTTATTCTTGACATTATGGGCGGGAGGGGTATACTCAAAACTTTTATGAGCACCGAAAGGGGCCGTTAGCTCAATCAGGCAGAGCAACTGACTCTTAATCAGTAGGTTGAAGGTTCGATTCCTTCACGGCCCACCAGATGACATTTTCTTGTCATCATCTTGATTAGGGGTGGCAGAAACGCCTGAGATTATACCCTCATAACCTGATCCGGGTAATGCCGGCGCAGGGAAATCCCAAGGCATCTGTGGTGATGCGAGCCAGGCTGTTCCTGATCAATTGAGATGCGGGAGCAGCCTTTTTTTATTGGAGGAGCACAGGCACCATGACACAACTCAGCCAGGCCCGGGAGGGCATCATTACCGGGGAGATGGAAGTCGTCGCCGCCAAGGAGGGGCGAACGGCGGAGGAGATCCGGCAGGGCGTGGCGGCCGGTCATATCGTGATTCCGAAAAATACCGGCCGCTCTTTCGCGGTGGAGGGGATCGGCCGGGGGCTGCGGACCAAGGTGAACGCCAATATCGGCACTTCGCCGGACCGGTTTGATCTTGCCGAAGAAAGGGACAAGCTGGCCATCGCCGTGGAGGCAGGCGCCGACAGTATCATGGATTTATCCACGGGCGGCGACCTGGCGGCGGTTCGCCGAATGATGCTGGAGACGTCGCCGGTGATGGTCGGGGCGGTGCCGGTCTATGCCGTGGCAGCGGAATTGAGCCGTCGGGAACGACCTTTTGCCGAAATGACGGCGGATCTCCTTTTTTCTTCTATTGCGGAGCAGTGCCGCCAGGGAATTGATTATATGACCGTTCATTGCGGCGTGACCCGGCAAACCAGCTCCCTGGCCGGATCATCCGGGCGGGTCGGGGGGATCGTCAGCCGCGGCGGTTCCCTGCTGGCCGCCTGGATGCATCACAACAATAAAGAGAATCCCCTGTACGCGGAGTTTGATCGGCTCCTGGAAATCGCCTTTACCTACGATGTTACCCTCAGCCTGGGGGACGGCCTGCGGCCGGGGGCGGTGGCCGACGCCTCGGACAGTGCCCAGATGGAAGAACTGGTCCTCCTGGGAACCCTGGCCGAGCGGGCGCGCCGGGCCGGCGTCCAGGTGATGATCGAAGGGCCGGGCCATGTGCCGTTGGATCAGATTCAGGCCAACATGCTGATGGAAAAGCGATTGTGCCACGGCGCTCCCTTTTACGTGCTGGGACCGCTGACCACCGATTGCGCGCCGGGCTATGATCATATTACGGCCGCCATCGGCGGGGCCGTGGCCGCAGCCGCGGGCGCCGATTTTCTGTGTTACGTGACACCTTCCGAGCATTTGTGCCTGCCCGATGCCGAAGATGTGCGGCTGGGGGTGATCAGTGCCCGCATTGCCGCTCATTCCGGCGATATCGCCAAGGGCATTCCGGGCGCGCTGGACCGGGATATCGAGATGTCGCGCTGCCGCAAGGGGCTGGACTGGGAAGGCATGTACCGGCTGGCGCTGGCTCCGGAACTGCCCAGAAAACGGCGGCGGCAAAGCGAGGCCGGGGAAAAGCCGGTGTGCACCATGTGCGGGGAGCTGTGCGCGGTCAATCTGCACAACACCATCAAATGACAGGAGAGAGAAAAATGGGTTTGAATGAAGTAACCATCACCCGGGCCATCGTGGACCGTTATTATGAGAAGCTGCTGAACCACCTGGAGGTGGACGCGGCCATTGTCGGCGGCGGTCCTTCCGGCCTGGTGGCGGGTTATTACCTGGGCAAGGCCGGTTACAAGGTGGCCATGTTCGAGCGGAAGCTGAGCATCGGCGGCGGCATGTGGGGCGGCGGCATGCTCTTCAACGAGATCGTGGTCCAGTCCAGCGCGCTGGGAATTTTAGACGAAGTGGGCATCCCTTACCAGGCATACCAGGAGGATTATTACACCGCCGATGCCGTGGCGGCGGTATCCACCCTGACCAGCCGGGCGGTGGCGGCCGGGCTGACCGTTTTTAACTGCATCAGCGTGGAAGATGTGCTGATTCGTCCGGAACGGGTCATCGGCCTGGTCTTAAACTGGTCGCCGGTGGAGATGTCCGGTCTGCACGTGGATCCGCTGGCCATCCGGGCCAGGGCGGTGATTGACGCCACCGGGCATGCCACGGAAGTGGTCAAGGTGGTCAACGAAAAAATGGCCGGTGAGCTGGCCACGGAAAGCGGCCGCATCGAAGGGGAAAAGTCCATGTGGTCGGACCGGGCCGAAGCGCTTACCCTGGAAAATACCCGCCAGGTCTATCCCGGACTTTACGTGACCGGCATGGCCGGCAACGCCACTTTCGGCGGGCCGCGCATGGGGCCGATTTTCGGCGGCATGCTGTTGTCCGGGAAAAAAGTGGCCGAGGTGGTGGCCGCGGTAATTGATGAGGATCAGGGAGGAGAATAAGGCGCCGCGCAGATGACTGCCGGCTGTTCCTGTGCCGGCGGCCATCAATTGCACCTTGGCACCAGTTTGCCGTATTGCTGCTCACGGCATTTACTGTTGTCTTTTCCCGGGACCGGAACAGTCAGACCGGTGCGCGCTGATATGCTTCATTGAATTTCAATATCCAAACGGAAGAAGGAAGGACCGGGATCGGTCTCCTGGACGACCAGCAGGTAACAATGATTATCGTCGGCAAACGTCAGGGTCGCGTCTCTGGGAATGCCGTCAAACCGGTTTTCGCTGGCAATGCCGTCGATGACGACCAGGCTTTTGCCGTCCTGATAGGCCGTATAGGCAATATGGGTTCCGTCCGGCGAAAAATAGGGACGGCCCACTGTTTCAAACCGGGGATGTTCCTGGCCGTCCACCACCATGAAGGCCTCTTTTTCTTCAGTAAAAACCGGGTAGGCCAATCGTTTCCCATCCGGGCTGAAAAAGGGCTGCTTGGCAGTGAAGGTGAGGCCGTCTTCCCCACTTTCGTGAGGGATGCCGATGGCCGCATAGGGCTTTTGTTCTTCTCCGTTGACGACCATCACCATCTTGTCTTCCTTGGTTATGGCGGCATAGGCCAGTGTCTCTTTGTCCGGGGAAAAGACCGGTACCATCACGGCCTGGTACGTTTTTCCCGGCTGGTCATTGGTAACGATGCAAGCCTGCCCGTCTTCTTTTTTTCCGCCGTAGACCAGGTCGGATGAATAGGGAGAAAAGGAGAAGAAAAGAATTTTTTCAAAGGCCGGTCCCTTTTGGCCATCGCTGATGATGTACCATTTGCCGCCAATCCAGGCGCCGTAGGCTACCCGGGAGGAGTCATGGCTGAAAATCAGGCGTCCCGGTCGGCCGATGGTCATGCCTTTTTTCCCGTCGATGACATAGCGGCATTTTTCTTCAGCATCAATGGTTATATAGGCAAAGCGTCTGCCATCCGGGGAAAAAACCGGGCTGATGGCGCCTTTACCCTCGTCAAGCTCTTTTTGATCCAGAACGATTATCATTTTGTTATTTTTTTTGGCTGTATAAGCGATGTGTTTTGCGTCCGGTGAGAACCGCAGGTTGCCGACCTGCTGGTATGGATCTCCTTTGCGGCCATCCTTGACTACCATCCAGCGGTCCTTTTCTTTGCAGATGGCTGCTATGTGTTTTGAATCCGGAGAGAACCGGATATCGCTGATCTTGTCATAGCCGTCTATTTTTTTATGATCCCTGACGAGAATATGGGAACCGTTCTCATTGATGCCGACATAGGCCACATGCCGGGAATCCGGGCTGAAAATGATACCAATTTCAGGTGTTACGCCAACGGGAAAGTCAGGACCCTTCTTTTTGTCGATAATGACAAACTGCTCACCTTCTTCATTTTCCACCCGGTACGCAAAACGGGAGCCATCCGGAGCAAACGTAAACGTACCCACCTGGGCATACTTGCCTTGCGGTTTGCCGTCAATAACAGCAAACATTTTTTCGTCTTCCTGGGCGATAAAAGCCAGGCGGTTTTTCTGCGGAGAAAAAAACGGGGATTGCCGGGTCACTCCCTCATAGGTGGTTTCAGCGACACCGTCGTACCATACCCGGAAATGCGGACCGATTCGGGAGATATAGGCCAGGTGGCGGGAATCCGGGCTGACCGTCACAGAGTTCTGAAACAACTCTTCGCCACTGATGCAATGGCCAAGCGGTATCATGGTTTCTGTAAATGGTTTGGTAGATTGAGAACTAAAGGCCAAGGAGAAATAAAAGAAAACGATGCTCACCGTAACCCAACAAACTGTTTTTACATAGGAATTAGGCATAATGATTTTACTTCCTTGCTGCTTAATCGCGGAGAAGGGGTTGTGCACTTTGAATGACCAGAGTTTTAATCAGTTTTCCGTTCCGGTCAGCTGAAACTCGGTCTGGTCTTCGGATTTTCCGAGAAACGGGGTTTCTTCTTTGATCTTGATCCAGGAATCTTCGAGGATGTGGCCGATACGATAGAGGTATTTGAACGGCATGCTGAAATTGGCCGCCAGGATAGTGGCCTCCATTTTGCCGGAGACATCAAGCCCGCCGTAAGGATTGTAAACCGCTTCCGTAAAATCGGTCGAGTTCAGATTTTTGCTGGTATTGCTTGGCACTTCCCAGGTGTCCGAGGTTAGAAATCCGGCGGCCAGATCGATTTTCAGCCCGTCTTTCAAATGGATGCCCATGCCCGCACCGTAATAATCCAGGTCTGGAATGGGCGCCATCAAATCGAAATAATCCCAGTTCACCGAGGTCTTGCGGTCTTCATAGCCGCAGCGCAGAAAAAGCCAGTCAAAGGTCTGCAATTCCACGCCGAAGCTGAAATGGGTTTCATCCTGCATGGCCCGGGTAATCGTCAGGTCGCGGTCTCCGTCCATGTGTCCCATGAACTTGGAGATCATCAGGGGCTGAATATCCTGGTCAAAGGTGATTGTCCAATCTTTTGCTTCGGAATAATCGATCCAGTGTACGTCACACATAAGCCGCAGCCGTTTGATCGGACGCAGCATGATACCGGCCTGGACGCGCTGGGGGCTGTCCATGCCTTCCATGTAAACGCTGCCTTCCTGATAAGGTACAGACTTATATGGCAGATCCAGGATACCAGAGACGGCCAGCAACAGGGGAGAACTGCCCATCCAGGATACCATCCGCTGGAAATCTTCTCCATAGGAAAATTTGTAGTAACCCTGCTGCTCCATCTTGACCTCGCTCTGGTAGCAGAGGCCAAAGGCGAACCAGTTGTACGGCTCCCAGAGCAGACCGACGTTGTAACTGGGACAGTAATCGTCCCGGGCCTTGATATCCAGGTTGGCGATATCATCATACGGGCCGATACCGCCGCCGAACCAGGGGGCGGGCAATGTTAGCTGAGAAATGATGGGGATGTTCAGCCCCTGGGTTGATTCGCCCAGGATTTTGGTCAGGGCGACCATGTCATTGGGCAGCCGCATGTCCGTGTCCAGCTGGGTGGCGGCCTGGCCCATGCCGATGGTCAGGCCGACGGAAAGGGTATCGGTCAGCTGATAGCTGACAGACGGGGCGGCGTAGACGATATGCTGCATGGAAAGCGCCCGGCCGTTATAACGGGCGGGATCGTCATCGCTGCGGTAAAAACCGCCCAGGGCCGGCGCGTAAACACCGAATCCAAAGGTCCAGCGGGAATCGGGCTTGCGATAGGACATGGCAAAGGGGAAGGGCGCCGCGGCCAGAGAAAAGCCAAAGGGAGTCGGCATGCTGATCGATTTCATATCCGCGTCCCCCATCAGGGGAATATACATGTGAACCCCTTCGGTGTCACCGGACTGGCCGGCCACCGGATCGGCTTCAATGGAAAAATCATAGCCATCCCCGGCTACACCGCCGAGCCAGCCGGGAAAATCTTCATTGGCTTCAAACTTGGAAGACAAGGTGAATTCGGCGGTGATGAATCCCTGACTTAGATATTTGCCGTCATGAACATTGGACAGACCGGCCGGATTGTAATGGATTGACATCTGATCCGGCGGATAAGCGGTACAGGAGTTGGCCAGGGAGATGGATTTGGCACAGATGGCCAGGTTTTCAAAAAAGGCCGCGTGACTGAACCGGGCATCAACCAGCAGCATTACTATGATACTCGCCATAAAGACCGAAATATATCGTTTCACATGCCCCTGTAGTTGCATGAATGAGCGCTCCTGTCGGGTCTTACAAATCGTAATCAAACGGGATCCGGAAGCCAAAGGAAAAGTCGGAAGCATCATTGGTCAGGCCGATACCCACATTCACACTAATGGTGCGTTCGGGGCTGATGCGCCAGCCGGTTCCCACGTTGAGGCTGGCTGTCAGGTCGGTTCCAGTAGACTGGGTGGCCCCGTTTTCGTATTCATAGGTCGTTCCAAAAGCATAAGAGGCGCTGAGGGAAGCGTTGACCGTCGCCTTGTAGGACATGGCATAACCAATTCCCAGGCTGGTCCCGATCCCATCGGACGGTTCTACTTTTGTCAGTGCATTGCCGGTGGAACTTCCATGATAGGACAGGTTATCTTCTTCCAACTGATAGGAGTAGGTGAGCCCACCGAAGAGGACGACCGGGTCGACGGTTTTGTTGCCGTTACAGCCAATGCTGAGGGCATATACTCCGGATCCGGTTGCCAAATCAACATCCGGGTTGATTTCATAGGGGCTGCGACCGGTGGGTACAGAAATACTGGAAGAGAGGATAAAAGGGGGGATATCTCCGCCCATTTTAAATGGCTGCCAGCTGACACTAAGAGAAACATCTCCGAGGTCGGTGACATCTTTGGAACCGCTGGTACCAAGGTCATGATATTTGTATTTAAACGGGATCTTGGTGTCAATTGAAAGGTTGTCATACCATGCGTAACGGGCGGAGACGGTGTTGGTCAGGCTGTGGTTGGCCGTGTGCCTGATGCGCAGATCTTCCCAGTCTGCTTCATCAAAGGTATTGTGGGAATAGCTGAAGCTGTAATCGAAACTGAGAGTGCCTGCCCGGGCCATGGTATATTCCCGGCCGGCAGCAGACAGGATCTCCTCTTCTTCCTTGCGTTCTTCAGCCTCGGTCATTTTCAGTTTTTTCCGGGCTTCCGATTCGATTCGCAGCCTTTCCACTTCGTCTTCCAAGGCCTGGAGCTGCATGTACAGGGTCTTCAGGTCGCCCTCGGGGTATTTTTTATCCAGGTCTATGCGCACGGTGCCGCCGGCTTGCCGGGCATCCTCCTTCATGATATCTTCTTTTTTGACACTCTGCAGGCTGTTGATATAGGTGACAAAGGCTTCTTTGTGTTCTTTCCCCTTGTAATGGGTGACATCGGCATAGGCTTGCTGAATGGTTTCATAATCACCCAGCCGGACGGCAAAGAGGGCGGTACCGTCTTCATCACGGGTACGGAAGATATACGGATCATAACCCTTTTCCCGGACCTTTTCCAGCATGGCCAGGGCATTCTGCTTATCTTTAAAAAGACCGATCTGGATGGAGTAGGGAGCGCGGCCAATTTCGGTGAGGTTGCCGCGTCCTTCGATATTATTTAATTCTTCACTGGAGAATTTGGATTTATCCACTACAAATTTCACCCCCTGGGCGGTAACCTGTCCGAGGTCTTGAATGGTCAGTCGTATCTGTTCATCGGTGAGGTTGCCGCGACCACTGATTTTATCAATCTCATCCGGCGAAAGCTTGCTGATAAATCCCTGGCCGACCGTGTTTTCCAGTTGTTTGTAGTTCAGGTCTGTTCCGAAACCCCGTCCGGAAGTGAGTTCCAGTTCTGTTGGCGAGATCCGTTTGAATCCGGCCCCGGTTTCCTTGTCCAGTTCGTCAGTCGTTAAATCTTTCTGGAAGCCCGCATCTGTCTCCTGCTCCAACTGATCAGTATTCAAGGAATCGGCCCCTGAGGCGTCTTTCGCCGCGTTTTTTAAAGAGGAATCGGGGCTCTGGGCCTCCTGAGCAATCCCGGTGGTGATCGTAAAGAGAAGCAGGCAGACAGATATAAAAAGTACCATTATGTTTGACTTCAATTTCTTGCCTCCCGACAATGGTTGAACGTTATCTTTTATAGAATTGTCTTGTTTCCGGATAGACCTCTGGTTGAATTCTTTCCTGTGTTCTGAGGGTTTTGTCCCGGATCAGGATATCCAGCATGCGGTCTTCATCAAAAAACCGAAGATCCTCATTTTTGATTTCCAGGAGGGAAAGCTGTTCTTCCCCGGTATGATAAACAACAAAAATTACATTCTTCTGCCACATTTTTTCAAATTCAGAAATCGTATAACTGGTGTTGCCGCGGAAAGGGTCGGCAATGAAAACATGGCCGCGGTGAATATCCTTAAAGACAGTAAAATGGCGGTACCCATAAAGTTCCATGGGAAGGATACAGGGCATGTCCAGGGTTTCCAGATCCTTGATTTCCGCATTATATCCGACACCCGTGTATCCCAGGGCGCTGACAAATTTTTTCATGTCCAGCAGGGAAAACGCCCGCCGTTCCATAATTTTTGTTTTGTCTCCGTATTGAAGCATGCCGTGGATAACCTGGGTTTCTGAAAAATCTTCAGCCAGCTGGTATTTCAAGAGTGTCGCCAGGGCGGCGGAACCGCAACTGTAGTCGTATTGCTGCTTTACGATACGGGAATATTCAATTTCCGAGGCGGGCGTGACGTTGAGACGGTGTTCTACCGGAATGATGGCATAGGGAACAGGGTAGTCGGTATTGGTGGTTATGCCGTCATCAAGAGGGGCCATGAAACGCATTTCCGTTTCCGGAATTTCCTGGAGCGGATGGAATCCCGAAATAAGCGCCACGCTGATCAGAAACGCTGCCAGTACATGCACTGTTATGACCCCCCTTCTCGATGCAGAACCACAAATATCAACTATTAAACAATGTTCACCAAAGTTGATATCATACGAAAAGAGGGTTGTAAAGTGAAAAAAGGAATCGGAAAGCAAAAAAATATTTTTTTTTTTAGCCTCCCGGCAATTTCAAATGAGTGGACGTGCTGTTTTAATCTACATGATTATTGGAGATTGGCTGAAGATTCCGTCCTGATTGATGACTTCATTATTCAAATGATATTCGGTCAATCGCGGTTAAGGTAAATGACGGCTGAGGTTGAAGTGAGAAATAGAAGGACTTTAAAAAACTGGTTACTGTAAATTTGATGGCCTCGTAAAAAGTCTTTTTTACAGGCAGTGTTAAGTTTTAAGTGATTAAGTATTTAAGTAAAATCAAAAACTTATATTTTTATTATTGGACGGGCATAACATTTTTTAAACTTTTTACGAAGCCGTCAAATTTGGAGCAGCAAATTAATCCTGATTGGGGTAGAGGTAGATGGGAACGCAGCCGTTCATGTGAATATCCAGGTCCTTGATATCCAGATATCCCAGTTCCTTATAACGGTTCATATCCGGATAATGAGCCTGTCCGGCCAGCGCCAGTCTCTGGGGATAGGGCTCTCCAGCCGGGGCCAGACCAATGGACAATCCCAGCTGCGGGCAGTGAACCCGGATATCGGCTGAAAGCCGGTTGACAATATAAGATGTGTTGGCGGGAACGATGGGTACCTTAGTGCCGGAGCTGGTGGTAATGGTCAGCGGGCTGGCACCGGTGGTGCCGTTTTCCATGAATACCGCTCCGTACCGGGTACGCTGGATTTGATAGGAGTTTTCCGGACCAATGCCGCTGTGAGAATAGGAGTAGGCCCGGTACGGCAGACCAAAGGTGCCGTCAACTTTTTTGATGTAACTGGTTTGATTTTTTTCGTACCCGGAGCAGGGATTGTCGTCGAAGGTCAGTTCAAAACGGACTTTTTCTGCGATCACGGTGCCGTCAAATTCATGAACCAGATAGGGACCGACCTGCCTGTCCGTGGTCACAATAACTTCCTCCACCTTGGGTGCGGTGCCGTCATCCAGCAGGATGGCATCGGCATCGGGATCGGTTTTGATAATTGTCGTGCCGGTCGGTGTGATGCCGGT
>CAYTQK010000013.1:0-21686 GCA_964439745.1 uncultured Desulfobacterales bacterium
GCCGTTTCCATGGATGCCCGCGAACCGAAGCATTATCAGACCGGCGCGGTGATGGCGCGTATGCTGGTGGACCGGAAAGAAGAATGGTCCCTCTCCCCCCGGGTCTTGCTGAACGTGAATGTGCCGGATCTGCCGCTGAGCCGCCTGGACGGGATTCGGTTTACCAGCCTGGACATGGCCCGGCCCGGCGACTGGGCGGAAAAACGGGATGATCCCCGGGGCCGGGACTATTACTGGTACGGCTACCAGGCGCCGGAGGTGGTGCCGGGCAGCGGCACGGACCGGGAATCGGTCCGCGGCAAATACGTCTCCATCACCCCCCTGACATGTGATGCCACGGATTATGACAGCCTGGAGCAACTGGCCCGCCTGCACGCGGATATGGAAGGTTATGTTAAGGATAACAGTAAATTATGAAAAAAATTTTCGTGGATCAGCTGGCCGCCGGCCAGGCGGTCGATGATGTTTTTGTCCTGGCCGCCAAGTCCAGTGCCCAGAAAAAGGACGGCAACCGCTTTCTGCGGCTGGTGCTGACCGACCGGACCGGCAGTGTTGCCGCGGTGGTCTGGGATAACGTGGAGCAGGCGGACCAGGCGGCCGTGCCCGGCGCCTTTGTCCGGGCCGGCGGGGAGATTACCGAATACCGGGGCGCCCTGCAGTTCACCGTCAAGTCCCTGGCCGCATGCGACCGGGCCGAGGTGGACCCGGCCGATTTTCTGCCCCGGACCGACAAGGATGTCAACGCCATGTTCCGCCGCCTGCTGCGGCTGACCGAAGAGATCCACTGCCCGCACTTGAAAGCCCTGCTGCATCTTTTCTGGAATGACGATGTGTTCGTGGCAGAAAGGTTCAAGCGGGCGCCGGCGGCCAAGCATATGCATCACGCCTACCTGGGCGGGCTGGTGGAACACACCCTGGCCGTGGCCGAGCTGGCCCTGGCCGTCTGCCGGCAGTACCCGGGCCGGCTGGACCGGGATATGCTCCTGGCCGGGGCCATTCTCCACGATGTCGGCAAGACCCGGGAATTTGAATACGATGCCCGCATCGAATACACCGACGAGGGGCGGCTGCTGAATCACCTGGTTACCGGCATCATGATGGTCGAGGAGAAACTCGCCCATCTGCCCGATTTTCCGGAAGAGACCGCCCTGCGCTTAAAACACCTCATCGCCAGCCACCATGGCAGCCGGGAGTTCGGTTCCCCGGAGCCGCCCAAAACCCTGGAGGCGCTGGTGCTGAATCATATTGACGAAATCGACGCCAAGATCGTGGGGATCGAAGCCTTCATGGCCGGTCATGCCGCCGGGGACCGATGGACGGGATTTCACCGGCCCATGGAACGATTCTTCTACCTTGGCGGGCAGAAAAGAGACGGCGGCGATGTTCATAACACTTGAGGGCACCGAGGGCGCCGGCAAGACTACCCAGATTCCCCGGCTCTTGTCTTTTCTGGAAGAACGGGGACATGCCTGCCTGGTAACCCGGGAACCGGGTGGAACCGTTGCCGGCCAGGCCATCCGCCGCATCCTCCTGGATCCGGACAATCACGGCCTGGTGCCGGTGGCCGAGCTGTTTCTGTATGCGGCCGACCGCGCCCAGCACGTGGAGCGGGTCATCCGCCCGGCCCTGGCCGCGGGCAAGACCGTGGTCTGCGACCGGTATTGCGATGCCACCGAAGCCTACCAGGGCGCTGCCCGGGGCGTGGACAGCCGGCTGGTGGCCGAGCTGAACCGGGTGGCCACCGGCGGGCTGGTGCCGGATCTGACCATTCTGCTGGACCTGCCGCCGGAGGTCGGGCTGGAGCGGGCCTGGCAGCGGATCAAAAATACCGGCGCCCGCAGCAGCGATTGCCGCTTTGAAAACGAAGCCCTGGAATTTCATCGCCAGGTCCGGCAGGGATACCTGGATATCGCCGCCCGGGAGCCGGACCGGTTCTGCGTGGTTGACGCCGGCCGGGCGCAGGCAGAGGTCGCGGCCGATATCCGGGCGATCCTGGCGCGGCGCCTGGATCAATACGGATAGCCATCCCCGGGCAGGTGTCCGGGGCCGAAGAGATCGGACATGGATCAATTACTGGATTTCATAGGAAACACGCCGCTGGTGGAGCTCAAGCGGATTTGCCCCAATCCGGCGGTACGCCTGCTGGCCAAGCTCGAATACATGAACCCCGGCGGCTCCATCAAGGATCGGGCGGCCGCGTACATGATCGCCGAGGGCGAACGTTCCGGCGAGCTGACCCCCGGCAAGACGGTCATCGAGGCCACCAGCGGCAATACCGGTATCGGGCTGGCCATGGTCTGCGCCGTCAAGGGGTACCGGCTGCTGCTGGCCATGTCGGAGAATGCCAGCGAGGAACGCAAGAAGATTCTTCGCGCCCGCGGCGCCGAGATCCTGCTGACACCGGGGCATCTCGGTACCGACGGCGCCATCGAAGAGGTCTACCGCCTGGCCCGGGAACATCCCGAACAGTATTTCATGACCGACCAGTTCAACAATGAGGCCAACTGGAAGGCCCATTATGAAGGTACCGCCGAAGAGATCTGGCACCAGACCGAAGGGAGTGTCACCACCGTGGTGGCCACCCTGGGCACCAGCGGCACTGCCATGGGCCTGTCCCGGCGGCTGAAGGAGTACAATCCGGCCGTGCGCATTGTCGGGGTGGAGCCCTACCTGGGCCATAAGATCCAGGGGCTGAAGAACATGAAGGAGTCCTACCGGCCGGAACTTTTTGAACGGGAGCGGCTCGATGTCAAACCCAACGTGGAGGATGAAGCGGCCTTTGCCATGGCCCGGCGGCTGGCCAGAGAAGAGGGGCTGTTCGTCGGCATGAGCAGCGGCGCGGCCATGGAAGCGGCCTGCGCCGAGGCGGCCGCCATGGAATCCGGCACCCTGGTGGTAGTTTTTCCGGACAGCGGGGAGCGGTATCTGAGCACCACCCTCTTTGCCCAGCGGGACAAGATCGACCTGCTGCTCTACAACACGGCCACCCGCAGAAAAGAATGGTTTGAACCCCTGGCCGAAGGCCGGGTGGCCATGTACTCCTGCGGTCCCACCGCCCACGCCAGCATGGACCTGGGCCAGTGCCGGCGGATGGTGTTCGCCGACCTGGTGTCCCGGTATCTGCGATTCCGGGGATATGATGTCAAGCATATCGTCAATATCACCGATTTCGACGACAAGACCATTGCCGGAGCGGAAGCGGCCGGCCAGACCCTGGCCGAATTCACCGCCGGGCATATCGCCCGGTTTGAACAGGACCTGGCCGAATTGCGGGTGGCCCCGGCCGATGAATACCCCCGGACCAGCCGGGAGATTCCGGAAATGGTCGAACTGGCCGAAATCCTGGTAAAAAAGGGGGCGGCCTACGAAAAACTGCGTTCGGTTTATTTCGACATTTCCAGCGTGGAGGACTACGGCGCCTTGTCCCACGTGGATACCGACAAGATCCGGCTGGGCGCCACCGTCGACCTGGACGAATATGAAAAAGACAACCCCCGGGATTTTACCCTGCTGAAACGGGCCCGGCTGAGAGAACTCAAAAAAGGGATGTATGTCAAGACGCCGTGGGGAAACGTGCGGCCGTCACTGCACCTGCAATGCGCCGCCATTACCCGCAAATATCTGGGCGACTGCTTTGACATCCATACCGGCAGCAGCGGCCTGATTTTCCCCCATCACGAAAACCAGATCGCCATTGCCAAAGCCGCCACCGGCCATTCCCCGGCCCGCTACTGGCTGCACTGCGCCGGCGTCCTGGCCCCGGATGACGACTCCAATTGGCGCTCGGCGGTGATGACGTTTGACGAAATCCGGAAAATGGGCTTTTCCGGCCGGCAGATCCGCTACTGGTTGCTTTCCGTCCATTACCGTAAAACCCTTTCGTTTGCCGCCGAAAGCGTGACCATGGCCGAACGCGCCCTGCAGCGGCTGGACAACTGCATCAATGCCCTGGCTGCCGTGGCCGGCAATCCCGCGGCCGAAGAGGTGGATACCGCCGCCATAACGCCGGAAATTGATCAGCTGCTGTACGATATCAAGCAGGGCGTCATTGATGCCATGGATGACGACCTCAACGTCTCGGCCGCGCTGGCCAGCATTTTTAAAAATGTCCGCACCGTCAATTCTTTTCTGAGCCGGGGCCAGCTGGATGCCGGCAACGCCCGCAAGATTCTGGACGCCTTTGAAAATATTAACAATGTTTTTCAGCTGTTCGATTTTGAAGCCAAAGAAACGACCTGCTCGGCGCAGGCCGAGGCGTTGCTGCGGCAGCGGGAGGAAGCCCGGAAAAACCGGGACTGGAAGCGGGCGGATCACTTGCGGGATCAGCTGCGGGAGATGGGTGTTCAGGTGGTGGATTATAAGGCCTGAAAACGCCCCCCGAGTTGACGGCAATAATGTAATAAGTTATTAAAAACATGCGATTTTTTTTCAGCAGAAAGGGATAGGTCCGCCGCCGCCTGGTCCCTGGAGCCGAGTGAACTGTTTAAAAAAAGAAAGATGACATCATGACCCAGGCCTTTTATTTTCCTTTTACCAGTATTGATGCGGAGCAGCTACAGGCCCTGCTGGCCTGTTTCCGGCCGCTGACCATCTGCCTGCCTTCGGCGGCGGCGGTCGAAATGCTGCCCCCGGGCGCCGCCTCTGTGGAGGGGCTTGTTCTGCAGTCGCCTCCGGAAGAGGCCGGCCGGCGGGTGGAGCAGCTTTACCGGGCCTGCGTGCAGTGGCGGGAGGCGACCGCGGGCGCATCCGCCTCGTTTTTCAAAAGCAACCGGCCCCCCTTTTTTGACGAAAATACGGTCTCCTATGTGCGCCAGGAAATTCTGCGGGGGGCCATGCCGGAAGATTCGGGCAGACCGGATCCGCTGCTTCAGGCCCGCGTGTTTCTGCGCCTGGCCGCGGATCATGACAGCCGCCAGGCGGCCGTGGACCAGTCCCTGACCCGGCTGAAAGACCGGGAGCGGGCGCTGTTTGCCTCCCTGCAGGGCGCGGAGGATGATTCCGCTGCCGGCCAGTTATCCCTGGACAGTGGCGGGCGGATCCCCGATGCCGGGGCGGAGATGACGGCCTCCCGGCTGTCCGCCTGGGCGGCCCTGGTCCTGGCCGCCGAAGAGGTGCCCGACCTGCTGGTTACGACCAGCCCGGCGGTGCGGGACCATTTGCGGGAAACCTTGCCCGGCGGTCAGCTGCTGCTGGAACGCGCGGCCTGGGCCGCTCGCGCCGGAGATGCCTGGCGGCAGGAGCTGGCCCGGTCCCTGGCGGCCTGCCTGCGCCCCGAAGAAGAGGCGGTGTTTGTGCCGCCGGCTTTGCCGGAATCATCCGCGGCCTCATTGCGCCTGGAAATGGATCTGCTGATCTGGCCGGAAATCGCCCTGGCCGACTTTCTGATTTTTCTGTCCGGGCGGAACGATATCCGACCGGAAGACGTGCCGGCGATTACGGCACCGCGGGCCATGGTCGCCTGCCTGGTGCCGGCCTGATTTTTTTATGATCAGCCGGTTAATTCCTTGACTTTGGTTTTTTTAGTGATATAGAAAAATTTTTATCAGTGTCAACTGGGTCGAACGGTAAAAATAAATGCCAATACTGGCTTTGGGTTACGCATGAAAAGGAGCAGCTCCTTTTACGCGCAAGTTGGACGTCACTAATGTAATGCAAAGGAGGCCTCAAGATGGGTTGGAATGTCACCGTTGATGAGTCGAAATGTACCGGCTGTGAAGAGTGTGTCGACAATTGCCCGGTGGAAGTATTTGAAATGCAGGATGATAAATCCGTGCCGGTGAACGCGGACGAATGCCTGGGTTGTGAAACCTGCGTCGAGGTTTGTGAAAGCGACGCCATCACCGTGGAAGAAGTCTAACCACGGCATCGGTATTTGTACCCGTATGTTTTTGATATTTCCCGGCTTTTGTAAAAAAAGCCGGGAAATTTTTTGGTTCCGGCCGTATGTGACCAAACCGGTCGACGACGGTAACCGTCATATATCATCAAATGCTCCATGCACCCTGCCGATGAATCCCGCTTTCCCCTGATGGCCTTGGTCCGGCAGTCGCTGCCACGATCGGCCCTGACCGACGTGCCCGCCGCCACCATCTCCTCTCTGCGGCAGAGTTTTATCTTTGATTCGGTTCGGCCGGGCGCCCGCATCGCGGTGGCCGTGGGCAGCCGGGGTATCGGCCGCCTGGCCGAAATTGTGGCCGCCTGCATCGATTTTTTGAAAAAACAGGGATTTTCCCCTTTTATCGTGCCGGCCATGGGCAGCCACGGCGGGGCTACCGCGGCGGGGCAGTGCCAGCTTCTGGCCGGCCTGGGAATCTCGGAAGACGCTTTGCAGGTTCCCATTGCAGCCGACATGGCGGTGGACACGGTCGGCCGCCTGGACTGCGGCCTGGATGTATTTGTTTCCCGGGCCGCCCGGGCGGCGGATCATATTTTTGTCATCAACCGGGTCAAGCCCCATACCAAGTTCACCGCCGACCGCGAAAGCGGGCTGGCCAAGATGCTGGCCGTGGGGCTGGGCAAGGCCGAAGGCGCGGCCGCCATCCACCGGTTTGCCGTCCGTCACACCTTTGCCGTGATTGATCAGGCCGCAAAACAGATCCTGGCTGCCTGCCCGGTGCTGGGCGGGCTGGCCATTGTGGAAGACGGCTACGGCATGCCGGAGCGCCTGGAAACGGTGGCCGCTGCCGACCTCATGGAAACCGAAAGGCACCTGCTGCGGCAGGCCCGAAAAATGCTGCCCGGCATCCCCCTGGAGGGGATTGATCTGCTGGTCGTGGACCGGATCGGTAAAAATATCAGCGGTATCGGCATGGATTCCAATGTCACCGGCCGGCATCGGGATATCACCGGTGATTTTTTTCTGCCGCCTTATGTCCGGCGCATCTTTGTCCGGGACCTGGACCCGCAGAGCCACGGCAACGCTAACGGCATCGGCCTGGCCGATTTTACCACTTCCCGGCTGGTCCGGGCCATGGACCGGGACCAGACCAGCCTCAACGCCCTGACCGCGATTTCGCCGGAAAAGGCGGCCCTGCCGCTCTGGTTTGATTCCGACCGGGCGGCTATTGCCGCCGCCCTGGGCACCTGCGGACCAGTGGCTCCTGAAAACGCACGAGTGGTCCGCATCCGGGACACGGCCCACCTGGAGACGCTGGCGGTTTCCCGGGCCTTTGAAAGGGAAATCCTGGACCATCCTTCTTTGGCACTGACGGGCGGCTGGTCGCCCCTGGCCTTTGATGGGCGGGGGAACCTGGTGCCGGAAACGCTTTGATTTCGAGGAAACAGCTTCAGGCGGCGCAATTTTTCTGCAACGACAGGTAAGACGAATCAACGAAAAAAACGGAGTATCTGCCCATGCCTGAGCGGTATTTCGCCTTTGCCACCCGGATGGGGCAATGCCTGCTGCGATTTGGCGATCAGCCCTTCCGGCTGTGGCGTATTTTTCTGCCTGGAGCGGATTCAGCCTTGCCGGCGATACCGCTGGAAAGCGTTGCCGATACCGGCCACCCGGCGCGGCGGGTGGCCCGGGCGATCACCGGCTTTTTTGACGGAAAACGGCCGCCGGCCATACCCGAGGCCTGGCTGGACTGGCGGCCGCTGACGGAAAAGGAGCGGCGGGTATTGCAAACAGTGGCCGGGATTCCCTATGGCCAGACCCGCACTTACGGGCAAATCGCCGATCAGGCCGGCTTTCCCGGCGGGGCCCGGTTCGTGGGCAACACCATGGCCAAAAACCCCTTTCCGGTGATCGTTCCCTGCCACCGGGTGATCCGGGCGGACGGCAGCCCCGGCGGTTTCGCCGGCGGCCTGCGCCCGAACCGGCAGACGCCTGCCCTGGAAGGCCGCCCGGCCGGTCCGTCCCCTGAGGAGGCATAATGCGCTATATCGCCGACCTGCACGTTCACTCCAAATATTCCCGCGCCACCGCCCGGAACCTCGACCTGGAACATCTTTATATCTTCGCCCAGTTAAAGGGAATCCAGGTGGTCGCCACCGGCGATTATACCCATCCGGCCTGGTTTGCCGAATTATCCGAAAAACTGGTGCCGGCCGAGGCGGGTTTTTTCCGGCTGGACGACCGGATCGCGGCCGCCTGCGACCGGGAGGTGCCGCCGGCCTGCCGCTGTCCGGTCCGGTTCGTGCTGTCCACCGAGATCAGCAATATCTACAAGAAGAACGGCGTGACCCGCAAAAATCACAACCTGGTGCTGATGCCGGGCCTGGAAGAAGCCGCCCGCTTCAACACCCGGCTGGACGCCATCGGCAACATCCAGGCCGACGGCCGGCCCATCCTCGGCCTGGACGCCCGGGACCTGCTGGAGATCGCCCTGGAGACTTCGGATGCGGCCTACCTGATTCCGGCGCATATCTGGACGCCCTGGTTTTCGGTCTTCGGTTCCAAGTCGGGCTTTGACTCGCTGTCCGAATGTTTCGAAGACCTGACCGGCCATATCTTCGCCCTGGAAACGGGGTTATCCTCGGATCCGCCCATGAACTGGCGCGTCTCCGGCATTGACGGCCTGACCCTGGTGTCCAACTCCGACGCCCATTCGCCGGCCAAGCTGGGCCGCGAGGCCTGCCTTTTTGACACGGAATTGTCCTATGCGGCCATGCGGTCCGCCCTGGAAACCGGGGATCCCCGGCACTACCTGGGCACCTTTGAATTTTACCCGGAAGAGGGCAAATATCATTACGACGGCCACCGCAAATGCGGGGTCTGTTCCCATCCGGCCGAGACGATCAATAGCGGCGGCGTCTGTCCCGTCTGCGGGCAGCCGCTGACCCTGGGCGTTCTCTACCGGGTGGAGCAGCTGGCCGACCGACCGCCGGGAGAAAAGCCCGCCCGCTGTCATCCCTATCACAGCATCATCCCCCTGGAGGAGGTGCTCTCGGAAATCATCGGGGTGGGCCCCAAAACCAAGAAAGTAGCCGCCGCCTACCAGCGGATTCTGGATCAGTTCGGATCTGAATTTGAGGTGCTCTACTCGGTGCCGATCGAGGAGCTGAAGCGCGGCGAACCGGCGCTGCTGGATGAGGCCATCGGGCGCATGCGCCGGGGCCGGGTCCACCTGGAGCCCGGGTATGACGGCGAATACGGGCATATCCGCGTTTTTGACAAGGAGGAACGGGCGCAGCTGCAGGGGCAGCGGACCCTTTTCCCCCTGACCGAGGCCCCGCCGGCCAGGCCCTCTTCGGCCGTGTCCCCTGATCCGGCCGCCGGCGAAGCCGCCGATTCCTCACCGGCAGATACCGATCCAGGGAAGTCGGCCAAGGCCACCGGGGCTGATCCGGGCCATGAAATTGACGCCGGCCTGAACGCGCCGCAGCGCCGGGCGGTGGCGCACGGCCCCGGTCCCCTGATGATCATGGCCGGCCCGGGGTCCGGCAAGACCCGGACCATTACCTGCCGCATGGCCCGGCTGCTCCGGGAGGGGCAGGCGGACAAGCGGTCGGTGGCGGCCATTACCTTTACCAACCGGGCGGCCGGGGAAATGAAGGAGCGGCTGGCGGACATGCTGGGCGGGGCGGCAGACCTGCCCCAGGTGAGCACCTTTCATGCCTTCTGCCTGGGGCTGCTGACCGAAGAGAACCAGTCCCCGCGGGTGATCCTGGATGAGGCGGATCAGTTGCGCCTGATTACCGGCATTGTTCGTGGAATATCCGCCGACGGTGAGGCTCCGGATCCGTCCCCGAACCGTGTCCGGGACCTCATCGGCCGGCTCAAGCAAAATCTGCTCGGGCCGGATGCCGATCCCGCTCCGCTGCTCCGCCGACTCGGAGAGGAGATTGACGCCGGGCAGCTGGCGGCGGTCTACCGGGACTACCAGGCGGCGTTGGCCCGGGACAATGCCTGCGATTATGAAGACCTGATCATGCGGGTGGTGCAACGCCTGGAGACGGACCAAGAGCGGCGGGATGCCTTGCGGCGGCGTTATGCCTGGATTTTCGTGGATGAATTCCAGGACGTCAACTACGGGCAGTACCGGCTGGTGCGGCTGCTGGCCCCGGCCGACGGCAATGTCTGCGTCATCGGCGATCCCGACCAGGCCATCTACGGCTTTCGCGGCTCGGACGCGGCTTTTTTTCGGCAATTTGCGCAGGATTTTCCGGGGGTGACGCGTATTTCCCTGGAGCAGAATTATCGTTCCACCGATACCATTCTGACCGCCGCCTATCATGTCATTTCCCGCCAGGGAGACGACAACCAGCGGATCCGGGTCTACTCCGGGCGGTCCGGGGTGCCGACCATCGCCGTGGCCGGCCTGGCCTCGGACAAGGCCGAGGCGGTCTATACCGGTAAAACCATTGAAAAAATGGTCGGCGGGCTGGGTTTTCATTCCGTGGATTTCGGCGCGGCCGGGTATGACGACGGTGACGGCGCCCTCTCCTTTGCCGATATCGCCGTCCTCTTCCGCACCCGACAGCAGGCGGCGGTTTATGCCGACGTTCTGGCAGGCGCCGGTATTCCCTGCCACCGGGTCAGCCGGGAAAGCCTGTTTGACAGTCCGGGCGTGGCCGAGCTGCTCTCCTGGCTGCGGCTGTGCGAGGCCAATGCCAGTTTCCCGGATTTTGAGCGGGCGGCCGCAGCCGCCGTGCCGCCGGTCCGCTCCCGGACTCTGGCGGCGCTGGAAGCCTGGAGCCGCCGGCACGATTTTTCCGTGGAAACCATGCTGACCGCCCTGCCGCGCTATCCCGTGGACAAGGTGGACATCCCGGTTCAGCGGGTGCTGGCCAATCTGGCGGAGACGGTCCTGGATCTCCGGGAAGACATGGCCTGGATGCGACTGAGAGAGAAAATCGCCTATTTACGGGAAGCCCGCCCGGAGCTGAACAATCTCATCAGCGCCGACCCCGCCCGGGAAGAAGCCCTGGAACAGGTGCTGGCCCGGGCGGAGGAGACGGGCGGGGAGAGCGGGGATTTTTTTGCCCGGGCGGCCCTGGCCGCGGATGCCGACAGTTTTACTCCCCGGGCGGACCGGGTCCGGCTGATGACGATTCACGCCGCCAAGGGGTTGGAATTCCCGGTGGTTTTCGTGGCCGGCTGCGAAGACGGACTGCTGCCGCTGCAACGGCCGGGCCGCAATGACGACGTCGACCCGGCCGAAGAGCGCCGGCTCTTTTACGTGGCCATGACCCGGGCCGGATCCCGGCTGATTTTTACCTGGGCCAGAAAACGGCTGATCTACGGCCGCCTGGAAGAACGGCAATTGTCCCCCTTTGTGGCGGATATCGAAGCCCGGCTGCTGCGGCGAGAAGAGGGGCCGGCAAAGCGCTCCAGGGGAGGGCAGGGAGCGGTGCAGCTGGAATTGTTCTGATGGAAAAAAACGGTGGAAAAATGATCCAAAACGAAATACTGCTGGAGACCGAAACCCTGGAAAACGGGGTGGAGTTGAACCTGTATGATGCCTCCCGGAAAGTGGCCGGGGAGCGCTGGCAGGTGGTGCTGATCGTCCGGGCCCGGGTGCCGGTCACGGAAGCCCTGTGCCGCCAATGCCGGCCGGCGGACACAGAGGAGATCCGGGCCCTGCTGGGAGAAAGCCAGCTCTGGGAACAGAAGCGGGAGCGCAATTTTATCGATGAAAAAGAAAAGGAGGCGGTGCTGGCCGCCATGCGGGAAAGTTTTTCAGGCACCATTCGTTCCTATGTGGCTCATCCGGAGTTCGCCGTCCGGCTGATAGCCCGGCGGTGCCAGGACTTGGCAAAACGACAACGGCAGGGTATAATATAATTTTTTTGGTAATGTTCAAAAGTGACGGCTTCGTAAAAATTCTTTTTTACAGGCAGTTTTAAGTAATTAAGTGTTTAAGTAAAATTAAAAAGTTATCTTTTATTACTTGACACGCATAACATTTTTTATACTTTTTACGAAGCAGTCAAAAGTTTTTGCCCCGGAACAATATGAACAAGATTGCCTTTTTTTCACGACAGTTCGGCTTGTTCGCGCTCGGCCTGACCGTTCTCGCCCTGGCCGGCCCGTTTCCGGTTGCCGCCACGGAGATCTACAAGTACGTGGATGCCCGGGGCGCCCTGTTTTTTACGGACCGGCCCCTGGACGAGGGGCGGTATGTGCGACTGGAGCCGCGTCCGGGAAAAAGTTCTTGCGGCGATACGCTCCGGTATGATCGCTGGATCCGCCGGGCCGCCCGGCAGCATGGCATTTCCTTTGCCCTGATCAAGGCCATGATCAAGGTGGAGTCCAACTTCAATCCGGCCGCTGTCTCCATTGCCGGCGCCAAGGGGCTGATGCAGATCATGCCCCAAAATTATCCCTACCTGGGTATTGTCGATCCCTTTCATCCCGGCCAGAACATTATAGGCGGTACCCGCTATTTCCGGCAGATGCTGGACCGGTTCGACGGGCATCTCCGGTTCGCCCTGGCCGCCTACAATGCAGGGCCCGAGGCGGTCGACCGCTATGGACGTATCCCGCCTTACCCGGAAACCATTAATTACGTCGACCAGGTGCTCCGGTATTACGTTTTGTATAAATAGGCCGGTATGATGTTTCTCTTCTGGCGCTTGCAGGTGGGGAGGCTGCTGGAATAATCATTTCCGGATCGATTTTTTTCCTGCTTTTCGGGCAATTATCCTGAAGCTGCTCGCCACCGTCGGTCAGGCCGGCAAAAGAGGGTTGCTTTTTGGCGGCCGGCCATGTAAAAATTCGGAGCTTGACAGCAAGAGACACTGTCCGGCCTGGCCGGAATTTTATTTTTTTGTTTCATAACCGACGCTTGCAAATCCTGATGATAAAAAAAATTCTCAAGTGGACGGCCCTGCTGACGGCCGCGGGACTGATAGTGGCTGGTTTGGCCGGCGGCATTTTTTATTACCGGATCAGCCGGGATCTGCCGACGCTGTTTTCCCTGGATGAGTATCGCCCCCCGGTTATTACAACGGTTTACGGGGATAACGGCGATAAGCTGGCCGAGTTCTACAACCATCGCCGGATCGTCATCCCCTGGTCAAAAATTCCCCCCAAGCTGGTCAACGCCTTTGTGGCCGCAGAAGATGCCCGTTTTTTTCAGCATAACGGCATTGATGTTCTTGGCGTGGTCCGGGCCTTTATCAAGAACATGGAGGCCGGCGCCATCGTCCAGGGCGGCAGCACCATTACCCAGCAGGTGGCCAAATCCCTTTTTCTTTCCCCGGAGCGGACCTATACCAGGAAAATCAAGGAGGCCATATTAGCCAGCCGGATTGAAAAACGGTTTACCAAGAAAGAAATTTTATATCTTTACTTGAATCAGATTTATCTCGGCCACGGGGCCTATGGGGTGGAAGCTGCCGCGGAAAATTATTTCGGTAAAAGCGTTGATGAGCTCAACCTGGCCGAATGCGCCCTGCTGGCCGGACTGCCCCAGGCGCCCAGCAGGTATTCTCCCTTCCGTCACCCGCTGCGGGCCAAAACCCGCCAGATTTATGTTCTCAACCAGATGGCAGCGCGAGGAAATATCACGCCGGAGCAGGCCGACGTCGCCCGCCAAAAAGAGGTCAACATCCAGCCTGGCAAAAACTGGTTTCAGGAGCGGACGCCCTGGTACGCGGAATATGTTCGCCGCTATCTGGTGGAACGCTACGGCAAAGAAACGGTATATAATGAAGGGTTGACCGTGCGGGCGGCGGTGCTGCCGCAGATGCAGGCCATCGCCCGCCAGGAGATGGAAAAGGGACTGCGCCAGCTGGACAAGCGGCAGGGATACCGGGGCCCGCGAAAACACCTGGAAGCCGAAGAGATTGAAGCGTATCTGGATGATTTGAAGGAAGCGCTTCCGGACAAGCCTGATCTGGTCCGGCCGGGGGAGCTGCTGGCCGGCGTGGTGGTGGCGGTGGACGATTCTGAAGACGTTGTCCGGGTCCGGACCGCCCGGGGATCTGGCCAGATAAGCCTGGCGGATATGAAATGGGCCCGTCGCCCGGACCCGGAAGTGGCCTGGTATAAACCCGCCGCCCGAATTACCGATCCTTCCCAGGCGCTGGCGGTGGGTGATGTGATCCAGGTCGGGGTCAAGGAAGTGCTGGCTCCCCCGGCAGAAGAGGCTTCACCAGATTCCGCTGACGGTGTGGAGGCAGCGGCCGAGCCGGAAGGCGAACGATTCGTCTTTGTGCTGGAGCAGGAGCCGGCTGTCGAGTCGGCCCTGATCTGCCTGGAAACCGAAAGCGGCCTGGTCCGGGCCATGGTCGGCGGCCGGGATTTTAAGAAGAGCCAGTTCAACCGGGCCTTGCAGGCCAAGCGGCAGCCCGGCTCCGCGTTCAAGCCGATCATTTACGCCGCCGCCCTGGACAAGGGCTATACCCCGGCCACCATGATCGTCGATTCCGCCATCGTTTTTGAAGACAAGGACCATGACTTTATCTGGAAGCCCCGCAATTATGGAGAAAAATTTTATGGACCGACGCTCTTTTCCCGGGCGCTGATCAAGTCGCACAATATCCCCACCATCAAGATCCTGATGGATATCGGCGTCGACTATGTGCGGGAGTATGCCGCCAGGCTGGGTATCGAGTCGTCCCTGAACCGGGATCTGTCCATCGCTCTGGGCTCTTCGGTGCTGTCGCCGCTGGAGCTGGTCACGGCCTATTCCGTGTTCGCCAACTTGGGAGAGAAGGTGCCCCCCGTCTTTATCAAAAGCGTCCGCGACCGCGACGGACAAATCCTGGAGCAGAACACCGCCGAACCGGAACGGGTCATCGGCGCGGATACCGCTTATATCATGACTCATCTGCTGAAAGGGGTGGTACAGTACGGCACCGGGCGCCGCGTCCGGGCACTGAATCACCCGGCTGCCGGCAAAACCGGAACCACCGACAACATGGACGATGCCTGGTTTGTGGGCTATACCCCGGGCTACGTGACCGCCGTCTGGGTTGGCTTTGACCAGGAGCATTCCCTGGGTGATTCGGAAACCGGGGCCAGCGCCGCCAGTCCCATCTGGCTGGGATTCATGAAACGCGTCCTGGCCGATAAGTCGGTGCGTTATTTTGAGGTGCCGCCGGGCGTGATGTTCTCCAAGATTGACGCTGAAACCGGGCTGCTGCCCATTGACGAGTCGGAATCCATTATCTACGAGTGTTTCAAGGAAGGAACCGCGCCCACCGAGCATACGCCCCGGCCGGACACAATGGTGGAAGAAGAGCAGTTTTTCAAGCAGGAAATGTAGCAGGTCCGGTGCCCGGAATGAGAACCGTCATTATTTTTTTGTCTGGCCGTACTGTTCATTATAGGCGGCTATGAGCTGCTTGAGTTCGGCCAGCCGGGCATTGTGACGGTCCCACTTCGCATCCATGTTTTTTTTCTCCGCGGCGGTTTCGGCCCGGCCCTCTTTTGTTTCCAGTTGCTGGCGCTCCTCCTTGATCTGGGCGATGGCTTCCTGGAGGGCGGGATATGCTTCGGATTGATTGCCCAGGTTGATATGGCTGTAAAAGCCGCCGGAAGACGGGTGCGGCTGCCGGGCGGGCGTTTCCGGACAGCCTCTTCTTCGGACAGACGGCTTCGGCCGCCGGATCTGTCCTGTCCGTGGCCTGGACCTTGGAAAAAATGACGCCGCAGTGCCGGCATTCCTGGTCCCAGGTGGTGATCTTTTCGCCGCACTTGGGGCAGGTCGGCTGCATGTCCGGAGGGGAGCTCGGCAAAGGCGCAGGGACGGCCGTATTTCCAGATGGTCTAAAAAAGGATGAATTTTTTGTGCGCAGGCTTCAGAAGGTTGTCCGAATAGAAAAATGGCTGAGGGGCAAGGATTCGAACCTTGACTAACGGGGCCAGAACCCGTCGTCCTGCCATTAGACGACCCCTCAGTGCCAATATTTTATATAAAATAGCAACTTTTCCAGAAAAGGTCAAGGAAAAAATCAGGCCGCGGCGATGGAGGCCACGGCATCCGCCAGTCGTCGGAGAACTGTTTCCTTGCCCAGCACTTCCATGATTTCAAAGATTCCCGGGCTTTCGGTTCTGCCGGTCAGGGCGACCCGCACCGGCTGGGCGATTTTTCCGAACTTGACGTCCGCGGTATCCATGACGGATTGAAAAGCCGGCTCCAGGGCGGGCTGATCAAACCGGGCCGGGTCGAGCGGTTCCAGGGCCCGTTGCAGGCCTTCCAGCAGGGGCCGGGTTGCGGGTGTCAGAAACTTGGCCGCAGCCTTTTCCTCATAGGTAATGGTCTCGGCATAGTAGAAGGCGGCCTTGTCGGCCATTTCCCGCAGGGTTTTGCTGCGCGGCCGCAGGGTTTCGATCACCCGCTCCAGGTAGTTGTCTTTTTTGGCCGCACAGCCGATTTCCTCCAGAAAGGGCAGCAGGTGCGCGGCCAGGGTGGCCGGGGGCGAGTGCTTGATGTGTTCGGCATTGATGGCCAGCAGCTTGTCCGGATTGAAAACCCCGGCCGACTTGCCGATATGCTTGATGCTGAATTTTTCTATCAATTCCGGGATGGTAAAGTACTCCTGGTCCCCGTGTGACCAGCCCAGCCGGACCAGGTAGTTGAGCAGTCCTTCCGGCAGAAATCCCCGGTCGCGGTATTCCAGCACCGACATGGCGCCATGGCGCTTGCTCAGACGGGCGCGGTCGCTGCCCAGCACCATGGGAACATGGGCGTATTCCGGCGGTTCCACGCCCAGGGCCTGGTAGAGCATGATCTGGCGGGGAGTGTTGGTGACGTGATCGTCGCCGCGGATAATGGTGGTAATCCCCATGGTGATGTCGTCAACCACCACGGCCAGGTTATAGGTGGGGGTGCCGTCGCTGCGCTGAATAATAAAATCTCCGGTTTCGCGGTTGTCAAAGGCGATGTCTCCCTTGACCCGGTCTTCCAGGATGGTCTTGCCCTGGTCCGGCGTCCGGAACCGGACCACCGCGTTGGGTGATCGCGGCCGTCCCTTTTCCCGGCAGGTGCCGTCATAGACCGGGTTTTCCCCCCGAACCAGCGCCTGCCGGCGCTTGTCCTCCAGTTCTTCCGCCGTGCAGGTGCAGTAATAGGCCCGGCCGGCCTGAATCAGTTTCTGGACATGCGCCGCATAGACATCAAAGCGCCGGGACTGGTAATAGGGACCCTCATCCCAGTCGATGCCCAGCCAGTGCAACGACTCGATAATACCGTCGGCCGAGGCGGTGGTGGATCGCTGCAGATCCGTATCTTCGATGCGCAGAATAAATTTTCCGCCGGTATGCCGGGCATACAGCCAGTTGAAAAGGGCCGTTCGGGCCCCGCCCAGATGCAGGTGCCCGGTCGGGCTGGGGGGGAAACGGGTGATTATATCGCTCATGGTCGACACCTTCTGGTTTCGTCAACAAAAAAGGGGCGGTTTTGTGTATGAAACCACCCGATATGACTTAATTTTTTATCGTTTTTGCTTGACCGCAATGGTGTTATACCACCCCGGCCGGGGCAAAAGCAATGCAAAAAGAGGGGGTTCTCTGCCCGTCCTGCCTGTCGGCCGTTTTTTTTTCTTCGCCCGGCCGCACCAGAATGCCGGCTGTAAGGATTGACAAAAAAATGCAAGCGATTTATTGATTTTACATATTGTTTATCGTCAATCGTGGAGATTTCCATGCAGCTGACGCCGCTTGCCGAGACGGTGCTGAAAAAGAGATACCTGGCCCGCAACTACCGGGACGAATTGCTGGAAACCCCGGAGGGTCTCTTTCGGCGCGTGGCCCATGCCATTGCCGAGGCCGACCGCCTGTTTGACGCCCGCGCCGAAGTGGGCAAGACCGCCCGGGAATTCGAAGAGGCCATGGTATCGTTTGCCTTTTTGCCGAATTCTCCCTGCCTGATGCATGCCGGTCGCCCCATGGGGCAGCTGGCCGCCTGTTTCGTGCTGCCGGTGGAAGACAGCCTGGAATCGATTTTTCAATCTCTCAAAGATGCCGCCGTGATTCACCAGACCGCCGGCGGAACCGGATTCTCCTTCAGCCGGCTGCGGCCCGGCGGGGACACCATTCTGCCGGCTTTCGGCGTCGCCGGCGGCCCCATCCCTTTTATCCGGCTGTTTGACACGGCCACGCACATCATTGACCGGGACCGGATCCGGCCGGGCGCCAATATGGGCGTCCTTCATGTCAGCCATCCGGATATCGAGCCGTTTATCCGGGTCAAGCAGGAGCCGGGGCAGTTGATCAACTTCAATCTCTCCGTGGCCGTGGACGAACGTTTTCTGGCGCAGGTCCGGACCGGCGGCGATTACCCCCTGATTCATCCCCGGACCGGCGTGGCGGTCGACAGAAAACCGGCCGCGGAGCTGCTGCGGCTGATGGCCGAGTGTGCCTGGAAGACCGGCGATCCGGGGCTCCTCTTCATCGACCGGGTCAACCGCGCCAACCCCACCCCCGGCCTGGGCTGGCTGGAAGCTACCAATCCCTGCGGCGAGCAGCCCCTGCTTCCCTACGAGTCCTGTACCCTGGGATCCATCAACCTGACCCGGATGATCGACAGCCGGGGCGTCAATTTTGACCGGCTGGGCCGGACCGTGGCCACGGCGGTTCATTTTCTGGACAATGTCATCGAAGTCAATCGTTATCCGCTGCGGCGCATCGAGGAGTGGAGCCGGGCCAACCGCAAGATCGGTCTGGGCGTCATGGGGTTCGCCGACATGTTGATTATGCTGAATGTCCCCTACCAGAGCGAAGAAGCGGTGCGGCTGGCCGATTCCATCATGGCCCATATCCAGAAATGTGCCGAGGCGGCTTCGGCGGAACTGGCCGAGAAGCGGTCCAATTTTCCCGCCTTTGATCACAGCCTCTTCCCGGGTCGGGGCGTCAAATACCGGCGCAACGCCACCCTGACCACCGTGGCCCCCACCGGCTCCATCAGCCTGATTGCCGGGGTCAGCAGCGGCATTGAACCGGTTTTTGCTTTTCAGGTGCGGCGGCGGGTGGTGGACACGGTCTATGATGATGTTCATCCCCTGTATGAGCGGTACCGGCAGGAGGGGCGAAAGACACCACCGGAAATTTTCCAGACCGCCTGGGACGTGGACCCGGAATGGCACCTGGAAATTCAGGCCGCCTTTCAGGCGCATACCGACAACGCCGTTTCCAAGACGGTCAACGTGCCCGAAGCGGCCGACGTGGACACCATTTACCGGCTGTTTCTGAAAGCAGCCGGGATGAACATCAAGGGGATCACGGTCTACCGGGATCAGTCGCTTTCCAACCAGATTCTTTCGCTGTGTTCTACCAGCCGGGAGGATTGCAGTTGATTCCTGTACCGGAGCCATTTATCAAAACCGCAATGCAGGCAGAAGGAAACCGTCCGGAGGCGCGGCCGGGTGCGGCCGTTCCGGGCAGAAGGAGAGAACGCAATGAACGTCAAGACAATGATGGTTATCGGCGCCGGCCAGATGGGCGGCGGCATCGCCCAGGTGGCCGCCCAGGCCGGCTACCTCACCTACCTGAACGATATTTCCCGGGAGCTGGTGGACAAGGGCATGGCGGCTGTTTCCGCCAGCCTGGACCGGCTGGAGAAAAAGGAAAAAATTACCGCGGCTGACAAGGTTGCTGTTCTGGACCGGATCAGGCCGGTGACCAGCCTGGATGCGGCTGCCGAATGCGACCTGGTGGTGGAGGCGGTGATCGAAAAAATGGCGGTCAAGGCCGAAGTGTTCGGCCAGCTGGACCGCCTGGCCCCGGATCATGCCATTCTGGCCAGCAACACCTCCTCGCTGCCCATCACCGGCATTGCCGCCCATACCGGCCGGCCGGAACAGGTCATCGGGATGCACTTCATGAATCCCGTGCCGGTCATGAAGCTGGTGGAAGTGATCAACGGCCTGGCCACCTCAGCGGCAGTGACCGCCACCATCGAGGCCGTGGCCGAAGCCATGGGGAAAACACCGGTTTCCTGCAAGGATGTCCCCGGTTTTGTCTCCAACCGGGTGCTGATGGTCATGCTCAACGAGGCGCTGTGGGAGCTGTATGAAGGGGTCGCTTCGGCCGAGGGCATCGACCAGATCATGAAGCTGGGCATGAATCATCCCATGGGGCCCCTGGCGCTGGCGGACCTGATCGGCTTGGACACCGTGCTGGCCATCCTGAATGTCCTCCAGGAGGGGTACGGCGACCCCAAATACCGCCCCTGCCCCCTGCTCAAGTCGTACGTGGCGGCCGGGTGGCTGGGCCGGAAAACCGGTCGGGGGATCTACGACTATTCGGGGTAACCATTGGCCCCACCGGTTTCTCCGGCCGCCGGCGCAGGGTTTCTGCTTTGCTTTTTCGAGGACCGGAGTGCCCGGGTAAGCGAATAAAATACTTGACAAATATCAGACAGATCAATAACCTAATAAGATTATGCAGATGCCGCGGGCGAAGGCAGCGGCGGTGACACAAGCCGCCGATTCGCCCGCGACCGGATAGGATGAAATGCAAGATCAGGAGAAATAATTATGGCTGTGCCCAAGCGAAAGAAATCAAAATCAAAACGGGATATGCGCCGGGCGCATACCAAGGCTGCGCCGGTTGATGTCAGTGCGTGTCCCCAATGCGGTGAGGTCAAACTCCGTCACCGGGCCTGTCCTTCCTGCGGTACCTACAAGGGACGGACGGTGATGGATGTGGAAGAATAAAAAAAGTTTGTCCGGCGGCGTCTTCTAATTGCTGCCGCGGCGGCGGAAAGGGACGGGAAAAATGAGCCCGCAAACTGAGCGCGTGGTCGTTGTTACCGGCGGCGCCAGGGGAATCGGCAGGGCCATTTGCCGGGCGTTTGCCGCGCCCGGTACCCATGTCTGTTTTAACTATCTGTCCGCTTCGGAAGCGGCCCGGCAGACGAAAGAAGAAATTGCCGAACGGGGCGGCCGGGCCACCGCCATGCAGGCGGATGTGACCAGCGCAGCGGAAATGCGGGACTTTTTTTCCGCCGTGGCCGATGCCTCCGGCCGGCTGGATGTCCTGGTCAACAACGCCGGCATCACCCGGGACGGCCTCGTCCCCCGCATGAAGGAAGCGGACTGGGACGACGTCATGGCCGTCAATCTCAAGGGCGCCTTTTTCTGTATCAAGGCGGCCTCCCGGCAGATGCTGAATCAACGACAGGGGCGGATCATCAACATCGGCTCGGTAGTGGGGCAGACCGGTAATGCCGGCCAGGCCAATTATGCCGCCGCCAAGGCGGGACTGATCGGGCTGACCCGCTCGGTCGCCCTGGAGTTCGCCTCCCGGAAAATTACCGTCAACGCCATTGCGGCCGGGCTGATCCGGACCGACATGGCCGGAACCCTGAGCGCGGAGCAGCAGGCGGCCCTGGAATCACAGATTCCCCTGGGACGCATGGGCCGACCTGAAGAGGTGGCGGCGGTGGCACTTTTCCTGGCCTCCGAGGCGGCCGCCTATATCACCGGCCAGGTGATCGCCGTGAACGGTGGATTATACATGTAACGTGGACGCCCCAGCGAAGGAGAGAATCCATGTCAATCGAAGATAAAGTGAAACGAATGCTCGCCGAACGTCTTGATATCGATGTTGCCGACATCAAGCCTGAATCCCGGTTTGTCAATGACCTCGGCGCGGATTCGCTGGACATTGTGGAATTGCTGATGAAGCTGGAAGACGAGTTTGATCTGGAAATTTCCGATGAGGAAGCCGAAGAGATCACGACCGTCAAGGACGCGGTGGATTATATCACCGAACGCATGTAGCCAGTACCCAAGCGGAATGTTTCCGCCGCGCCATCCCGGTAAGTCAACCGGACCGGGAGTGGGTGGGG
>CAYTQK010000014.1:0-21460 GCA_964439745.1 uncultured Desulfobacterales bacterium
GACTTCCTGGACTTCTTCCAGACTGCGAGCGGCTTTGGGCATGTTCACTCCTTTTAATTAAACATTGTTAATTTAACACTGTTTAATTAAAAGGTCAAGAATTTTTTGGAACTATGAAAAGGCCGGGAGCAAAGAAAGCTGCCGCCGTCGCTTACGTGTCCGGCGAAAATTCTGATTTACCGGACACAAGCTCCGCGATATGAGCGGCCAGGCGGAGGGTGTGCTGCCGGATCTCGTCGTCGCTGCGGCCGGGATAACGGGCGTAACTGATCATGACGCCGTTTAAGGCGGCAAAGAGGGTATGGGCGTAAATGCGGGTGTTCTGCCGGATCCCGGTGGTTCTGCGGATAATGCTCTCCATGCGGTCCAGGAGCTGCCGCATGAGGTCGTTCAGCCGGTCAATGGCGTCGGTGCCGGGTTCGCCGCCGAGCATGAAATGGCTCATCATCTGGTAAAAGGCCAGGTGACGGTGCAGGTAGGAGACGTAGATGCGGCAGAAATCGGCCAGCGAAGGGTGCGGTTTGTCCAGTTCGCCGTCGATCTGGGTGATCAGTTCCCGGGCATTGGAGAGAAAGATGTCCAGAAAAAGGTCGTCCAGGTTCTGGTAGTAGTTGTAGATGGTGCCCACGCCCACCCCGGCCTGGCGGGCGATTTCCCGCACGGTGACCTGCTGGAAATCCTTTTCCGCAAACAGGGTCCGGGCGGCGTTCAGGATCAGCTGGCGGCGGGCGTCTTTTTCCTGTTGTTTTAAATCGGCCAGGGTCAGGGGCGGCATGGGCATCCTTTGTTCGGGCGACACAATTCAGCCGTCGGTTGCAAACGGCACGGAAAGGTTCCTGACACGAAAAAAGTAACCAGGGAGACGGCCTTATTCGTCCTGCCCGTACTCCTCGTGAATCCGCATCATGTCTTCGTCGGTGTAGCAGCGTTCGGTCTCGTCCGGGCTGGTGGCGTCATCTTCCATTTTACGGCGGTCATAGGCCGGGTCCAGGACCTGCTTGAAATATTCGTGCTGGATGAGCAGGTTCATGATCTCGTTGGTGCCGGTCCAGATCATGGACAGGCGGGTGTCCCGCAGGGCCCGCTCTATGGGATAGACCTCGGTGTAGCCGATGCCGCCCATGACCTGCATAGCCTTGTTGACCACTTCCCAGGCCGCCTCGGTGGAAAACTTCTTGGCTTCGCTGACCAGGCGGCGGACATAGGGGTAATTGGCGTCAACGGCCCGGGCGGCAGTGATGCACAGGGAGCGGGCCGCGTCCAGCTGGGTGATGGCGTCGGCCAGCATGAAGCTGACAGCCTGGTACTTGCGGATTTCCTGGCCGAAGGCCCGGCGCCGGTTGGCGTAGCGGGCAGCCAGGTCCAGGGCGCCCCACATGGCCAGGCTGCCGCCGGCCGAAGTCATCCGCTCGGGAATCATCATCTGGTGAAAACACAGGGCGCCGCCGTGCAGTTCGCCGACCAGGTTCTCTTTGGGCACCTTGACGTCCCGGAAGACCAGCCGGCCGGTTCCGCCGCCGCGGCAGCCCATCAGGCCATACAGGTACTCGGTCTCCACGCCCGGCCCGCGATCCACCAGCAGCAGGCTGATGCGGCCGTACTTGTGGGCCTCGGGATCAAAGTTGGTCTTGCAGTAGACCAGGAAAAAGTCAGCCCCCTCGGCGCCGACCACGAACCGTTTCTGGCCGTTCAAGATAAAGTGGTCGTCTTTGAGTTCGGCCCGGGTCATGGCCCCGAAGAAATCCGACCCGCCCCGGGGCTCGGTCAGGGCTTCGGCGGCCACGATTTTTCCAGCCAGGTAGGGTGCCAGGTATTTTTGTTTCTGCTCCTCGGTGCCGAAGACATTGAGGGCTTCGCCCACGATGGAGGGCATGGAATAGGCGCAGCCCAGGGCGATGCCCAGGCAGCCGATCTCTTCCAACACGGCGATTTCCGCCGCCCAGCTCAGCCCGCGGCCGCCGTATTTTTCGGGAAAGCGGATGCCCAGCAGCTTGCGCGCGGCCAGTTTTTCCACAAATTCCCGCGGGTAGGTGATCTCGTTCTTGTCCATCTGCCGCAGAAAATCGCTGGAGATCTCCTCCCGGACGAATTGCCGGGCCTCCTGCTTGACGGCCTGTTCTTCGGGGGTTAAAAGAAAATCATACATCAGGGGCCTCCTTGGGGTAGAAGATTGCGCCAAACAACCGTCCTTTGGACGGCTTCATGAACTTTGCTCTATAAAATGGACGTCGGTCATCTATTGTCAAGAACAAACCTCCCCAGCTTCGTAAAAAGCAGCCTTCACTGGAGCGGCGTGTCGTGGCGCCCTCCTTGCCGCATTCTTCCTGAAGCCATTTTTTTATTCAAAAGATGGGCCGATGTTTTTGGTTGACTTCTGGCAGATGAACCAATAATACCCGGAGGTAAGTATTTACCAAAAGCAAAAGGCAATCCGGATGACGTCGATCTCACCGCAGGTCAAAGAATGGATCGAGGCGGGACGCGATCCCCGCACCGCCCATTGGCAGGCCGGGCTGGAATCGGTCCTGGAAATTTTTCAGCCCCTTCTGGAACCCGGTCAGCTGACCCCGATACAGCCGCTGGCAGAAGACGAGATACCGGTTTTTCAGGAGGCCCTGGCCGCGGCTGATCTCAGCCCCAACCTGCTGGCGGCCTTTCTGCCGCCGGCGGTGGCGGACAAAATCAGGCCCCCGGCCGCGGCCGGGGAACTGCAACGCATCGAGAGGCATGAGCCTTCCTTCAAGGTGATCATCGCCAGGCCCGGACAGGAAACAAGACTGGTCTGCGTGGAACTATCACCGCGGGCAAACAACCCGGGCGTGGACATTTTTCAGTCCGGCGCCTTGCTGGGTACCTATGATTTCGGTGACCGGGCCGAATGCCTGGAAGCCCTGCCCAGGACTTTCCGGGCGCATATCTGGGAAAAGGACCGCTGGGACACGGCAGCCTACCGCCGCTACACCATCAACTGGTGGACCAGGGTGCTCGCCCTTGAAAACGGAAAAGTAAGTGTGGCCGAAGATTGTTCATTTTTTCACACCCCCACTCTTATCAAAAGCAATCGCGTGGAGGCGTTGTTTCGCTTGATAGCGGACACGCTGGGCAGGCGGGCAGAGTCCCCTGATGAAGCCCTGGCCGAACGTCTGGCCGCCCTCCGCGATGGGGAAATGAACGCTGCCCGCCGGCAGCAATGCCAGGAGCTGGCCGAGTCCATGATTTTACAGCTGGTCGCACTGGTAAAGGAATATGAATTGATGGATTTCGGGAGCTTCACCGATACCGAAGCCCGGCAGTTTCAACAGGAATTTGCCCGCACCGTTCAGCGGATCAGCGATGCCATCCAGGGTTGATTTATTCGTCCGGCAGAACCCGCAGGCAATCCTGGGGAAAGCGGTGCGTGCCCTTTTCATTCAGGCTGACTTCGATCAGGGCCTCGGGGTCGTTTTTGGCCGCATCCGGGTCGGTTATAATGCCATGAAGCCCGACATAGGCATCCATATACGGCTCCCAGCTTTCATCCGTTGATCGCCTGACAATTTCCACTTTCTGGCCATTGCGAAACACCATATTAATCATCCTCTCATAAATTCGCGCCGGGCCGGTCAGATATTATCCGGGGGCGCGGTTTCCGCCTGTACCCGGCCGGTGGCTTTCCGGGCGCAGTCCAGGCACACCCGGTCGTCGTCCAGCTGGGGGCTGATTTCCCGGATCCGCCGGATGACATAATCATGATACCGGGCGGGCCCGATCACCGCCCCGCAGATCCGGCAATATTCGAGTTCCAGGCGGTTCAGTTCCGTGCCGCACAGGGAAAGCACCCGGAAACCGTCCTGGTCGGTCATCTGCATGGCACCGGTGGGACAATTGGCGGCGCAGGCCCCGCAGGCGATACAGCGCTCGGCCGTTATTTTCAGATCCGTGGGGCCGGGATGGTCAAAATCCATGTAGCCGAGTTCCAGGGCGTCGATGCCCATCTTGTCCCGGCAGATTTCAACACACCGGCCGCACCGGATACACACGTCGCATCGCAGGCAGCGCCGGGCTTCATTGGCCGCCTGGGTATCGTCCAGCCCCAAGCGCACCTGCTGAAAGGTGATGCGCCGCCGGTCCGTGTTCAGAAGCGGCATCTGTACCCGTTTCAGATCGTTTTTCAGGCCGGCCGGAACTGAAAAAAAATCCATCCGCCGGCGCCGCGTGGGCGCGGGCGGAAATTGCGGCTGGGGCAGGTTCTCAAAATAGCGGTGGATGGCCATGGCCGCTTTCTTGCCGCCGGCAATGGCTTCAACCACCGTGGCCGGGCCGGTGACCGCGTCGCCCTCGGCAAATACCCCCGGCTGGTCCGTGGCCATGCTGATGGTGTTGACCTGGATGGTGTTGCGCCGGCTCCAGCCCATCGCTTCAAAACCTTCCAGCCCGCCGCCGTCAATCTCCTGGCCGATGGCCGGGATGACCGTATCCACGGCCATTTTATATTCACTGCCCTCCAGGGGGACGGGACGCTGCCGGCCGGCTTCATCCGGTGAACTCAATTCCGCCCGCAGGCATACAATCGCCGTTACCCGGCCGTTGTCACCGACGATTTTTTTGGGAATGGTCAGAAAGGAAAAACAAATTCCTTCTTCCTCCGCCTCGACCACCTCCTCATGATGGGCCGGCATCTGGTCATGGGTCCGCCGATAGAGGATGGTCACCTCCTCGCTGCCCAGGCGCAGACAGGTCCGGGCCGCGTCAATGGCGACATTGCCGCCGCCGATGACCGCCACCCGGCGGCCCGGCGGCCGGTGGTCGCCCAACGACACCCGGCGCAGAAAATCCACGGCCGGAAAAACCTGGGGGAAGTCTTCCTCGCCGGGGATCATCAGCTTGTACGAGCCGTGGGCGCCGATGGCCAGTAAATAGGCCTCAAATCCTTCCTGCTGCAAGTCTGCCAGGGTAATATCCTTGCCCAGGCGGGTGTTGCAGCGGATTTCCACGCCCAGGTTCTGAATCATGGACACTTCCCGGTCGATCACTTCCCGGGGCAGGCGGTACCGGGGAATGCCCACCATCATCATGCCGCCGGAAACCGGCAGGGCCTCGATGACGGTGACCCGATAGCCCTTCAGCGCCAGGTAGTAGGCTGCGGTCAGCCCCCCCGGACCGGCGCCGATGATGCACACCTTGTGCCCGTTGTCCGGGGCGGGGTCGGGGTTGCGATACTGCCGGGCCGACATGGCTTTTTCCGCGGCCATTCCCTTGACATCCATGATGGCCACGGGAGAATCCATCCGGGCCCGGACGCACATGAATTCGCACGGGTGGGTACAGACCAGGCCGCACACCCAGGGGAAGGGGTTGTCTTCCCGGATCACCGATACGGCTTCGGCATACCGTCCCTGGCCCACCAGGGTCAGGTAGGAAGGAATATCGATCCCGGCCGGGCAGGCCGTCTGGCAGGGGGCCGGTGTCAGCCGGACACAATCCCCGCTGGCACAGGTATGGGTTTCGGCATGGCTTTCAAAAACTTCGCGGAACTGTTCCAGGCTGGTTTCTATCCGTTCGGCCGCCTGCCCGGATTCTTTCTCCGAGGCACTGGCGACCAGTTCCGCCACCCGCTCTGCCAGGGCCGGCACATGTTCCGGACCGCCGCGGCCCCGGGCCAGGTCCTCGATCAGCTCCAGGACTTCCGCGGCGATGCGCCGGGTTTTGGGAACCTTGAAAACGCCCTTGTCAATGGCCTCTCGCAAAGACAAGAGCGTGTTATGAACCGGGCAGCCGTTGCTGGCCATGAGCTTCTCCCTTATTCAAATTCACTTTCAGAAACGATGCGGGCATGACGCTGCCGCCGGGTCGGCGGCAGTTCAATGGCCCTGCCGAAACGCAGGCAGCCGGTAATGCAGGCTTCCACGCAGGCCGGATCCAGCCCCTGGTCGATCCGGTCTTTGCAGAAATCACATTTGACGACCAGTCTTCTGTCCGGGTCCCACTGGGGCGCGCCCCAGGGACAGGCCCGGATACAGGCTTTGCAGCCCACGCACTCCTGGTGGTCAACAAAGACAATGCCGTCCTCCCGTTTCTGCATGGCCCCGGTGGGGCAGGCGGCCACGCACCAGGGTTTTTCGCAATGAAAGCAGGACATGTACACATAAGAGGCCCGGGGCTGATGGCCGACCAGCTTCGGCCCCACTTCCATTATCTGGCAGAGCAGGGGGCCGTGCGGCAGGCCTTTATTGACTTTACAGGCCACTTCGCAGGCATGGCACCGGATACACTTGACATTGTCCTGGATCAGGGAATACTGGCTCATTTGCCCCTCCTTCCATCTTCTTCGGGCAGGGTGTCTTCATCGACTTTTTTGACGGTTACGAAATGTTCCTGAAAGGCCACGGCACCCCCGGCCTGGTCCCAGATTTCATTGCCCCGGGGCATGAACCGGTTATCCGCCAGCCCCCGGCCTCTGGCCCGGCTTTCCACCGGCAGGCGATGGCCGAAGCCGTGAATCGTAAAGACGGCATCCGGATGCATCTGGTCGGTCACCCGGGCCCGGATCCGCTCGGTATACCCGTCGGCACTGCCCACTTCCACCAGGTCTTCGTCGGCGATGCCCAGCTTTTCGGCCGCTTGGTCATTGATCCAGAGAACATTTTCCGGCATCTGCTCAAACAGCAGGGGGTTATTGACCGTATGTCCCTGGGTGTGCACGCCGCAGCGTCCGAACGTCAACCGGAAGGTCCCCCGCGGCGGCCGGACCGGCGATTCGTAGGGTGCCAGGGAAGGCAGGCCCTGTTCCTCCAGGCGCTGGCTGATGATTTCGATTTTACCGGAAGGCGTTTTAAAGGTCATGCTGTCCCGGTTTCGGTAGAGGGGCTTTTCTCCCAGCATGACCACCCCCTGGTCGTCAAAATCGCTGATCTGGACACCGGTTCCCTGGAGCTGGAAATTCCAGATATCCTCGACGGATTCATACACCAGTTCCTTGAGCCCCAGCCGCCCGGCCAGACCGGAGACGATCTCCCAGTCGGCCCGGGTATCATACCGGGGTTCCACCGCCCGCCGGCGCATGAACAGGTAGGGAACCAGGTCGTTTTTGCAGGCCAGGATGCTTTCCCGCTCCGGGTAGGGCGACAGGGGCAGAACCACGTCGGCATACCAGGCCGTGTCCGACCAGGAAAAGGTGACCGAGACGAGCAGGTCCAGGTTATCGAAGACCTTCAGCAGGTGATCGGGATCGGCGCACCCCATGAGGGGGTCATGCCGCCAGGCAAAATAGGCCTTGACGGGGTAGGGGTCCTGGGTTTCCACGGCCTTGTATGCCAGGTGGGTGATACCGGGGCCGGCTTCGAAATGGGGATATTTCCAGCCGGCGCCGTCCGCCCTTTTTTCCGCGGGTTTTTCATAAAGGTCCATGAATTTCTGGAGTCCCGGATGATCATAGTCCGCCGGCTTGTTGGTGAGGGGCAGGCCGCCTTTGGCGCCGATGGACCCCAGCAGGGCATTTATAATGTAAATGGTCCGGGAGACATAGAAGGAATTTTTGTACCGGGCCGTCATCCATCCGGGATGCCACAGTACCGCCGGGGCGGCTTCGGCCAGTTCCCGGACAAATCCCCGGATTCGACTGGCCGCCACCCCGGTCTCCTTTTCCGCCCATTCCGGCGTACTCAACCGGACGAAATCTTTTAACCGGTCAAAATCCGCCACGTGTTTTTCCACAAAGTCGGCATCATACAGTTTTTTGTCGATGAGTTCATGGATGACGGCCAGGTTGAAGGCATAGTCCGTGCCCGGCCGGACCCGGAAGAAGTTGTGGGACTTGGTGGCCGAGACGGTGCTGCGGATATCGATCACTGACAGGCGGCAGCCCTGGTCCATGGCGGCGGTCAGCTCGTTGACTTCCCGCACGTTGATGGCTTCAAACAGGTTGCGGGTCTGCAGCACCACGTGGCGGGCGTTGGCCAGGTCATAAACGACCCCTTTACGGCCCGCGCCGAAAACCGACAGGGCCGCGTGCTGCACGTTCCGGGCGCAGGAACCGTCGTGGTTGCAATAATTGGGGGTACCCAGGCCGCGCAGAAAGGCCCGGTGCATGTCCCGGAAGGGCCCGCCCCGATCGGTCAGCAGCAGACTGCGGGGACCGTATTGCTCGAAAATTTTCGTCAGTTTTTCGGCCACATAATCAAAGGCTTCCTCCCAGGTGACCCGGCGCCACCGGCCTTCTCCACGGCTGCCCTGCCGAATCAACGGGGACCGGGGACGCTCCGGATCTTCCACCAGGGCGATGCCGGCAGCTCCCCGGGCGCAAATCCCCCTGCTCATGCCCGGGGCATGCGGATTTCCCCGCAGGCTGAGCAGCCGGCCGTCTTCGGCTTCCGCCATGATCGGGCACCGGACTGTACACATGCCGCATACGCTGTAAACCGTCTTATACGCCATCTTTGCAAACCTCCCTATCCCGGATATTTCATGAAATTTTTCGACATTTCTAAATTTTCATATCGTGAAATATCCGGGTTATAAACACCATGTTCATTTGGATTAATACTTTCTGCCACCAGGCCGGGCTGCCAGGGCGACAAAGGGCTAGCTTCCAACCGGAACCGGTCGTAAGGCCGAACAGCAGGCAAACCGACCAGCGCCTGTCATAAAATGAAAATAACTGGCAAAAATCATACCAGGATAAAATTATGATATCGATTGATACAAAAGCATGGCACCGGGCAGAAAAATAAATTTTATAATAAATTCAGGGTTAAAAAATTATGCTGTAAATTTTGAACCTGCTTTTTGAAAAAGAAAATCGATTATGGTGCAATAAAAATGTATCATAGCAATAAATTTTTTGCTAAAAAGAATTCTATTATGTTTTGACAGGTTATCCCAGGGTGCCAGAAAAATATATCACTTGGGATTGACATTATTCCGGATCAGCACATCAGCGGCCAGGTAAAGGTCGGTGGCCGGCGGTTTTCTTTCGACATAACCTCCTTTTTTTAAATAACATTATTATTTTTTACCCTTTTGTTTGCAAAATGGCACATCCTTTGCTCCGGTTTTGGCCAAACCACGGTGTTTCATTTACTATTCACAGGTCAAGGAGGTTTGTCGTGAGCAGACAGCACAAGATTTTTATTCTACTGGGTTTATTACTCTTCATAGGGATTGTTGTTCCGCTGCTTTCCCCGGTCGGGGCAGCGGCCGATTCACTGGAAACAGCCATCGCGGCGACACCGACAGGCACCGGTCCCGGTGAAATTGATGCCGCCGCCCCCACCGGATTTCTGGATATTCCCGGCGCGCCGTCGCCCGCCCTGATCATCGCCTTTTTATGGGCCGTCTGGGTGGGCTGGATTTTTTCCACCGTGGGCGCCTTCGGCGGGATTATGTCCGGGGTGGGCCATATCACGGTTTTCGGGCTGGCTGATTACGGCAAGACCTTTCAAAAGTCATCGCCTTTGCTCAACAAGGTGATCACCGACAGCATCCGCGTGTCCAACCAGTGGATGGTCGGTTTAAGCGCCCTGGTGGGCAGTGTCAACTATTTCCGTATGGGCCGCCTGGTTCTGCCCCTGGGCATCGCCCTGGCCATCGGCTCGGTCTCCGGCAGCTACCTGATTCCCGTTATCACTGCCGGCAAAATTTCCCTGGAAGCCTATCTCGGTTATTTTGGTATCATTGTCTTTATCATTGGCGGATTTTTGTTCTATGAAACCACCCCGAGGGGACAGCGCCGGAAAAAAGCAGCCAAGGAGGCGGCCGAGGCTTTTGAAAACGCGCACATCAAAAAAAACGCCACGGTAAGCAAGGAAGAGAGCGGCGTCAAGGTCCTGCAGTGGTCGCTGAAAAAAATCCGGTTCTCTTTTTACGGCGTGGAGTTCAGCTTCCGGCCGATCATCCCGGTTATCGGCGGCTTTGGCATCGCTGGCATCGCCTCTTTTATAGGCGTGGGCGGCGGTTTTCTGTTTGTTCCGTTTCTGACCAGCATTGCCGGTCTGCCCATGTTCCTGGTTGCCGGCACCTCTTCTCTGGCGGTTCTCATCGGCATGGTCACCAGTCTTTTTACCTACATGGTAATGAAAGGCGTGCCGGTGTTCTGGCCCCTGATCGGGATTGAACTGGTGGGGGTTTTTGTCGGCTCCATGATCGGCCCCCGAACATCGAAATATATCCCCGACATCTGGTTAAAGCGTTTGTTTGTGGTGCTGGCCCTTTATGTCGGCCTGCGTTACACCACCAAGGGCTTTCTGGGCTTCAGCGTGGTGCCGCCGTTTTAAACCCGGCAGACGATTGGCCGCGGCCGGCGGTAAAAGGGACTGCCCCGCTGCTGGCGGCGGCGTAGCCGCACTTGACAACTTGATTCATATCCGGGTGACACCATGATCTATTATATTGACATGTTCCTGATATCATTTTACCGGGCCTTTGCGACGCCGATCATCGGATATCTTTTCGGTACCTTCTGTCTCTGCCTGCTCTGTGTCCTGGTCGGCCGGGCGACGTATGGACTGCTCTCATTGTGGAATCACCAGTGGCTTGAGACCCATCACCGGGAGATGATCCGCATGCACAACCTGTCTTTGAAGGCGCTCTCCTTCAAAAACAAGAACGCCTACAAGGCCTGTAACAAGGAAGCCAACGAGGCCTTTGGCAGATTCTTTTTTTCGCAGATGGCCATGGGCATGTCCATGCTCTGGCCGGTGCCTTTTGCCCTGGCCTGGATGGACCTGCGGTTTGCCGCGGTGACTTTCCCGGTGTGGGGGACAGGCCATTCAATCGGATACCTGGCCACATTTATTCCGCTGTTCCTTCTGGTTAATATCCTGTTTGCGGCAGTGAAACGAAAAATCCGGGTTGTTTCCGCTGACCGCCGGGGGGAAGACAGGCCCACCGAAGAGATGATGACCCTGGCCGATCTGGTGCCGGAACCAGTCACCCGGAAATAAGCGGCAGAATAGTTTCGTGAAACGTAAAACCACCTTTCTCATCGTTGCTGCGGCCCTGCTGACGGCCGCGCTGCCGGCCGGTGCCACCCAGACCCACGGTGACCCGGAAGGGCTGATTGTGCACCAGTTTTCCCATGTCTTTTTCTTTGTTTCCATGGGCTTTCTCATCTACTGGATCCGCACCAGCGGTCTGCACCGGCAGCCCGGGTGGCGGTATATCCAGTATGCCGCCGTCCTGTTCATGGTCTGGACCATGGACGCCTTTGCGACCCATTTGATGGATGAGCATTACCTGTGGGTTACCCTGACCCGGACCGGTCCCTGGCAGGTACAGATCGAAGCCCGGAACCTGTCGGTCGCCGTGGTCTATTACCTGGCCAAAATGGATCATCTCTGGTGTGTTCCGGCCTTGCTGTTCATGTATCTGGGCTTACGACGCTTGAACCTGGAAGACCGCTCAGACCGGCCGTCTTCGCAAAAAACCGGGGGAGGCGAGTCATGAGCGCTACCCTGACCTCCTTGCCTATCTGGTTCGTGGACACGGCCGGTTCGGTTGCCATGATCGTGCTTTCCTTTCTGTGCATCTGGCATATCCGCCAGCTCAGCCGCCGGGCCCCGGAAAATGTTATCTGGACCTACCTGTCATGGTTCTCTTACTGCCTGGGGGGATTTGCCGTTTCCCGGTCCGCCGGCCATATCCTCAAACAGCTGCTGATCCTGTCGGACAACCCGGAAACCTGGGCCCTGATAAGTCCATACAGCGGCGGCATCAATACCTTTCTGCTGATTATCGTGGCCGCCATCACCCTGTATTTCAAACGGGTCTGGCAGACTTACAGCCAGGTTGCGGCCGATCAAACCGCCCTGCAGCAGGCCCATGCCCGGGTCCTGGATCTCAATGAAACCCTGGAAAAACGGGTTATGGAGCGAAGCCGGGCCCTGGCCCAATCGGAAAAACAGATCGCCCAGGCGGACAAGCTGGCCTCCATCGGCCAGTTGTCCTCGGGGATCGCCCATGAAATCAACAATCCCCTGGGTATCATCCTGGGCTATACCCAGCTGCTGGCCCGCAGCGAGGAGCCGGGTTCACAAAAGCATGAAGATTTAAAAATCATCGAACGGAATGTCAAGGCCTGTAAGGCGATCGTCGAGGACCTGCTCAACTTTGCCAGAAGCTCCCGGCCGAAACAGAGCCGGGTCCAATTGAACGAACTGATTGATGATGTACTGACCTTTGTGCAGCGGCGGTCGGGACTGGATGATCTTTCGATTGTCAAAGAATATGATCCGACCACCCCGGAGATGATCCTGGACGGTGAAAAAATCAAGCAGGTCCTGATCAACCTGCTGATGAACGCCCAGCATGCCACCGGCAACAAGGGCACCATCGTTATCGGCACCGGCTATGACGCCGCCAACAGCCGGGTGCAGATCCGTATCAAAGATGACGGATACGGTATTGACAGTGAAAACGTCAGCCGGATTTTTGATCCCTTTTTTACTACCAAGCCGACCGGGGAAGGGACCGGCCTCGGTCTGGCCGTCAGTTATGGAATTATCAACAGCCACGGCGGGCAGATCGACGTTTCCAGCGAGCCCGGGCGCGGTACTGAATTTGTCATTACCCTGCCGGTAACCGGAAACCAGGAAATCCCATGAGCCCCAGATCCATTTTAATTGTCGATGACGAAACCGACATGCTGCACCTGTTGAAGCGGACGCTGGAACCCGACCTGAACTGCCGGGTGGAAACAGCTTCCTCGGGCAAAGCCGCCCTGGAACGAATCGAGGCCGACTCTTTTGACCTGGTGCTGGCGGATATCAAAATGCCGGAAATGGACGGCATGGAGCTGCTGCAGCGAATCAAAAAAAATCTGCCCGACCTGACGGTGGTCATGATGACGGCCCATGGCTCCATTGATACGGCCGTGGAGGCGATCAAAATCGGGGCCTATGATTTTATCACCAAGCCCTTTGACCATGATTCCCTGCTGGTGCGGCTGGAAAAAGCACTGGAACGCAGTTCGCTCATCCGGGAAAACACGCGGCTGAAAAAAGCCTGTGAAAGCGCCCATGTTTTTCAGAACATCATCGGCCAGAGTCCGCCCATGCAGCGGGTGTTCGAGACCATTCACATGGTCGCCAAGACTGATCTGACCGTATTGATCACCGGCGAATCCGGTACCGGCAAAGATTTAACGGCCCGGGCTGTTCATGCCTTAAGCGAGCGGGCAAAAGGGCCGTATGTGCCGGTCAACTGCCCGACCGTCCCCGAGCAGATCCTGGAAAGCGAGCTCTTCGGATACAAGAAAGGCGCCTTTACCCACGCCACTGCCAATAAGCGGGGCATGTTCCAGGAAGCGCATAAGGGTTCCATCTTCCTGGATGAGATCGGTGATATCAGCCCCACCATCCAGACCAAGCTGCTGCGCGTTTTGCAGGAAAAAGAGATCAAACCCCTGGGCGACACCGGCACCATCAGGGTGGATGTACGGATTATCGCCTCCACCAACCAGGATCTGGAAGATAAAATCCGGAAAGGGGAATTCCGGGAAGATTTTTTTTACCGGCTCAATGTTCTGCCGATTCATCTGCCGCCGTTGCGGGAGCGCCGGGAGGATATGTCGCTGCTGGTCAATCACCTGCTGGAAAAACATTGCGACCAGCTGAAAAAGCCCCGCAAGCAGGTTTCCACCGAACTGCTGCACCGGTTCAGGGATTATCCCTGGCCGGGCAATGTCCGTGAACTGGAAAATGTGATCGTGCAGGGGATCATGTTTTCCAAGACCGATCAGATCACGCCCGGGGATATTGATCTTCAAAGCCAACCAGCTGATGCCGGGCCCTTGTCCGGACTCCGGACTTTTAAAGAGCTTCCCTACAAGGATGCCAAGGAATCCGCGCTGGTGATGTTCAACCATGACTATATCGGTACGCTGCTGGAGAAAACCGGCGGCAACGTCACCCAGGCGGCCAGAGAATGCGGGCTGGAAAGACAGGCGCTGCAGCAGATCATGCGGCGGTATCATATCCGGGCGGATGATTATCGCAGCACTGCCCCAAATACCGGCCGGGCAGGGCGGGTCGGACCTGAATAGGATGCCGACTCCAGGATAAAATTCCTCACAATCGCAGCAAGATAGGACTCCAACCCTTCTTTTTCCCAAGACCGGTGTCTCCTTGTGACGTCGCGGCCGGTCTGAATTCCATTCGGGATCAGAAGAATACGGAAAAGGGGAAAGGGAAGAACCCTTTTATCATTACTGTCTTCATGACGAGGCCGGAAAGTACAGGGTAAAAGAGGTGCCTTCCCCCTCCCGGCTTTCCACATGGATATGCCCGCCGTGATCCGATACCGTTGACCAGACAACGCTCAGCCCCAGGCCGGAGCCGCTTTTGTCCTGCTTTTTGGTGGTGTAAAAAGGATCAAAAATTTTTTTCATCTCCTCTTCAGGGATGCCCGGGCCGGTATCGCTGATCGTCAGGACGACATGGTCTCCTGCCTGCAGATCCTGGTTGGAATGGTTCTTGTTTTCCGCCTGGTGATATTTTGCTGTTTTTATGGAAATCACCCCGCCCTTGTCTGCCATGGATTCCACTGCGTTGAAAACAAGATTCATAACCATATTCAACAGGCGCGTCTCCGCACCCAGGAGCGGGGGGAGGTCCGGTTCCAGTTCCACCCGGATATCAATGCCGGGATGCGGCTTCAGGAGATTTTTGTGCTCCGGGGTGGCCAGATAATTTTCGATGACAATGTTCAATTGCACCGTATCTGTCGCGACCACCTCGCGCCGGGCCAGACTTAATAGATCCTGAACGATCCGGGAGGCTCGCATACCGGACTGCTGAATCATAACCAGGGTCTCGTTCATGGGGTCGTCCGGCGGCAGTTCGGTAAGCAGCAGCTCCGGCAGGCCGGTGAGCCCGGAAAGCACATTATGAAGGTCATGGGCAATGCCGCCGGCGAGGATGCCCAGGGCCTCCATCCGCTCGGCCCGCAGCATTTTTTTCTGGAGCCGCTCCCGTTCTTCGATTTCCCGTTCCAGCTCCTCGTTTTTACGGACCAGCTCGGCGGCACGTTTTTCAACCAGGTTTTCCAGGTTGTTGTTGATTTCCATGACTTCTTCCTGGCTTTCCGCAAGTTCGCGGTTGATCTTATAGATTTTTTCCCTCTCCCTGGCCAGCAGGTCTGACAGGAAAAAATCCTTGCGAATGGAATGCTCCATGGAGTAGCAGGCAAACATCCCCGTCAGAATGATGCCCCAGAAGAAACAGTCAATGACAAACAGATCCCGCAGACTCATTTCCGAGAAAAAGAACATGGCCAGGTTGAAAGCGGCCATGAGCAACAGGCTGGAGCCGGTTGCCCAGATAAACCGGGACGGCAGTATGGAAAAAATTACCAGGAAAATAAAGATCAGGCTGAGGGTGTAGGCCTGCATGTAGAAATAGGTGGGTATCAAAAGGGCAATGTAGATAATGGCCAGACCGCAGAGAACGATTACCACCGAGATAATGGGTTGCAGGTATTTGTAAATCCACGGCTGATAGGAGAGGGGCAGCATGAGCAGCAGAAACGGTGCCATGACGCCGTAGCGGACGATAAAAATCTGCCTGGCCGCCTCGGGAACCAGGTAGAAGTCAAGCGGACCGAAACCGATAAACAAAAGCAGGCCCAGTACGATACAGGCCCGGACCCGGGTCAGGTATTTTTGGGCAAAATGGTCCAGGAAGCCATCTTCCAGGTCTTGTAAGGCTCCGGAAAACTTAAGGGTAACCGGATGAAGATCGAGAAAATCCGAGGCGGATAATGGATCCGGCTGATATGTTTTTAAATGAGGCTTCATGAAAAGACAAGAAATAGTTTTTTATCATTATATTAGTGAATTCCACCAAGGGTGTCAATGCTTTTGGCGCTGCTCCCAACACTGGTGCGGGACGCCGCGGCCCGGAAGCAGCCATGGATTGGAAAAGCCTCGGCAAGGGAAAGCCGGTGACTGCTGAAGAAGCAGCAATGGTAATGTCCGGGGACAAGGTAGTGGCAATAATGTTCTTGTCCGAGGGGAACAAAGCCTGACCGCCGGGCAGGGGTGGCCGCCGGGATCATGCTGGGCGCCTGCAGCATTGATGAGTTGACGGAACAGGCGGCTGCCCCTTATTGTGGGGCAGGGCATGACCCGGGAACTGGCCTTTACCGCCGAATTTTTTGACGCAAACCGGGCCCAGGCCATGGGGCTGGTCAATACGGTGTTTGAAGATCACGACGCGCTCATGGCCGGCGCCAGGAAATTGGCCGAGACGATTGCCGCCAACTGCCCGCTGGCCGTGCAGGCAGGAAAAGAGGTTTTAAATTACGGCGTGGGCAAGTCCGTTCGTGACGGGCTGAAGTATGTGGCTTCTATCAGTACGAACATTGTACCCTCAGACGATCTTATGGAAGCGCTAACCGCCTTTATGGAAAAGCGCCCGCCCGATTCTCCCGGGTCCTGAGGTTTTTCCTGACTGATCCTGCTGCGAATAAATTTTTATTTCCTCCGATACAATCGAACCCCAGAGGTTTAAAAAATTTAATATAATAAAATGTTAAGTTGTAAACTGTAGTATGCAGAGGGATACATCCATGAAAAACATTTACGCAGTATAGAAATATTGTAAAAATGCTTGACCTTTATTCGCAGTATGTTTATATTGTATCCAAACACCTCAAAAGGGCAACAAATGAAAGTTAAAGATTTTGGCAAAATCCGGATTGGTCATGCGTTTCGAGAACGGTTGGTCGCTGTACCGGACGGTAAGGTAAAGGTCATTCAGCCCCGAAACATACTGCCTGAAGGCTTGGTATTTGGGCAGGATGAACCGTTGCGAACCGATATAAATGCACCCAAGCCGTTACAGCGGGGGGATGTATTGGTTGTTAATCGGGGCCGGTTTGCCGCGACGGTTTTTGATCTTCCCGAATCAGATATATGGATCGTGCCATCTTCGGTGCTGGTGTTGTCGATTTTTGATCAAGCTGTTATGCCGGAATATGTGGCGCTTTACTTTAACTCCGGCAGCGGCCAAAAAATGTTCAGGCGGCACCTGGAGCTGACAACGGTGTCGTTTATCAGCGCAAAAAATCTGGGTGAAATCGATATTCAAATCCCCCTGATCAAGCGTCAGAAAGATTTAATTGCTTTTGAAAAAGACGCCATGAAATACACCCGGCTGTCGAATAGAAAACAGGCCTTGTTAAAAGAAATCTTAAATAATGAACTGAACCACGAAAAACAAAAAATGACACGGTAATAACAGATAATTTTCGTGGAATCCGTGTTTGGAAAAATCATCAATAAAGGGAAGTCAGCTATGAGCAAAAACGGACAGTACACCCAGGAAGCCCTGAACAGAATGCTGTGGGCGGCCGCCGATTCATCCCGCGGCACGATTGATGCCGGTGTGTATAAAGATTATGTGCTGCTTTTTCTTTTTTACAAATATATCAGTGACCTGCATGCACACAATGTGCAAAAGCTAAAAGAGCGTTATGGCGACGACAAAGAACGCATCAATCTCCGCCTGAAAAATGCACGTTTTGTTATTCCCGATAATTGCAGCTTTGGCGATCTTTACCAACACGTCAATGCCGACAATCTGGGGGAACGGCTCAACAAGGCCCTGCATGCCATTGAGGATGAAAACGCCGAGCGGCTTTCCGGAATTGTCACGGTTGATTTTAATTCAGAAGCGGTGTTGGGGAATACGGAACAGCGCAACAAGATGTTGCGGTATCTGATGATCTGCTTTGCAAAAATGGATTTGGCCGAGGTTGGCGAAGACATTCTCGGCAACGCCTACATGTATATGATTGAGCGATTCGGATCGGATGCCGGCAAAAAGGCCGGGGAGTTCTTTACCGTGCATTCCGTGGCCAGGCTGCTGGCCAAGCTGGCAAAACCGCAGCCGGGCTGGCGCATTTGCGATCCGGCCTGCGGCTCCGGCGGCCTGCTTTTGCTTGCCGGTGAGGAAATAGAGAAGCAAGGCTCGCAAGATTATGCGCTCTACGGCCAGGAAAGCAACATGGGGACCTACAACCTTGCCCGCATGAACATGTTTCTCCATGGCCGGGATTCCGCCACCATCAAGCAGGGCGATACGCTGAACAATCCGCTCCTCAAGGAAAAAGACGCGTTGATGAAGTTCGATCTGGTTGTCGCTAATCCGCCATTTTCACTGAAAAACTGGAAAGGGGATACCATTGAAAATGACGCCTACAATCGCTTCCACCGGGGTATACCGCCTAAAACCAAGGGGGATTATGCGTTTATCAGTCACATGGTGGAAACCGCCAAAGCCAAAGAGGGCAAAGTTGTGGTAATCGTGCCGCACGGGGTCTTGTTTCGTGGTGCTGCTGAAAGCAAGATTCGCACCAGCCTGCTGCAAGAAAATATCGTCGATACCGTTATCGGCCTGCCTGCCGGACTTTTTCATACCACCGGTATTCCCGTCGCTATCCTTATCCTTGACCGTTCGCGCGAGCCGGGCGGCAAGAATGAAGCCAGGAAAGATGTCTTTTTTGTGGAAGCGTCCAAACAGTTCCGGCCCGCCAAGGCGCAAAACGTCATGGACGAGGAACATATCGAAAAGATTGTGCAAGCCGTCGAAAACAGAAAAGACATTGACAAATTCTGTCGCGCCGTTCAGCCCCAAGAAATCAAGGAAAACGACTATAACCTGAACATCACCCGCTATGTCGACACCTTTGAGGAAGAAGAAGAGATCGATATCCAGGCCAACCTCAAGGAAATGGAGGAGATAGACGCAGAACTGGTTAAACTGGAAAAGGAAATGGCCGGGCATCTGAAGAAACTGGGGATAAAGAAGTGAGGATAAAAAATTAACCCCGGAAAATACGGGATAGTACGGAAATGAATATGGCGAATATGCCACAATTAAAAACAGCGGGCAAAACAGCTTGTAAACCTGTCGAATTCGACGGGTTTAAAATTCAGGCCGGATTACACAGCAAAAAATGCATATTCGTGATTCTGAACCCCCGAGGCCGAAGCCAGAGACCAATTTCGTAGCATCACGAAAATGGTGGGGATAACCGTGTCGAATTCGAGGCGGTTTACAAAGGAGCGTTGAGATGGGTAAAAGCAGAAAAGTTAATGTATTAGACAAAGATATCATGTTTTATAGTTTAAATTCGGAAAATTATATCTCAATAACGGATATTGCCAAATATAAGAATCCTGATGCCCCTGCTGACATTGTGAAAAATTGGCTCAGGAGCAAAAATACGATTGAACTGCTGGGCCTATGGGAACGAATTCACAATCCGGATTTTAAACTGGTCGAATTCGACCAGTTTAAACATGAGGCTGGATACAATCATTTTGTTCTCTCCCCCAAAAAATGGATAGAATCAACCAATGCGATTGGCATGCTGTCAAAATCAGGCAGAAATGGCGGTACTTTTGCCCATGCGGATATCGCTCTTGAGTTTGCATCATGGGTTTCAGTGGAATTCAAGTTCTATTTGCTGAAAGAATTTCAGCGACTTAAAGAAGCAGAAACCAAGGAGCTGGATTGGTCAGTTAAACGCAACCTGACGAAAATCAATTACCGTATTCATACCGATGCCATCAAAGCGCATCTCATCCCTGCTGAACTGACCAGGGATCAGATCAATCTGGTGTATGCCTCCGAAGCCGATGTTTTAAACATGGCCCTTTTTGGAAAAACGGCAAAACAATGGCGGGATGAGAACCCATCTGAAAAAGGCAATATCCGTGATTTTGCCAACGTGTCGCAACTGGTCTGCCTGGCCAATCTGGAAAATCTCAATGCCCATTTTATCCAGGAAGGATTGACTCAGGCGGAACGATTGGAAAGGCTGAACCAGATCGCGATCCAGCAGATGCGGTTGCTGGTCGATGACCGCGCCGTAAAGCAGTTGGGTGAGGACGAGGAATAGGGAATTTACCATGTTGCTGTCACCGGACAGATAGAAGACGCTTTTGACCTATTGGGGGGTAATAAATTGGGAGGAAAACAATGAGTAAAGAAAAAAACGTCGCATATGATTTTGACATCTTGCCCGAAAAGGCGGCAGATACAGACGTCTTTGTTCATAAAACACATGAAAGGGTTGCTGCAACACTCTCTAAACTAATTCTAAAAGAAGGCAGTAAAGGGCAGACAATTGGATTAGAGGGCACTTGGGGGAACCTTTCAATAATCTGTTTTGGAAAACAGAAGATAATAAACAGAGGGAATTGTTGAATCAGATTGCGGCCAAATTTCAAATTCAAATTGAAGAACCCCAGGCTGAAGAAGAGGAACCTGGTTCGGAAGATTCACCAGAGCAGACAGCAGAATGACGATATGATTAGGTAACAGCAGCTATATATGTGGGCGATTTATGCAGAAGAATAAGAATAAACCGGGATACAAAAAAACAAAAGTTGGATGGATCCCGGAGGATTGGAAGTGCTGCCGCTTGGGCGACGTATTCGAGAAGCGAAATGCGCATGGGACAGATGAGGCGCCAGTATTTTCCGTGTCGCAAGAACACGGATTGGTCCCCAGGGGATCTCTGGAACGAAGAGTTGAAAGCAACCTGTCAGCCAGTGACAGCCTGCTGGTTGAACCCGGCGATATTGCTTACAACATGATGAGAATGTGGCAGGGAGCCGTGGCAGTTTCTCGCGAGACTTGTATTGTTAGTCCAGCTTACGTTGTCTGTCGTCCCGTGCCGGATTATTGCAACTCTGATTTTATGCTACTTTTTTTTAAATCACGATTAGGTCTTAACAAGCTGTGGTCATATTCATACGGAATTGTTGATGATAGACTTAGACTCTATTTCAAGGATTTCGCGCTAGTCCCTGCTCCTCTCCCCTCCCTCCCCGAACAGGAAGCGATTGCCGAGGTGTTGGAGTGTTGGGGCAAGGCGATCCGAGTGTATGAGCAGAAGATTGAGAAAAAGCGTAATATCAAAAAGGGGTTGATGCGGCATCTTTTGACGGGTCGCCGCCGGTTGCCAGACTTTGACTCTGCATTGGGGGCCGGGAATAGTGAAGTTATAATTCCGGAGGGTTGGAAGGAAGTTAGGCTGAGTGATATTGTATCGATTGCATATGGCAAAGACTGGAAGGATGTTAAGTCCCTAAGTGGTGGAGTGGCTGTATTCGGAACGGGTGGTTTAATGGGATATGCGAGTAAAGCTTTATTCCAGCCACCTGCAATTCTACTTGGAAGAAAAGGAACGATTGATTCTCCTATATTTATTGATGAGCCATTTTGGGCTGTAGACACAACTTTTGCGATACATGCAGTCGTAGATATAGACATGTTATTCTTGCACAATTTGTTAAAAACCATTCACTGGCATCAATATAATGAGGCATCAGGAGTCCCAAGTCTTAGCAGAGAGACGATTCAAGGAATTCATATCAAACTGCCGTGTTTAGCTGAACAGCAAGCCATTGCCGCAGTGTTGTCTACGGCCGATGGAGAGATTACCACGTTGGAACGAAAGCTGGCGGCACTAC
>CAYTQK010000015.1:0-21264 GCA_964439745.1 uncultured Desulfobacterales bacterium
GGTCCAGCGCCGACTGCATCCCCGTGATACCGCCGCCGACCACCAGCACCGCGCCCGTTTTCTGTGACATTCCAGCCTCCATATTGCTTCCTGTTATGGGCATTATCTCAAAATAATAGTTTTTATCGTTTTCATCAAATTTTGTCAACCTTCTTTAACAACAAGCATACCGGACAGCAACCAGGCGGCATGAGTGCGGTCTTAAATCAACCGGTGGTTAGGCCGGCTGCTGGATAAATTGTTTTGTCCGGAAGAGAAAATCGGCCATGTCCGGTGCGGAGGAATCCCCGGTGACCGGATATTCATCAATCGGAACTCCCCGGTCCCGGTAATACCCCAGCAGGGGCAGGGTGCGCTGGCGGAAAATTTTTATTTTCCGGGTAATGGCGTCCGGGATGTCATCGGTCCGACCGGTGCGGTCACCGCCGGTATTTTTCCGGATCCGGCAGCAGACAACCTCCGGAGATCCGCACAGGTGGAGCACCTGTCTGACATCCACCAGGTCCGACATGAACCGGGCTTGTTCGACATGCCGGGGCAGGCCGTTGAGGATGAGCAAGCGATCCGGCGTAACCCGGTTGTCCTGGATAAAGGCCTGGAAAATGGCTGCCGCCAGCGGCAGGCGGTCTTTTTCCAGCAGGGCACCGCAGGTCAGCACTTCTATAATAAAGTTCCGATCCGCCGGGCTGATCCGGGCATGTCCCTGGTCGGCGATTTTCCGCAGTTGGGCGCCAAAGTCGAAATGCGCACAGGAACGCCCGTTCAGGCCGTGTGTTTCCAGATAATCGCCCAAGGGTGTTTTACCGCAGCCGGTTGCACCGGTTATTACTATGGCTTCGTGTTTCATATAACCGATTGTAGCGTTTTTCAGGACGATTTGCAACCCCGGGGAGGCTGCAAATTTGCTGAATCATAAGCAAAGAATCATGGTCTGATAGGCTGGCCCGGATATTGGTGCAATCATCAGGCTGCAACCCACAATGAAGGAGTAAGGTTAAAATAAACCTCATCCGGGGTCAGGTAGTCACGGGATTGATGGAATCGAAAAAATTCTTGAAATATTCGGGCCAGGAAGCTACTTACGATCCCCGTTGATCAACTCTTCCAGAGTGATCTGATTGAGTCGCTCAAACATTGCATTGCTGGCTTCGATCCAAACCCATCGGGACAGGCATTCTCCGGCCCGGTTGCAGACCCCGCAATAGGGCTCCTGGGACTCGGAACATTCGGTCAGGGCGGTTGTCCCTTCCAGGGTACGGACAATATCACCTATGGTAATCTGTCCGGGTGGCCGGGCCAGAATATGTCCTCCGAACGGACCGCGCCTGCTGGTGACAAGACCGTCTCTTTTGAGCTTGCGGATCAACTGCTCCAGGTATTTTCGGGAGATGTTCTGGCGTTTGGCAATATCTCCCAGGGGAACGGGCTTTCCGCCGCCATGGATGGCCAGATCCAGTAACAGCCGCGTGCCATACCTGCTTTTTGTCGTCAGTCGCATTCTACCCGTCAGCGTTTCTCGTTTCGCGGGTTCGAAAGCGGTCCTCATAGGAACGGATCGCCTAATTTGAACAAGCCGAAGAAACATATAGTCCAAAAATTCAATTTATCGGCTTTGCCTTGATCTGTCCACGGGTATTTTCTCATCAGTAAGTCATGGTGCCATACGGGCGGGGCAGAGAATTAAACCGTGGCTGTTTGGTTCGCGTCCGGGGCAGGCAAATTTCAAATCGGGTCCCCTGCTCGGGTTGCGAAGTCACCTGAATAGCGCCGCCGTGCTGTTCCACCACGTGGTTGGCGATAAACAGTCCCAGCCCGGTCCCCCGGGCCCCCTTGGAGGAAAAAAACAGTGTAAACAGGGAATTGCGAGTGTCTTCAACCATGCCCATGCCATTGTCTTCAATGGCCAAGCAGAATTCCCGGTCATTCCGGGGCCAGGCGGCGAGTGTGATCCGGTGGGCAATTTTCTTTTTGTCCAGGGCGCAGGCGTCCACGGCGTTTTCCAGAAAATTGACCAGGGCCGTCTGCATCCAGTTGGTGTCGAGTTCGACCGTGCCCAGGGATTCCGCCACGTCGGTTTCGATGTCCACGCCGGCGTCGTCGGCCAGTTGGCGAACAGTGGCCACGGCGTTGGCGGCCAGTTTCCGCACATCGACCTGCTCGTACTGCAGTTCCCGAAATTTGGCGTAATTGAGAATGTCCAGAACCATTTTCTTGATGCCTTCGGAAACCTTTTTGATCTGCCCGAATCCTTTCACGGTCCGCTGGTGGTCGTTCCTGGCCAGGCCTGTTTCCAGTTGATAGATGCTCCCGTCCAGGGCGGTCAGCATGCCCTTGATGCCGTGAGAAATGGAACCGAGCATCAGCCCCAGGGAGGACAGGTGGTCCTGGAGATGCCGAATCTTGGTGATATTGGTGGATATTTCCATGACCTGGGTGATGTTGCCGTGTTCATCCTTGATGGGCGCGGTCTGGGTGATAACGTTATAATGTTGCCCTGATCGTGATTTGATCACTTCTTCCGTGCCGTGGGTTCTGCCGTCGGCAAAGGTTTTCTCCACCGGGCATTCCGGGCAGGGAGAGTCCCGGTGCTTGTAAATTTCATAACAATAACCGCCCACGGTATTGCCGAAATCTCTTTTAAAAAGCTGATTGGTGTCGGTCAGGCGCAGATCCCGGTTCTGGACGGTGATATAACAGGGAACCTCGTTGAAAAGCTGGTGATAAAGGATCTGGGCATTGTGCAGGTCACTCAGGCGCTGGGAATAGTTGGCCAGTTTTTTTTCGGTGTTGATACTCTTCCGGCCGTATTCCAGGGCCAGGGCCAGGGCTTTGCTGTTCAGCGGCGTGGTCAGGTAATCAATGGCCAGAGTACCGAATTCTTCCATGGCCCGATCCATCATATCGGCCGGCGCAAACAGGATCAGGGGAGGCAGGATATGGGCGGTTTTGAAGGCCAGCAGGTCTGCCGAGAAATCCTTCTCCAGCCCGTAAGGGTTGGCCAGAATGATATCCATGGTCGGATCTCCCAGTAGCCGGCGAGCCCGGTCACCGGTCCCGGCCACCACCACCTCGACGTGTTTGCGCGCCAGGTAGATCTTCAGAGCGCCGGCATGGCTGGAGTCATGGTCGATGAGCAGTATGGTCTGGGCCATTGGAATGTATCCCCAGTGTGATCGCCGGTTTTTTTCCGGGACCGCTGCGCCGGATCCCGGGAAGCCTTGCAGGGGGACGGCGCATTGTTCCGGTCCCAGGGCGCAGCCGTTGCTCCTGGAGCTGGCCTCAATATCCCGCCTGTGGATGGAGCCGGGTAACAATACCCGGGCTAATCGTCCGGGCCGATCGTGTCCCGGACGATGGTCAGCAGTTCGTCCCGATCAAAGGGCTTGGTCAGGCTGGCCACGGCCTTGCCGATGGCGTACTTGCTCCCGGTCAGCCCGCTGATGACGATAACAGGGATGTTTTTCAGTTCCGGCTGCTGGGACATGTGGCGGTAAAACCGGGGGCCCCATTCACCGGGCAGTTCCAGGTCCAGGGTAATCAGATCCGGCCTCTCCGCCTTGGCCGCGGCCAGGGCGTCAGGAACGTCGGCGGCGGTTATCGTTTGATAACCATTGTCCTCGAATACCGAGCCGAGGTACTCCCGAGCGCTCGGATCATCGTCGATGATCAGAATCTTTTTCATCATCACCTCTTGGCAATCCCATTGTGGTTGGGCTGAAACCAGGTCATTGTCTACTTGTTCATGCTTATCACCGGGCAGCCGGCCCGGACAATGACCTGTTCCAGCGTGCTTCCCGCGGCCGGGCTCTCATCTTCGACGATGTGGGAATGGTGAGCCATGACTATCAGATCGGCGTGATGTTCCCGGGCGTATTTGACGATTTCAACAAAAGGGATCCCTTCCCATGCTTCCAGGGAATAATGGTCGATTCCCTCCAGTCCGGCCAGGTACTTGCTCCGGATCCGGCGCAGGGCCACCCGCCGCTGCTGCTCGATTTCATCCTGGGAGAAGCTTTTCCCCAGCAGCATGGGGCTGATATCCAGGGCATGAAAGATATGCAGTTCCGCCCCCGTCTTCCGGGCCAGCTCGGCGGCAAAGCCAAAGGCGCGGTCGGCGGCCCGGGAAAAGTCCGTTCCCAGGAGGATGCTGGAAATGTCGCCCCAGAAGGAAGCGGCCGGTCGGCTGATCACCATGACCGGACAGCCGGCGGCTTTCAATACCCGCTGAATGGTGGAACCGGTGATGCTCTTTTTGTAGGCCAAATCTTCCTTGTCTCCTGAGCTGCGGCCCAGCATGATCAGGTCCGCCGCGATGGCCCGGGCCTGCCGCAGAATTTCCCGGTGTGGAAAGCCCACGGCTACCTCAATGGTGGCCGTGATCCGGTCGCTCAACTGCTTCTCGTAATAGGTGCGGATCTCCTCCTTGACCCAGGCGATATACTCCTCGTCCACTTCCACCTTTTCCCGGGTTTTTACATCGGTCACCGTCTGGCTGTATCCCCGGGAGGGAACCCCCAGCACGTGAAAGATATGGAGTTCCGAGCGGCTGGCGGCGGCGATATTAAAGGCCACCCGGGCCGCGTGATCACTGGTCTCGGTCGCTGACGTCGCAAACAGTATTTTTTTAAACATGTGCACCCTGCCTGTCCCCGGGTTGGCTGCCCCGGCGGTTATTGTTCGGGTTTCAAATGATCCGGAATCTCCACCATTTCCAGGATCAGCGGCTTTAAAAAGGACCACCGGATACCGATGGTATATTCTTCCTCCAGGTCACGGATAGCGTCCCAGCAGTTGTGGCAGGGGGCGATGACCAGGCCGGCGCCGGTGTGGAGGATCTGGTCCCGCTTGGTGATCAGGGCCTTGTTGCGCTGGGCCCGGTAAAGGCCGATCCCGTTAAAGCCGCCGCCGCCGCCGCAGCAGTAATTGTGTTCCCGGTTGGGGGCCATTTCGATAAAATACCCCGGCTCGATAATGTACTCCATGATTTCCCGGGTTATTTCCTTTAAACCGTGGTTGCGGACATAATTGCAGGAATCCTGTATGGTTACTGACTGTTTAAGGCGTTTGGCGGGGTCAATCTTGAGTTTTCCTTCCCGCAGGGCTTCGGCCAGCCACTCCACGTAATGGATCGACGGCACCGGCGGCAGTCCGTTTTTCCTTCCCGCCCAGTAGGGACCCTCGACGACTGTCGCCCGGTGGGCGTGTCCGCATTCGGTGCCGATCATTCGCCGGGGCCGCAGTCTTTCCATGGCCGCGTAAACGCTGGCTACCTGCATTTTGCAGGCTTCCGAGTCCCCGGCGAACATGGCCAGGCTTGTTTCCTCCCAGCCGGAGGAGGGCACCGTCCAGTTTTCTCCGGCCAGGTGAAACAGGATGGCGGCTTCGGCCAGGTCCTCGGGATAATGTTTGACTTCCCGGGCGTTGACCGTGTACAAAATATCGGCATCTTCCTTGTCAATGGGAACCGTCAGGCCGGGATAGTCTTCCTCGTATTCTTCCACCATCCATTCATAGGTTTCCACGAAATCCTCGTCGGTTACATCCATCTGGGCGCGGTAAACACGATGCATGCCGGCTCCGATCTTCAGCTCCCAGGGGACGAATCCCTGCTGATAGAGCAGCTCCCGCAAGTAGCTGAACATGATGCCGGTATCAATGCCGTGCGGACAGTAGAGTCCGCAGCGGTTACAGCAGGTGCACTGGGACCAGGCCACTTCCATGGCGTGGCGCATGAATTCGTTGCTGACTTTTCCTTTCCGTTTAACGATTTCTCCCAGCGTGGATTGGATCTTATAGGCCGGCACCTGCCGGGGATCCCGGTCGTTGACCAGGTACAGAAAGCAGCTTTCCGCGCACATACCACAATGGGCGCAGATCTTCAGCCAGGTTTTCAGGCGGGATTTGAAGGTTTTTCGGAGTCTGCTCTGCAGCAGGTCCGTATCCACCTCGAGCTCTTTCATCTCCTCGTAGTATTGGCCGCCGCCCTTATCACCGAGCAAGGCGATGATCTCTTCCGCCGTTTCCAAGGGCTTTTTGTTGCAAAGGGTTCCTTCCGGCATTAATTTTCTCCTTACTGAATGGTTATTGATAATTTCCAGCTTGTTTAAAAATACAGATTGTCATTGGCCGGTTATGGAATTTTAACCATTTAGATGTCGAAAAAATTCACCCTTCGGGCGAGTCACCTTGAGCGCCTCTGCGGCCTTGGTCGATATTCGCGGTAGCTTTACTGCCGCTTTGCGTCATGAAATATCCGGGCTCAGGTGATAGCCGACATGCGCGCATCAGAATTATGACCGGCTACCAAGTTATCGGGGTTCCTCTCAAACCGCCCCGCTTGATGCCGAAATCCATCCCCAACTGGGCCCGGGAGGCGAAAAAAAGAACCATGTGCGATAACCTGGTAAACGGGGTTAAAACCAGCAGCAATTCTCCACACAGGATGTGCGTCAGCAGCCAGAAGGAGTAGTTGCTTACCTCGTAACGAGCCAGAAGACCGGTTATAAAAGGTGCCACCGCCACCACGAGGATAAGGTAATCAGACCAGGTTGACAGGATTCGCACCTGGGGCAGTGCCAACCGTCTTAAAATCAGAAAAAAAGCGGTGACGATAACCATCCAGGTCAGGATATCCGCCAGGGCGGTATCCAGGGTAAACAGGGAAATTCCGATTTTATGGTCCAAAAAGGTCTTATGGGCCAGAAGAAACAGGGGGACCAGTATGGCGCCGGCATGAAAGCCGAAAAAAAGAAAGGTCATAAGCGGATGCTGACGCCAGCTATGGGTTCCAAAGGGCAGCAGCCATTTATAGATGGATCGCCAGGCCCCTTTGGCGCCGCGGAAGCGGTGAGCCGTATAGGCCACGCGGTCCAGTTGCCAGTCGAGCCCCAGGAAATACAGAACCAGGCGGACCAGGCAGCCGATGAAAAATACGGCCAGCGACAGCCAGAACAGATAACCGGTTAATAATTCATACATGGGGTCCTCCCTCTGAATGCAAGGCGAAAAAACTTACCGTTCGGTTTCGCCGGGGCTGCGCCCCGATCAACCCCGGCAATAGCCGGGTTAGTCCCGCAAATCCTCCGGACCGTGGCAGGCGGTGCAGGTAACGGGGCCGGTTCCGGTTTTTTGCTCCTCCAGTTTCTGGTGACAGGCCACGCAGGAATCATGCGAGGCCTGGCGCAAAGACCGTACTGATTCGGTTGGCTGGTCCTGGTGACAGTACAGGCAAGGCTCTTCGGTGCCTTCTTCATAATACAATCGTCCGGTCTGCTGGTCATACTGATGATGGCAGACCCGGCAGTTTGTCTGGTCGTCGCCTGTCTCCGGCTGGATGGCGGTGGAGCTTTCATGCCGGTAATGCAATGACGGGTCAAATCCTGCCGGCTGGAGAGATGATTCCCAGAGGTTCCGTGTTTTGTGACACAGCCGGCATTGACCGATCCGGGGCCCTGTTTTTTGACCCGCCGCCCTCTGGTCAACATGGCAGGAGATGCAGTGTTCATGATAGAAATCTCCGGCCGCCGCCGCCGCCAGCTGTTCCCGACGCTTGAACCTAAAGTCCAGGGCAGCGCCTTTTGCCTGGTGACAAACCGCGCAATCTTGGTCGACGGCTTGGCTGTGCAGCCCGTGAACAAACTGGACCGGCGGCATCTCGTCTTTTGCCGCTCCCGTGGTGGAGATATTAATCGTTATGATATCAGGACGTTTCACCTGTTCCTGGCGGGAGACCAGATCCCCGGCCTGCCCGAGGGCGAGCCATCCCGCCCCTGCAACAAGGAAGGCTCCCAGCGACCACATTAGCTGCGTGCGAAGTTTACCCATGTTTTTCCTGATTAAGCGTCAAAAAATTATGCGGTTGATGGCTTCGGCTTTTATCGGGTTCAACCCGGCCACATTTATTGCGATTACGTTCCGCAGCGAGATCCTGCCGCCGGTTTTCCCCGGTCCGTCGCCAGCCGGAAGAAGAACTGGCTCCCGAAACCGGATTCAGCCGTTCTTTTGGCCCAGCAGTTGCTTGATGGTCCGGAGCAGTTCGGATTTGTCTACCGGCTTGTCAAAAAAGTGATCCGGGCTGAAATAGTCCGCATCCCTATGGAGATCGATTTGAACGCCCAGTTCATCCTTCATGCCGGAGATGCCGATGATGGGAATTTCGGCCAGGGCGGCATCGGTTCTCAGCCGCCGGCAGATTTCAAAACCGGAATACAGCGACTCCATCATGACATCCAGCAGAATCAGGTCCGGTGCCTGTTCTTTAACTAATTCCAGTGCCTTCTGCCCATCCGCCGCAGTTAATACCTGAAAACCGTTGCGTCTTAAAAATGTTTCCATGGTAAACAGGTAATCGGCATTGTCATCAATTACCAATATGGTTTTTTCGTCTTGTTCCATGCCCAATCCCTTTCGCCGGGTATACCCCGGCCCGGATAGTTCGCCAATATCCGGGCTGAACGCCCCTTTCTATGTTATGCCCTGTCCGACTACCAGCCGGATCGCCACTTTTTACGGCAATCGAAAAATAATCCGAAACAGACTCCCCCGCCCCTGCTTGGTCAAAACTTCTATTTTGCCGCTATGGTTTTTGACGATTTTTTTGACCAGCATTAATCCCAGACCTGTGCCGGTATGGCCCTTGGTGGAGAAAAAGTCCTGAAAAATATGGTCATAGGTGTTTTTGTCCATGCCGGTGGCGTTGTCTTCCACTTCAAACATAAAATGCTGACGGTCATAATAATCCAGCCGCAGAAAAACCTGGTGGAGGTGTTGCTGCTTGTCTTTTTGACAGGCCTGCAGCGCGTTCCAGATCAAGTTGCTCAGCAGGCGTGAAATCCCCGCCGGATCCATTTTTATGGTGGGCAGATCCGGGGTCAACTGCAGGAGCAATTGCACGCCCAAAGATTGGGCTTTGTCCGCGAACAACTGCCCGGCCTGCCGGCTCAGGTCCTCCGGGGAAACATCCTGCAATCGCGGCTGCTGGTCTTTGGCGGAAAACAGAATGTTTTGCGTTATGCGGGTCAGTTCGGTGATATTGCGTTTGACCACGTCCCATCCCTGTATAGAAAGAGACTTATCCTGATCATGCATGGCTTCATCCACGACGTAGACGCCGCCCTGAATGTTTTCCAGAATATTTTTAATATCATGTGACAAAAAGGCGATGGATTGGCCCAGGGTGACCATTTCCCGGTGAATATTCTTGATGGCGCTTACGTCGGCCAGAAGTTTTAAAGAAGCAATGACGTTTCCCACCACATCAAAAAAAGGGGCGGAGAAGGCCAGCATTTCCATCATCCGACCATCAGCGTAGTACACAATCTCCTCGGAAACATGAAACCCCTTATCGCGAAAGGTCTCTCTTACCGGGCAATCCTGACATGGGTATTGGGCACCTTTTAAAACCGAGTAACAGGTCTTCCCTCGAATGGCGGGCCCGAAATCTTTTAATAAGCTGTGGTTGGAAAAAAGGATGTTAAAATCTTTATCCTGGATCATCAAATAGCACGGCAGAGCATCCAGAATACTTTTAAAGGTTAAATCCTGCAGGCTGTCTTTGTTGGTAAGGTCCATTACCCTTCCTGCCGTATATGAGGTAACGTATTCAAGAACCCGTCCTTTGAGAGCGGTTGGGGCTACCGATGGTGATGACCTGACAATTGGCGAATTTGGACACATTGGCCGCTGTTTTGGTGTAAGTCCGGCGCTTATCCTCTTTGTGCCCAGCCGTCCCCAGGATGATCAAGTCAATCTGGTTTTCGTCGGCATAACTAATAATTTCAAAATCCGGGGAGCCTACCTTGACGATAAAGGAATAATCAATCTCACCCTGACATCTTTTTTCGTAAACGCTTTTCAGGGCGCCCAGCTCTTCCAAACGGTGACGTTCATCCTCCTCTTCCGATTTTTTCGCGCTTTCTTCCGAAGATAAGGATTCATGCAAATGAAGGCCGCAGGGATTCACCGAGGGAATCACATTCATGAAATGCAATCTGGCCTGATACTTGACGGCCTGGTCCAGGGCGTGGGTAAATGCGGATTCGGCGTCATCGGAATAGTCGGTGCAGAATAAAATGTTCTTGTATTGCACGTTGGCATCCTTTTTTGGCGAGGATGGAAAATTGTTGGGGATAACCCGGGAGGCGCCGGAGTGGAAGGTTATCACTGTCAATATATCATACTAAAGCAATCTGATATATTGCAACTAATTTACTATGATAATAAACAAAAAAAGCGGGCCTGTCAAAATGAATTTTTGTCAGAGATAATGTTCCCCGGCCGGTATCGATTGCTCCGGCTTTTTTTCACGAAATATTCGAATCAGGGGCGGGGCGCGGCAGGACCCCGGCCCGTTCGGCGATTTCCGGCACCTTGTGCTCCCATTCAATGGCCATCAGGTGCACCCCGGCCACCCCTTCCATCTCCCGGAATTCGGCGATCTGTTCCAGGGCAAAGCGGATGCCCTCTTCCGGCTGCTGGTCCTTGTCCACCCCTTTCAGGCGCTTGACCAGGGCGTCCGGAATATCCATGCCCGGCACGAACTTTTTCATGAAATTGGCCATGCCGGCGCTTTTCATGGGGGTCACCCCGGCCAGGATGAAGCATTTTTCAGCAAGTCCCATATCGACCGCCATTTTCATGAACTGCCGGAACTTGTCCATGTTGAAGATGCACTGGGTCTGGATGAAGTCGGCCCCGGCGGCGATCTTGTTGGCCAGTCGGTAAACCCGGTATTCAAACGGATCGGCAAAGGGATTGCAGGCGGCCCCGACGAACATGGCCGGCCGGCCTTCCACCGGCTCTTCTTTTTCGTTCATGAACTTGCCCTCGTCCCGCATTTTGACGGCCAGCCGGATTAGCTGCATGGAGTCAATGTCGTGAACGTTCTTGGCCTGGGGGTGATTGCCGAAGGTCTGGTGGTCCCCGGACAGGCAGAGGATGTTGCGTATTCCCAGGGCGTGGGCGCCGAGGATGTCACTGGTCAGGGCCAGGCGGTTGCGGTCCCGGCAGACCATCTGGAAATTGGGCTCCAGTCCTTCATGGATCATCAGGTGGGAGGCGGCCAGGCTGGACATGCGGACCACGGCGGTCTGGTTGTCGGTCATGTTGACGGCATCGACGTTGCCCTTGAGATAGCCGAACTTTTTGGTCAGATGCTCCGTGTCCGCGCCCTTGGGCGGACCGCACTCCCCGGTAAAAGCGAAATGACCGGCCCGCAGCACTTTTTCCAGGTTGCTCCCTGATTTCATGTCGCTCATGGAGTGTCTCCTTATCCGTTTTGAATCAACTCTTCCCGGATGCTCCGCCGGGGGCCGCCGTCCCGGGCGGTGCGCCAGTCCCTAGGCTCACGGATCTGCAGCAGGTCATCCAGCCGGCCGGCGGCCATCTTTTTTTTCACGATGGTGTCCCAGATGCATTCGGTCTCCCGGGATACTTCGCAGACGCCGTCGGCCGAACCGCCGCAGGGGCCGTGCAGGAGGCTCTTGGCACAGCGGGCAATGGGGCAGAGTCCGTCAAAATGGTGAATCAGGCAGGTCCCGCAGCCGGCGCAGCGTTCTTCCCAGACACCATGGCTCACCGCGCCGCCGTAAAAAGTCGTATCCACGGCCGGAAAAAAACGCTGCTCCGGATAGGCCTCGGAGAGAAACTGCGGCCCCACGCCGCAGGCCATGGAGAGAACCGCCTCATAATCGGCTACATCCGGGCGCAGCTGCTCAATATATTCCGTGTCGCACTGCCGCTCCAGCACCCGGGTATCTATCTGAATGGCCGCGCCCTCTTTTTTGCGGGCGATATTCAGGGCCGCAGCCAGCACTTCCACTTCCTTGGCGCCGCCCACGTTGCAGACGGTGACGCAGCCCTTGCACCCGACCAGCAGAATCCTGGAAAAAGGAGCGATCATGGCCAGGAGTTCTTCCAGTGGTTTGCGATCAGCAACAATCATGGCTCACCTCTTGAATAATGGCCCATTTTATCGAAATTACCGCTGGGGCCGGTTTTCGGTCAGCCCCCCCTCAGGCGGCCGGTTTTTTCCGGCGCAAAGGAGAAGGCCCCAGGGCGGTCACCGCGGCCGCCATTTCCCGGGCGATTTCGGCGAAACGCTGGCCCTGGGCGGAAGAGAGGTTATACATGGCCACCCGTTCCGGCTCGATACCGATCTCCCCGAGAATCTTTTTCACATAAGCCACCTTGCGGGCGGCCTTGAGATTGCCGCTGCGAAAATGGCATTCGCCTTCCAGGCAACCGGCCACGTAAACCCCGTCCGCCCCGTCTTCGATGGCGTTGAGCAGATGAATAACATCCACCCGCCCGGAGCAGGGCACCTGGACCACTTTGACCGCGGCGGGATAGGAGAGTCGCAGGGAACCTGCCAGGTCCCCGGCCGCATAAGCTCAGTACTGGCAGCAGAAGGCGATGATTTTCGGTTCAAAATTGTCCGTCATGATCGATTCCCCCATGTTGATTGGGCCGGTTAGCGTCAGGTCTCCGCGAACAGGGCGTGGGTCTTGGCCAGGATCTGCTCATCGGTGAAATGCCGCAGGGTAATGGCCTGGCCCGGACATTCCGCCACGCAGGATCCGCAGCCGTGACATTCGGCGGCTTCAATGACGGCATACCCGTCTTCATGAATAAAAGGAACCCCGTAAGAGCAGGTCCGGACGCAGGTCAGGCAGACGGCGCAGCGCTCCGGATCGACTTCGGCCACCACTCCTCCGACCAGGAGGGCGTCCCGGGAGATGATGGTCATGGCCCGGGAAACCGCCGCCCGGGCCTGGGCGATGGTTTCCTCCAGGGGCTTGGGGTAATGGGCCAGGCCGGCCACGAACAGTCCGTCCGAGGCAAAATCAACCGGCCGCAGCTTGGCGTGCGCCTCCACCAGGAAACCGTCGTTGTTGACCGGCACCTTGAAAATCTCGAAGAGGTCCTTGTTGGCGGCGGGAATGATGCCGGTGGCCAGCACCAGCAGGTCCGGTGAAATCCGGACCGGCCGCCGCAGGACATGGTCAGTCACCGTGACCACCAGCTGCTTGTCGCGGTGGAGGGCTGCCTGGGGCGGCTGCTCCGGTTCAAACCGGATGAAAATAATTCCCTTTTCCCGGGCTTTTTTGTAGAGCGATTCGCGGAAGCCATAGGCGCGGATATCCCGGTAGAGGATGAAGACCCGGGCCCGGGGATTGCGCTGCTTGACTTCCAGGGCGCTTTTCAGGCTGTGGGTGCAGCAGGTCTTGCTGCAATAAGGATGGTTCTCGTCCCGGGAACCGACGCACTGGATGAACACCACCGAGCGGGCAGCGGTGAGGCGGTCGTCTTTTCCCGCCAGGGCCCGGTCCATGTCCAGGTGGGTGAGCACATCCGGATGGCGGCCGTAGAGGTAGAGGTCGGGCTTGTCCTCCTGGCCGCCGGTGGCGATGATGGTGGCCCCGTGTTCGACCGTGATCGTTTTTTCTGGTTTTCCGGAGCCGGCCACGGTGGTCACGAAATTGCCGTAGGAGCCGGCCGAGCCGGTGACCTGGCTGTTCAGCAGCACGGTGACGCGGTCGCTGCCGGTGACCCGGTCAACCAGGCCGGCCAGGTAGCGGGAAATGTCTTCTCCCTGCCAGGTGGCCCGCAGGTCACGGGCCACCCCGCCCAGTTGTCCGGATTTTTCCACCAGCACGGCCTGGTATCCCTGTTCGGCCACACCCAAGGCGGCTTCCAGCCCGGCCACGCCGCCGCCGACGATCAGCACGGAGCGGGTAATATCCAGAGCGACCTGGTGCAGCGGCTCCGTGCGGGCGGCCTTGGCCACGGCCATGCGCACCAGTTCCCTGGCCTTGGTCGTGGCCCGGGCGGGGTCATTCATGTGTACCCAGGTGTTCTGGTCCCGGATATTGGCCATTTCAAACAGGTACTTGTTCAGGCCGGCGTCCAGGATGGTTTCCTGGAAGAGCGGCTCATGGGTTCGCGGCGAGCAGGAGGCGACCACCACCCGGTTGAGCTGCTTTTCCTCGATGATCGCCTTGATCTGGTCCAGGGAATCCTGGGAACAGGCGAACAGCTTGTCCTCCACGTGGACCACCTGTGGCAGGGTGGCGGCGTAATCGCGGACGGCCGGTACGTCGGCCACGCCGCCGATATTGATGCCGCAGTTGCAGACGAAAACGCCGATCCGGGGTTCCTCGCCGGCGATATCCCGTTCCGGCGGCAGGGTTCTGGCGCGGGTCAGCTGCCAGCGCTGGCCGGACAGTTTCGCAGAAGCGCCGGCCGCCGCGGCCGAGGCTTCCATGACGGCCGCCGGAATATCCTTGGGCTCCTGAAAGGTGCCGCAGGCATAAATGCCAGGCCGGGAGGCGCACACCGGGGCCAGGTCGGCGGTGGCGGCAAAACCGTGCTCATTCAGCTCGATCCCCAGGCTGGCCGCCAGTTCGCGGGCGCCGGCGCAGGGCGAGAAGCCCACCGACAGGACCACCAGGTCGAAAATTTCCTCCATGGTCGAACCCGATTCACTGGCGTAGACGATCCGCAGCCGGTCGTCGGGCAGGGGGAACACCGAGTGAACGCGGGAGCGGATAAAGCGGACGCCGCTTTCATCTTCGGCCCGGATCTGATAGGCGTCGAACTCCTTGCCATAAGTGCGCATGTCCATGAAAAAAACGGCCGCATCCAGATCGTCATGACTGTGTTCCTTGGCGATGACCGCCTGCTTGTTGGCGTACATGCAGCAGACCGAGGAGCAGTAGCTGTGGGCCCCTTCATGAATGTCCCGGGAACCGACGCACTGGAGCCAGGCAATTTTGTGCGGGGTTTCACCGTCGGAAATTCGTTTCAGTTCCCCGCCGGTGGGACCGCTGGCCGAAAGCAGGCGCTCGAATTCCAGGCTGGTGACCACGTTGGGGCTGGTCTCGTACTGGTAATGCTCCCCGCCGGCCGGATCATAGGCCGTAAACCCGGGGGTGGCGATGACCGCGCCCACTTTCAGTTCCAGGTCCCGGGCGGTATCATCCAGGCGGATGGCCTCGGTGGGACAGAATTTTACACAGGCCTTGCATTTCCCTTTTTCAAAATAAATGCAGTGGTCGGCGTCGATGGCATATTTCAGCGGCACGGCCTGGGGATAGGGCAGGTAGATGGCCTTGCGCAGATCAACGCCTTCGTGGAACTCGTCGCGGACCTTGCGGGGGCATTTTTCGGCACAGGCCCCGCAGGCGATGCACCGGTCCATGTCCACGTAGCGGGGCGACTGGCGGACGGTCACGGTGAAGTCGCCCTCTTCTCCTTCGACGGCAAGCACTTCCGTGAGGGTCAGCAGTTCGATGTTGAGGTGACGGCCCACTTCCACCAGCTTGGGGGAAAGGATGCACATGGAGCAGTCATTGGTGGGGAAGGTCTTGTCCAGCTGGGCCATTTTGCCGCCGATGACCGGCGCCTTGTCCACCAGGTAGACCAGGTAGCCGGAATCGGCCAGATCCAGTGAGGCTTGCACGCCGGCGATGCCGGCCCCGACGACCAGGACCGCGCCGGTTGTTTTTTCGGCCATGGTTACCCTCCTGTTTGCAGGATGTTGAGACCGGCCAGGTCCGGTCCCAGGTAGGCCCGTTCATTTTCGCCCAGCACTCCCAGGGCCAGGCAGAGGATCGTCCAGAGATGAACCACACGATAATTGCCCCCGTAATGTGCGCCCATGTCCTCGATCTGGGAGTGGCAGTTGTGGCAGGGCGCGATGACATAGGTGGCCCCGGTGGCCATGATCTGGTCGAACTTGATTTTGCCGTAGGCCCGGCGCTGTTCCGGATATCCGGCCTGGAGGGACCCGCCGCCGCCGCCGCAGCAGAAGTTATTGGAACGGTTGGGGATCATTTCCACAAAATTTTCTTCGCCCACCACCGTTTTGACCACGAACCGCAGATCATCCACGATCTTGTTGGAACCGGTTTTACGGGCGATATTGCAGGGGTCCTGGATGGTGAATTTGGCCTGGATCTCCTTGTTCCAGTCGGCATTCACCTTCAGGGTGCCGTCGCGGATCCAGTCGGCGTACAGCTCGATAATGCTCTTGAATTCAAAGGAGTGGGGAATCTGGTATTTGCGCAATCCTTCCAGGATTGAAAAGTAGGAGTGCCCTCATTCGGTGTTGACCACCATCTCGCAGCCCAGGTTGTGCTCGATGTGATAGACGAACTCTTCCATGATATAGCGCCAGCCTTCGTCATCGGCCAGGAACATGCAGTAGTTTTCTCCGCCCCACATGACCGTGGGATAGGTCCAGTCGGCCCCGACCAGGTGCAGCACCTTCCACAGCGGCCCCAGTTCATCCGGCTCGGTGACCGGTTCCCGGGAGTTCTGGTTGAGGGCGATTCTGGCGCCGACCCGGTCCACCGACACCTGCAGGTCGGCAAAACCGGGATGGTCCTGCCGGATCTCCTCGGCCACGTCCTGTACGGTGAAGGAAAAGTCCCCGGTCGACACGCCCATGGCGTTGCCGGTCCGGATGTGCTGGTCGCAGGAGCCGCGGATTCCCTTGGGCCTTTTTTCGCGGGGCCAGGCGGCCCGGACATTGTAGATCAGCCGGGGAATGTCGATGTCCATGGGGCAGGCGTTCTTGCACCGGGCGCACATGGTACAGACCCAGGCCCAGGGGCTGTCCAGGACCTCTTCTTCCAGGCCCAGCAGCAGCAGGCGCAGAAATTTCCGGGGGTCCAGGTCGAATTGTTCCGAGGCCGGGCAGCCGCCGGTACAGGTGCCGCAGGTGAGGCACAGGTCCAGGTTGGCGCCGGGAACTTTTTCCAGCACCTCCTCCTTTAATACGGCTGAAAATTCGTCCAGGTCGATCATCTCTCTCATGTCCGCACCCCCTCTTATCTGAGCTTGGCGGCGTTCAAGTACTGCGGCAGGTTTCCCTCGCCGCCGATGGTAATGATGTGAACCCCCTGGCAGAGGTCCTTCAGCCCCTTGACCGTTTCCGCGAACAGCTCGATGCTGGCCCTGGTCTTGTCCGGCGACTTCAACAGCTTCTGAATGACCCAGTCCGGGACCAGGCCGGAGCGAAAATGGCGGTTGAGAAACTTGCCCATGCCGGCGGTGCGCAGGATCATCACTTCGGCGATGACGGGCACGTGAAATTCCCCCACCTGCTTCATGAAGCGGTCGAAATGATCCAGGTCAAATACCGGCGTGGTCAGAAAATAACCGGTCCCGACGTTCATCATGTCTTCCAGTTCCTCCAGTCCCCGCTTGGGCAGATTCCTGCCCTGGGGGGTCTCCACCCCGGAGCCGAGCATGAAATCCATTTTTTTCGGCAGAGGTTTGCCTTCAATGGAGTGGCCCTGCTTGAGGTGTTCCAGGACCGAGGCCAGTTTGCCCGAGTCGACATGAAAAAACATGGATTCCTGCAGGCTGTCCCCGGAAATGCGGTAGTCTTCGGTGAATACCAAAAGATTGTCCACGCCCGCCTCGCCGGCCTGGGTCAGGTCTTTTTGCAGCTGATACCGGTTCTTGTCGCGGGTGGTGGTCTGGTAAATGGCGTTGAAACGGTTTTGTTTCAGCAGGTCGCAGGTCTTGATGCTGTCGCCGACAATGCCCTCCAGTTCGATTTCAGCCACGGATACCCCGTCCACCCGGCCCCGGATTTTTTTCAGGTTTTCAATCAGGGTTTCCGGGCTGTCTTCACCGAGGGGTGCCTGAACTTCGGAGGTGACGACAAAGCGGTTTTTCTGCAGCGACTCCTTTAAATTCATGGCTTCCCTCCTATTCTTTCATTCCCAGCAGCTTGGCCACTTCATCCTTGAGCTTCGGCAGGGGCAGGGGCTTGGAAAAACACACGTCGGCACCATTTTCTTTCATCTGCTTGAATTTTTCTTCGTCCAGGTAGGCCGACAGAACGATGATCTTGATATGCCGGGTGTCCTGGCCGGACTTGATTTTCTTGCAGACTTCATATCCCTTGATATCGGGCATCATTATATCCAGGATGATAAGGTCGGGATTGAAATGCTTGACCTGCAGGCCGGCTTCAAATCCATCGGCCGCGGAAATGACCTCGTAATCGTATTCATCCTCTTCCAGGGCCTGCACAATGGACTCGACGATGATCAAGTCGTCATCGACCACCAGGATTTTTTTCCGGTTGCTTTCGACTTTTTCCTCGGGAATGGGAATGCCCTGGTTTTTCATGAATTCTTCCAGGTCATCCTTCTTGATCCGCCTGTGCCCGCCGATGGTACGATAGGCCTTGATATGGCCGGCATCCACCCAGTTGATAATGGTCTTGGGCGAAACATTGCAGTATTTGCTGGCGGTAAATACGGTCAATGTATCTTCCATTTCAAGCCCCCCTTGCGTTCGTTGATCAGAGAAACTGTATAGCTATTACAGTTATTATAGTTTTTATGGGAAAAGAATTTACCAAATAAATTCTGTAATAAATAGATTAAATAAAATAACTATAGAAGTCAAGAAAAAAATGCAACGGGCCGGGCGCATAAGATCCATTGGTGAGACCATGGTGGAGGAGGTAATCTTTCTGGCAGAGCGCCTGCCGGGAAGACCGGTCATGCGGAGCGGAAACCGGCTGGCCGGGTCATTCTCCGACGTGCACCGGCAGGGTGATGATAAAGGTGGCTCCCTGTCCCGGCTGGCTGGAGACCTGGATGTCGCCCCCATGATCCTTGATAAAGCCATAGCAGACCGACAATCCCAGTCCCACCCCCTTGACGCTGTCTTTCTTGGTGGTGAAAAAAGAGTCGAAAATTTTTTCCAGGTGCTCTTCCTTTATACCGGGGCCGGTGTCGGCAATGGTAATGACCATGCTGCTGCTTTTCTTGCCGGTGTTGACGGTGAGGACCCCGCCATCGGGCATGGCATCCATGGCGTTGGAGATGATGTTGATAAAGACCTGCCGCAGCTGATCCCGGGAGGCATAGACCGGCTCCGGGTCTGCGACCAGGGAGGCCTTGATCTTGACGCTGTTTTCCTTGAACCGCTTTTCATAAAAAAGGAGGATCTCCTCCAGCACGGTATTGATGTTCAGGCTGGTTTTTTCCACCTGGTCGGGCTGGGAAAAAGAAAGCATTTTTTTGAGCATATCCACCAGCCGCTCGATTTCCGAAAGGGACATGTCCAGCAGCTTGCGTCTTTTGTTGGTGGGCGGAATTTCGGTTTTGAGCAGTTCCAGGGTGTTCATGATGCCGTACAGGGGATTGTTGAGCTCGTGGGCGATCTGGGAGGTGAGGCGTCCCATGGCGGCCAGCTTTTCCGAATGAAGCAGCTGCTGCCGGGTTTCGCTGAGGGTGCGCTCGATGTTCAGCCATTCTCCAAGATCCACGAAGATACCCACCGAGGCCACTTCCTGGCCAGCTTCATCATAAATGATTCCGGCGGACAGGTTCCCCTCGATTACCCGGCCGTTTTTGTTCTTTATCAGCATGGGAAAGGACTTCAAGACCCCCTTGCCGCCGTAGTCTTCGCTCCGCAGCATTTTCATGACCTGGCGGGCCATGCCCGGCGGGTAGATGTCTTCGATGTTCATCCTGCCCACCACCTCTTCGGCGGCATACCCCAGAATCTGCTCGGCGCCGTTGTTCCAGATGATCAATTCGCCCCTGAGATTGACCGCCATAATGGCGTTGGGCGAGCATTGGATGGTTTTGTCAAGGAAGTCGAGGGCTTCCTTCATGCGGTTTTCCATCTTCTTCCGTTCGGACTGATCGACGACGATGCCTTCATATCCTTCGATTTCCCCTTCCGGACCATAGCGGACATTGCTGGTCAGGAGCACCTGAATAGTGGAGCCGTCTTTCTTTTTCCATTCCACCTCGTAGTCGATGACGCGGCCGCTTTTTTCCACGATTTTCTGGTAGGTGGCCCGGTCTTCGGGCTTGAGGTAGAGGTCTTCGGCCAGGTCCAGGGAGAGAAACTCCTCCTTGCTGTCATACCCCATCATTTTCAGCAGGGCCGGATTGACATCCTCAAACCGGCCCTGCTTGCTGCTGATAAAGACGCCGCAGCCGGCATTTTTAAACAACCGCTTGTAGTTTTCTTCCGACGACTTCAGCCGGGCTTCCTGCTTTTTCTTCTGGGTGATGTCCCGGTAAATGGACAGTTTGGACATGGAACCGTCTTTATTGGACACCGGCAGTTCCACCAGGTTGAAGGTCCGGTTAAGATGGGAAATATACACCTCACTGACAATCTCGCCGCCGGCACTGAGGATCTGCTCATATTTGCACCAGGGACAGACACTGTCCCTGTCGTTCAGCAGTTTGTAGCACTTTTCCCCTACGCCGGGGCCGAAGATCTGCTCCATGGCCCGGTTCATATATTCGACGACATAGTTCTCCCCGACAATGTAAACGCCATCCTCGAGGGCGTCCATGGCATCGCTCAGCCTGTACATACCGTGCTCGACCATCGGGCAGACCTCCTTTGCGGGTGCGGGTGTTTGGGTGGATTCTTTACCAGTTAAGATAAGCCGGGGAATTTGTCAAGCCTCTTTGACCTGTCTTCGTCGGCAGACAGGGCCGGTGAATGTTTGAAAAATCACCGCCCGGCGGCCGGGAACGGTTTGACAGCGGCCGCATAAAAAAACTTGACAAGCGGAAATAATCTGATAATATATTGAACGAATGACCGAACAATAAATTTCAAGGATTGTCATTATGGGAAGAAAAAGTCTGGCCGAACAGCGGCGTCTGGAAATCATTCACGCCTTTTACCACTGTGTCAACGAGGACGGCCTGGCCCGGGCCTCTATTCGCAAGATCGCCCGGCAGGCCGGGGTCCAGCCCAGTATGATACATCATTATTTCAAGGACCGGGATGAAATGATTGAGGAGATGGTAGAGGCCTTTGCCGATACCATATTCCAGGCCTTCTTCGCGGAGATGAAGCGGCATACCGATTTGGAAACCCGTTTTTTCAAGGCGCTGGAGTTCATGTACAGTCCCGGCATGATCAACGACGAGTATTCCGGGTTTTTCCTGGAATGCTGCGTGGAAGCCCGGCGCAACCCGCGGGTACGGGCCACCCTGGCCAGGACATTCGAGCGCTTTCGGCAGACAATTATTGAATACATGGAAGAGATCCCGGTTATGGCGCAATTGCCGGCCGCCCGCAAGAAGAATTATGCCTCCATGCTGATCGCCATTCACGAGGGACTGGAACTGCAAGGGCTTATTGATCCGGAAGCCGTCTCCCCGGCCCAGGCGGTTGCCCTCACCCGGCAGGCCATCGCCCCGCCCGTGGCCGCACTGGATGAGACCGCCGCGGCCCCACCCCACGGACCCCCCCTCG
>CAYTQK010000016.1:0-21159 GCA_964439745.1 uncultured Desulfobacterales bacterium
TATTACCTGCTATTTGGGTGATATGCAACCAATCTTGCTCGATATTACCGGAGAAAATATCGGAAAAAGGGGTGACGTGAACAAATGCTCGTGCTGTGATTGTTGCCATTTGCGACGGGTGGGCATCCGGGAAGTTGGGTCTGGCTGAAAAAGTGGGATTTGTCAGGCACAAAAAAAGGGCGCACAGGTCTTGGGCCTGTGCGCCCTTGCTTTTTGGTGGTGGGCGATACTGGATTTGAACCAGTGACTTCTACCGTGTGAAGGTAGCACTCTCCCGCTGAGTTAATCGCCCATGGGAACTGCTGTCGCAAATTCCGGCCTTACTATACTGAAGCTGGACCGACCGCGTCAAGCATCATTTTTTAATATTGCCGATTATCTTCGTCCGGCGGCTGTGGTTCTCCGACGGGGTTTTCCGCCGCGTCATCGGGGTCGCCGGCATCGGCCGAAACGTCAGCCGAAGCATCGGGCTGATTGTCGGGGGATGCGGCCGGCTCCTCTTCGATGGATTCCGGGTCGTCTTGGGCGGTGATCTGGACCGCCTCCGGCGGTGCCGTGCCCGCGTCATCGGGATCCTCTTCCCCTGGCAGATCTGCCGCTGCCGGCGGGGCCGTATCCGCCGCGTCCGGTTCTGTCTCCGGGGGTTCGGATGCTGCCTCGGGCGGGTCGGCTGCGCCCTCTTCGGTTGCTTCCGCGGATTCCGGCGACGCCTCGGCGGCTCCTTCTTCGCCGGCCTCGGGTTCTTCGGCCAGGTGGGTGCGGCCGAACTCCTGGATCTCTTTTAAGCTGGGCATGTCGCTGAGGCTGCGCAGGTTGAAGACCTCCAGGAAGCGCTTGGTGGTGGCGTAGATCAGGGGCCGGCCGGGGATCTCCTTTTTGCCCAGGATGCGGATGAGCTTGCGTTCCAGCAGGGTGCGGATGATGGCCCCGGAATCCACCCCCCGGATATGTTCCACGTCGCTGCGGATGACCGGCTGGTGGTAGGCGATAATGGCCAGGGTCTCTAGGGCGGCCTTGCTCAGGCGGACCGGGGCCGGCCGGACCAGGCGCTTGACCCACTCCTTGTAGTCCGGCCGGGTGCGGAACTGGTAGCCGCCGGCGACCTCGTAAAGCTGGAAGCCGCCCTGCCGGGCCTCGTATTCCGCGATCAGTTCGGCCAGGACCGCCCGGAGCTCTTTGGCATCGGTGTCGGGAATGACCTTTTTGAAAGCGTTGATGTCCAGGGGGGAATCGGCCACGAACAAGAGGCTTTCGACGATGTTTTTCAGGTCGCTGTTGGGCTGGTCGCTGGTCATAGGCCGACTATTTTATGTTTTTTGTTGATGTTGATTTTTTAATACTACGTACCATTATTGTTCAAGATTGCCACGTCGCGCCTGCGGCGCTCCTCGCAATGACGTGTTATTGGTCGGGCGTTCACCAGTATGCTGTCGCGCCTGTGGCGCTCCTCGCAATGACGTGTTATTGGTCGGGCGTTCACCAGTATGCTGTCGCGCCTGTGGCGCTCCTCGCAATGACGTGTTATTGGTCGGGCGTTCACCAGTATGCAGTCGCGCCGGCAGCGCTTCTTGCCATGACGTGTTGATGGTCAGTGGGTTCCCGGTATGCAGTCGGGCCGGCGGTACTCCTTGCAATGCCGGGTTAATGGTTGTCCCACTCCGTGCAATGATGCCTCCATTGACTCCTGTGATCTTCCCGATCAGCGGACGGCCGTCAGATGTAAAACAGGCGGATGACGCCGGTGCTGGTGTGCTGCCGGAGTTCCACCAGGTTCATCTTGACCATTTCCAGCAGGGCCAGGAAGATGGCCACGATCTCGCTTTTTTCCGCGGCCCCGGTAAACAACTCTTCAAAGGTCAGGGACTTGACCGTTTCCAGCCGGTCAATGATTTCGCTGATCTTGTCCTTGATGGATATCTCGTCCCCGAAAAGTTCCATTTTCGAGGACGACGGCATTTTGTCAAGAATATTCTGAAAGGCGTCGATCAGTTCGAACAGGCCCACCTGGATCATCTCCTCGTCGCCGGGATCGACCAGGTCCTTCTTGTGGGTGGTGCGCACGAACATGTCTTCGTTAAGCTTTTCCCGGCCGCCGAGGTCCTCGGCCGCGGTCTTGATCTTCATGTATTCTTCCAAGGCCTTGGCGATCTCCAGGCGGGGATCTTCGTCGTCGTCGTCGTCATTGCTGTGCCGGGGCAGCAGGGTGCGGGACTTGATGTTGGTGAGGATGGCGGCCATGTACAGGAAATCACCGGCAAAATCGATGTTGAGCAGCTTCATCAGCTCGATGTATTCCAGGAACTGGCGGGTGATGCCGGCGATGGGAATATCGTAGATGCTGACCTCGTTCTTCTTGATAAGGTGCACCAGCAGGTCCATGGGTCCTTCGAAGATCTCGGTCTTGATCTGGTAAACGCTGTCGTTTTCCGGCATGGTTGGTCCCCTGCCGGGCGGACGGCTATCCGCCCGGACGGTTCAGGTGAGGGAAACGGCCCGGCGCACTTCTTCCATGGTCTGCCCGGCCACCTGCCGGGCCTTCCGGGTTCCTTCGCGCATGATCTCGTCCACCTGGTCGGGCCGCTCCTGGTAATGGCGGGCGGTCTCCCGGATGGGCGCCAGGCCTTCGGCCAGGCTGGCAGCCAGCTTCTTCTTGCATTCGATGCAGCCGATGGCGGCGGAGCGGCAGGCCTCGCCGATCTCGGCCACCGTGCCCGCGTCCGTGTACAGCCGGTGAAACTCATAAACGTTGCACACCTCCGGATCGCCGGGATCGCTTTTGCGGGCCCGCTGGGGATCGGTGATCATCCTGGCGGTCTTTTCGGAGATGGCTTCGGGCGTATCAGACATGTAAATGGCGTTGCCGTAGCTCTTGCTCATCTTGCGGCGGTCCAGCCCGAGGATGCGGGGGGTCTTGGTGAGCATGTGCTGGGGCTCGGAAAAAACATGGCCGTAGATATGGTTGAACCGCCGGGCGATTTCCCGGGTGATCTCCACGTGGGGGACCTGGTCTTCACCCACCGGCACCACGTCGGTCTTGTACATGATGATGTCGGCCGCCTGGAGCACGGGATAGCCGAGAAAGCCGAAGGTGGAGATGTCTTTTTCGCTCAACTGGTTCATCTGGTCCTTATAGGTGGGGTTGCGCTCCAGCCAGGAGGTGGGCGTCAGCATGGACAGAATCAAAAACAGCTCGGCGTGCTCCTTGACATGGGACTGGATGAAGAGGGTGCTCTTTTCCGGGGACAGACCGGCGCTGAGCCAGTCGGTGACCATCTGCCGGGTGTACCCGGAGAGGTTGCCGGGATTTTCATAATCGGTGGTCAGGGCGTGCCAGTCGGCGATAAAGAAAAAACATTCATACTCCTCCTGCAGGGCCACCCACTGCTGCAGGGCGCCGTGCAGGTTGCCCAGGTGCAGGGCGCCGGTGGGCCGCATTCCGCTCAACATCCGCTTTTTTTCCGTCATTACTTCTCCTTGGTATCCAGAAATATTTTTATCAATTTTTTCGATCATATTGTTTATCGCTGGCTTCCGGCTTTCGCCGGAATGACGAGATAGGGACTTTATACGAAGCCGTCAATTTTGAGTTTTTACGTTACCATCCATAAAAGCACAACTCCGGCCGGGGCTGTCAAACGTTCCAGGTCAAGGCGCCCGGCTTCCTGAGGAATGCAGCGTACTTTTTTGTACGTGAAATTCCGAAGGAAGCCGGGCAACGCCGACAGGGGACGTTGGACGGCCCCGTCGCCCGGCTACATGTTGGCGATAAACGCCAGCCCCTGCTCCCCCAGCGCCAGATAAAGCAGCGGCATGATCAGAAACCAGATGATCGTAAAGAGCCAGTCGGCCTTGACGATGAGCAGCAGCAGGATCAGTATTATACCCACCCGCTCGATGGAAGCAAACTGTTTTCGCAGCCGCGGCGGCAGGAAGACCAGCACGATCTTGCTGCCGTCCAGGGGCGGAATGGGAATCATGTTGAAAACCGCCAGGATGGCGTTGATCAACACGCTGAAACCGAGAATCAGCAGCAGGTCCCGGGTGATAAAATAGGCCAGGGAGCTGGTAAACTCATAGTCGCCGACCAGCTGGTAGAGCAGCCGGAACAGAATCCCGGACACGGCCAGGCAGCCCAGGTTGGCCAGGACCCCGGCCACGGACACCCAGATGGTACCCTTTTTCCAGTCAGTCAGGCGGGCGAAGTTGACCGGCACCGGCTTGGCATAGCCGATGATAAAGGGCGCCCCGGACACGGCCAGCAGCAGCGGCAGCACCACCGAGCCGATGGGATCCAGGTGGCGAATGGGGTTGAGGGTCAGGCGGCCGGCCCGGGCGGCGGTGTCGTCGCCCATTTTCAGGGCGGCAAAGCCGTGGGCGGTCTCGTGCAGGCTGACCGCGAACAGCAGCGGCAGCAGCATGACGACGATCCGGTTGATATCAATTTGTTCCAGCATATTGTCGGGCCAGCTCCAGTTCTTCGCTTTTGGTGCTGACCTGTCCGTCCAGGCGGGCGTGCAGCACTTTCTTGAAAATGCGGCTGTAGACCGGGCCCGGGGGAATGCCCAGCCGGGCCAGGTCCTGGCCGCTGATGAGGGTGCGGGCGTCCTTCATCTGGGTGATGTAGCGGGAGATATGCCGCTTGATCCGGTCGCTGTCCGCGGCCGCCATGATATACAGGATCAGCTCCGTGGAAAACCCCTGGAGGCCTTCGTAGAGCTGGCTGTTGGCCACCGGCTGGCTGCCATTGAGCCAGGTCAGAAAGCGGTTGGCTTCCAGCCGCTCCCTGGTAAACAGGGCCGTATGACGGCGGTTCAGCTCAAACTGCCGGCAGATCTCTTCGCAGGTGGCCTCGTCGCAGCGGTTGATCAGCACCAGGAAATAGACCGCCCAGCGGGCATAGGCGGTTTCCAGGTAGAGCAGGTCATACCAGGCCAGGACTTCCCGGACGTCGTTCAGCGCAGCCACGGTATTTTTGTCGATCTTGATGGAAGGATGCACCGCCGCCAACAGTTCAAACCCGGCCAGGCGTTCGATGGCCGGCACCGGATCCTCCTCCTGCAGGATCTGGCACAGTTCGGCAAACACCCGCCGGCCGCTGAGGCGGCTGAAAAAATTCATGTTGACGGCATTTTCAATGAGCCCGGAGGTCATCTTGCCGATGGTAAAGCCGAAGCGCTGCTCAAAACGGATGGCCCGAAAGACCCGGGTGGGATCTTCCACAAAGCTGAGATTGTGCAGCACCCGGATGGTCTTTTCCTTGATATCCCGCTGGGCCGAGAAAAAATCGACCAGGGTGCCGAACCGTTCCGGGTTGAGGCAGACCGCCAGGGTATTGATGGTAAAATCGCGGCGGAAAAGATCCAGCTTGATGGAACTCATTTCCACCGTGGGCAGGGCGGCCGGAAACTTGTAATATTCCAGCCGGGCCGAGGCCACGTCAATCTTGGAGCCGTCGGCAAAGGTGATCACGGCGGTGCCGAACTTCTTGTGATGATGCACCCGGGCGCCCATGGCCTCGGCAAAGGTGTGGGCAAAGGCGATGCCGTCGCCCTCCACGACCAGGTCGACATCCTCGGTGTCGCGGTAGAGGAAGAGGTCCCGGACGAACCCGCCGACCACGTAGGCGCTGTAGCCGATATCCGCGGCGGTGCGGCCGGCCTTTTCCAGGATGGACAGCACCGGGGCGGGCAGTCGCTCGGACATGAACCGCCGGATATTCTTGGTCTTGGGATGGGCCGCCCCCTCGATCTGCCGCGGCTGCCGCTCCTTTTCCCGGCGGTTGCGGGTGACCAGCAGGTTGAGCAGGTCGGTGCGGGTGATCACGCCCAGCACCGCGCCGTTTTCCATGACCGGCAGAATCCGCTGGTTGTGCTCGATGATCCGCTCCTGGATGACGGACAACTCGTCCTCCGGCCCGGCCGGCACAAAATCGGTGGTCATGTATTCGGTCACCGGCCGGTCGCCCAGTTCGTGAAAAATGGCTTTTTCAATCACCTGGCGGGAGATGTATCCCAGCAGTTCGCCGGTCTCCCCCTCCTTTTCCACCGGGGCCGTCACCAGCAGGGTGTTGATATTGTAGCGGGTCAGCAGCTCCCCGGCCTGGCGGCAGCCGGTATCGGCCGGCGCGGAAATGACCGGGGCAGACATGACGTCCCGGGCCCGGGTGGTGGACTGGATATGCTTGTTGAACAGTTTCAGCAGCTGCTGCTCGGCCTGGGGCAGGGTCATGCGCTTGATGCTGGCCGAAGCGGCAAAGGCGTGCCCCCCGCCGCCGAAGGGGATGAGGATGTCGCCGGCATTGACTTCCGAGAGGCGGGACCGGCCCACGATATAAATCCGGTTGCCCATCTGGGCCAGGGCGAAGATCACGTCCAGGTTCTTCATGCGCTGCATCTTGTGCACCAGGAAGGCGAAATCCGGGACGTACTCCTCGGTAACGATGGTGGTCAGCAACACCTCGGTGCCGTTGATGTTGTGCACCCGGGAGTTCTTGATCATGTTGTTGAGGATATCCACCTGCTCCGGGGTCATCTCCCGGCTGATCATGTTGGCGATGGTGTTCAGACAGGCCCCCCGGGAGACCAGGAAACCGGCCGCCTCGAAATCCTTGGGCGTGCTGGAGGCAAAGGTAAAAGAGCCGGTGTCTTCATAAATGCCCAGGCACATGACCGTGGCCTCGTCCGGCGAAATGGCCGCCTGCTGCTCCCGCAGCATTTCGGTCAGGATGGAGACGGTGGCGCCGACCGGTTCGTAGACCGTCACCGCGGCCTGGATATCGCTGTCCTCGGGCGGATGGTGATCATAGATATGCACTTCCAGGTCGGGATCATCCAGCAGATCGGCCAGCAGGCCGATGCGGCTTTTCTGGTTGGTGTCCACGATGACCAGCCGCTTGACCTCGCCAAAGGAGATCTCCTGGGCGTTTTTCATGTTGAACAGGTACACCATGGAATTGATGAAAAAATTCCGCAGGTTCTTTTCATTGGAGCCGGGCAGGACGACCACCGATCCCGGATACAGCTTCTGGGCCGCCAGCACCGAGGAGATGGCGTCATAATCCGAGTTGATGTGGGTGGTAATGACCGTCAGGTGTTTTTCCGACGATTCACTGGCTTTGGGCATGTCTCGCCTCGTTTCTGCGGTGGCCGCGGCGGCACCAGGGCTGTCTCAAAAAAACTTTTCATGATCCGGAATCTGCGCCAAACCCCGACTTCATACGGGCCGGGTTGGGGTAACCATATGACATTCAGATGAATTTATCAAGTGAACAGCCGTCAAAAAACATGGTTTGCCAATGTTTCCGCGGTTTTTTCATTGACAACAAAATTTGCGCAAGGCTATGTAGGATATTTTATCTATCGAATATTATGACCCGGTGAAAAGATTGCTGATGCAGCCGCCATGTTTTACGGCAGGTAGAAAAATGGCCGGGATGGATGACGATGGGCTTTTGGGAAGCCCTTACGGAGAAAAATGATGCCAAGAGAAAAAGCGGAAACCCTTTATATCAATGATATTGGGCGCTGCGTGGACCACGTTCTGGAAGTCTGCGGCAAGAAACTGGTCATGGGCCTGCCCCTGGCCCTGGGCAAATCCCACGCTTTTGCCAATGAAGTCTACCGCCGGGCCAAGGCCGACCCGGACATCCAGCTGCTCATCGCCACCGCCCTGTCCCTGGAAAAACCCACCGCCGAAAGCGACCTGGAAGCGAGGATCCTGGGCCCCATCGTGGGCCGGATCTGGAACGGGGTCCCGGATTTCGACTACATGCAGGATCTGCGCGCCGGCGCCCTGCCGCCCAACGTCACCCTCAAGGAGTTCTATTTCAAGGCCGGCTCCTTTGTCAACACGCCCCAGGCCCAGCAGAACCACTACAGCTCCAATTATACCCACGTGGTCCGGGACATGATCAACGAGGTGCTGGAGGAGAAATCCGACTGGGGCATCGTCTTCTGCCAGCTGGTGGCCAAGCGGGAAATCGACGGGGTCACCTGTTATAGCGAAAGCTGCAACGCCGATCTGGGCCTGGACCTGGAGGAGCATTATCCCCGGCTGGTCGCAAAAGGCATCCCCCACTTGTGGGTGGCCCAGGTCAATACCCAGTTGCCCTTCATGTACGGCCGGGCGGTGCACCCGGCTGAAGATTTTGACATTATCGTCGATAATACCGCCTATGACTACCCGCTGTTCAGCGTGCCCAAGCAGCCGGTCAGCGTGCCCGACCACATGATCGGGCTTCATGTCAGCACCCTCATCAAGGACGGCGGCACCCTCCAGGTCGGCATCGGCTCCCTGGGCGACGCCATTTCCAGCAGCCTGCTGATGCGCCATCGCCACCCCGAACATTACCGCGAAGTGATCGACACCCTCGGCATTGCCGACCGGTATCAGCCCCTCATCGACCGGGTCGGCGGGCTGGAGACTTTTGAACAGGGGCTGTACGGCTCCACGGAAATGCTGGTGGGCATCTTCATCGATCTTTACGAGGGCGGCGTGCTGCGGCGCAAGGTCTATGAAGACCCGGCCATTCAGCGGGCCATCAACGCCGGTGTGCTGGAAGAATCCATTTCACGAGAGGCCGCCCGGGCCGTACTGGCGGATCCCTCGCTTTGCCCGGTGCTGACCGAAGAAAATTTTATCAGCCTGCAGCAGTGCGGCTTTTTCAAGCCGGACCTGCGCTACGAAAACGACGGCATCCGCAACGGCAGCCGGAGCTATTCCCCGGACCTGCGGGACGAGGCGAAAAAAGAACAGCTGGTAACCGACTGCGTCGGCGACCGCCTGGTCAACGGCATCGTCGCGCACGGCAGCTTCTTTATCGGGCCCAACCGGTTCTACCAGGCCCTGCGCGACATGAGCGAGGAGGAGCGCCGGCAGTTTTCCATGACCGGGGTGGCCTATGTCAACCAGCTTTACGGCGACCAGGAGATCAAGGAACTGCAGCGCCAGGACGCCCGCTTTGTCAACGCCGGCATGAAGATCACCCTCATGGGCAACATCGCCTCCGACGCCCTGGAGGACGGCCGGGTCATCAGCGGGGTGGGCGGCCAGTACAACTTCGTTTCCATGGCCCACGCCCTCAAAGACGCCCGCCTGATCATGATGATCAAGAGCGTCCGCAACGGCGCCCACGGGGTCGCGTCCAACATCGTCTTCAATTACGGCTATACCACCGTGCCCCGGCACCTCAAGGACATCGTGGTAACCGAATACGGCATCGCCGACCTGCGCGGCAAGGTGGACCAGGACGTGGTCAAGCAGCTGATCAACATCGCCGACTCCCGCTTCCAGGAGGAGCTGCTGGACCAAGCCAAGAAAGCCAGCAAGATTCCCCGCTCCTACCGCATTCCCGACCAGTACCGCAACAACTATCCCGAGGCCCTGAACGACAAGCTGGCCCCCTTCCGGGAAAAGGGCCTGTTCAAGGACTTCCCCCTGGGCACCGAGCTGACCGACGAGGAGATCGCCCTGGCCGGGGCCCTGCGCCGGTTCAAGCAGAAGGCCGGCCAGCAGCGCCTGGCCACGGCCGCGGCCCTGGCCGGGCAGATGTTCAAGCCGATTCCGCCGGCGGCCGCCCCCTACCTGGAACGCATGGGCCTGGGAAAACCCCAGGACTTCAAGGAACGCCTGCAGCAGAAGATCGTGCTGACGGCCCTGGCGGCCAACAAGACGATTTAGGACGCCGGTCGCTGGAAAGACGTTTTGATCCAGCCCCCCTTTTCAATAAGTCCGGCCCTCCTCATCCACCATGGGCACGAAGCGGACCGGCAGGGATTTTTTTTCGACCAGCCGGCCCTGTTCCTTTTGCAGCAGGATCAGCTGCTGGTGCCAGGCCCGGCCCACCGGGATGATCATGGTGCCACCCTCGGTCAGCTGTTCTTTTAACGGATCGGGGATGTCGGTAGGCGAGCAGGTCACCAGGATGGCGTCAAAGGGGGCTTTTTCCGGCCAGCCCTGGTAGCCGTCGCCGATGCGAACGGCGATGTTGTCATAGCCGTCCCGGGACAGGGTCTGTTGGGCCCGCTGGCCCAGTTCGGGTATGATTTCGATGGTATAGACCTGGTCCACGATTTCGGCCAGGATGGCCGCCTGAAAGCCCGAGCCGGTGCCGATCTCCAGCACCCGGTCGGTCTTTGCCAGGTCCATGGCCTGGGTCATGAAGGCTACGATATAGGGCTGGGAAATGGTCTGGTCATGGCCGATGGGCAGGGGCCGGTCGGCATAGGCCAGGTGGCGCCACTTTTCCGGTACGTAGCGATGGCGGTCCACCGCCCGGAAGGCCCGCAGCACGGCCGGATCGGTGATGCCCCGGTTCATGAGCTGGCTCTGGATCATCTCTTCTTTCTCCTGCACAAAAGCGTCCTCCCCGGTTGGGGCGGACAGGGCCACGGCCGGGGGCCGGGTGACGAAAAGCAGCAGAATCAGCACAATCCGCAACCGGCCGCGGCCGGCCGGGAAAATGACCGAAAAAACCATGATAGACCTCCTTTCCGGCCGGGTCCGGCAGACGTCGACGGGGCTTATGCCCTGTTTTTCTGCCGGTTCAGCCAGGCACAGTAGAGCCGGGCAGTCAGGTGGACCACCGCCGCCAGGAGCCGGCGGGTGACCAGGTTCTGCACCAGCGGACTTTTATACAGGGCGGCCAGGCGCCGGGTGCGGGCCGCATCGGCCGGCGCCTGGCCGCCCGGGGACGAGACCGCCCGGGTGTCGATAACAGGCGGAGAGAAGCGGCGCCGGGCCCGCGGCGAGACAAACCAGTTGATCATCAGGGTGGTGGTGTGGGCCAGGATCTCCCAGCAGCGCTCCTCGGTCCTGCGAAGGGGCTGACCCCCGTGGGCCAGTTCCACCACCTCCAGCAGGTGATAGACCGCCACCCGGGACAGGGTCAGGGTCTGGATCAGGGTCAAAAACAGGTAACAGGCCGGGCAGCTGGTGACCAGGATGTCGGCCCCGGTGTCTTCGGCTTCGCGCAGCCGCCGCCGCAGGCTGTACAGCAGGTAGCCCACCGTGGCCAGGGGATTGCCGGAAGGACTGGCGTAGAGGGTGGGAATGGTAGCCGCCCAGCCGCAGCACAGGGCCCGGTCGTGATGGTGGGCCATTTCCACCACGGTGCAGCCGGCCGCGGCCAGGATCTCCCGGCTCACCTGCTGGGGCTGCCCTGCCAGGCAGCGGGACATGCAGTTGTCATGCACCGTCACCGTAAGATTCAGGGGATAATCCAGCCGGAGCTGGCCGCTGTTGATGCGGTCCCGGATAAGGTTGTCCAGGGGCAGGGCCGTAAAGGAATAATCCGCGCCGTAGCGTTCCGGCAGCACCTCGGCCAGCATGGCCGCCTCGGCCTGCATGAAACAATAGATGGTCGCGACCTTCATGTTCCGAAAGACGGTATCGACCAGTACCGCCACCTGTTCGGTCAGGCCGATCAGGCCCATCTTGTTGGTATCGCCGCCGCAGCCCCACAGGCCCTCGCTGCCGGCCACGGGCAGCCCCAGCGCCCGGACCACTTCCAGGTCGGCCAGGCAGGGCACCAGGTTGGTGTAAAACCCGGTCAGCAGAATGGTCTCGTATTGATTTTCCAGGTTGGCCGCCCACCGACCCAGCAGCTCCTGCTCCCGCTGGCTCATCAGCGGCCGCAGGGCGGCCCAGATGTTCTCCGGGGCCGCGGGCAGGACCATGGCGGCCAGGTAGGGCAGTCCCCGGTCGGCGGCCTGCCGGTCAAAGCACTCCAGGATCTGCTCGTAGGGCGCCGCCTGCTGGGGGCAGACCTGGTCGCAGACATTGCAGGTGGTGCAGAAGCGAACCGGCAGACTGGTCGCTGCCCGGTCCGAAAGCAGCCGTTTTTTCTCGGCCACGGCCCGGTCCTCTGGCAGGGCCAGCACCGGGCATTCGGCCAGGCAGCGGCCGCACAATTGGCAGCGGTCCACGGCAAACCAGCGGTATTCCGATGAACAGCTCATAGGCTCAGCGCTCCGCGGCGTCGGTCACTCGCACCCGATGCCGTCGCGGGGAAAGCAACCGGGGAAACTGGTTTTTGACCACCCCGCCGAACATGGTCCAGCTTCGCTGCCGGTTGCGCCGGTCCGGGGTTTCACCCATGGCCATCTGCAGTATCTCCAGCAGGTGATAAACGGGCAGCCGGGGGACGGGATAGGCGATTTTGCCCACCGAGAGCATCTGCAGGCAGCCGGCGCAATAGGTGACCACGGCCCGGGCCCCGGTTTTGCGGGCCTGGTTCAGGGCTTTGGCCGCGGCCAGGGTAATATCCAGGGGGTGGTACCCGGAATACGGGCTGAAGCCGCCGGCAATGCCGCAGCACAGGGCCGACTGTCCGTGCAGCTCCTCCTCGATGACGGTGGCCCCGGCCGCTTCCAGCAGCTTCCGCGGCAGGGCGGTATATTCCGGACCGAACATCTTGGCGTAACAGGAGTCCTGGATGGTCACGGTCCGGTTGACCGGGTGGGGAAAACGCAGCTCCCCAGCGGCGACTTTTTCCCAGAGCAGTTCCAGCAGATGGGTGACGGTAAAATCAAAGCGGATACCGAAGGCGGGCAGCACATTGGTGAACATGTTGCGGCCGGCCGTGCAGGGAATGATCATGCGCCGCACGCCCAGGGCGGCGAAATACTTCTGCAGCCGCCGGCCCTGCTGCACCAGCTCGTCGAACAGGCCCATGCGGTAATAGGTTTCCCCGCAGCAGACATCCAGGGAGCCGCGGATCGCCATGCCGTCCAGCAGGCGGGTACGGGTCAGGTAGGGCACGGTGATAACGTTGCAGCCGGGATAGAAGATCTCCTCACAGGGGCTCATGTTCTGCCAGGACCCGACCAGGGCCTTTTCCTCCGGGGGCAGACGGTCCACCACGTGGGTCCGGAAATTGGGCAGGTGGTTGGTGTCAAAGTAGGCGGCCCGGGCGGGCAGGCCCCGCTCGTGGTAGATTTCCTGCCAGCGGGCCAGAATTAGCTGGGCGGGATTGCACTGCCGGGGACAGATGAAATTGCAGGCAAAGCAGCTGGTGCATCGCTTCAGCACCCGGCTGGGCGCCCCCTGCTTCAGGCGCCGGATCTCGGTGACGGCCTGGTCGGCGGACAGCCCCATGACCGGGCAACCCTGCAGGCATTCCCCGCATTCCCGGCAGGCTTCCCAGTCAAATGAATGGAACAGATCCATGCTTTCCCCCTGACGGTTTCCGGAAATGGTTCTCCGGTTGTTTATATCATGGCCGGGCCGCGCCGGCAAGCCGGACCCGGCCGGATTCAGGGATAAAACCGGCGGCGGCTGAAATACCACGGCAGGCAATGACCCAGGATGCCGACGGTAATGGCCATGGCCCGGGAAATATTGCGGCGGGGCACGGTTTCGCCCAGGGCGGCGCGGACATATTCCAGGGGATGGACCAGGGGTTTACCCAGGGGACGCAGGGGCCGCACGCAGCTCAGCATGAGCAGGCAGCCGGTGCAGTAAACCGCGGCTGCGTCGCCGGCGGCCCGGTCCAGGGTCCGCAGCTGGCGCAGGGCGTTTCTGACCAGGTCGACCACGCTGAAACGGTTGGCCCCGGCGGCCATGCCGCAGCACAGGCCGTGACTGCGGTTTTGCGGGGTTTCCAGCACGGCCAGGCCGAGCCGCCGCAACAGGATCCGCTGGGCCTCCATGAAGGCCTCGCCCAGCACCCGGGCGTGGCAGGAGTCGTGCATAACCACGCTGCCGCGGCGGGGATGGGTGATCTCCAGGCGGCCGTCATCCAGGGCCGCCAGCAGCCAGTCGGTCAGAAAGGTGGTGGTAAAGTGGAACTCGGCCCCGAACTGCTGCGGCAGCACGTGGGTGAACATGTTGTACCCGGCCGGACAGACAAAGACCATCTCGCGGACGGGCTTGTCCCGGTAGTATTCCGTCAGCTTTTCGGCGATCTGCCGCGTCTTGTCGAGGTTGCCGGTGCGGAAATACATCTCCCCGCAGCACAGGTCGAAACTGCCCCAGACCGGCAGCTGCTCGAAAATGCGGCCGCTGGCCAGAAAGGGCATGGCCAGCAGGTTGCAGCCGGGATAGAGGACGGTCTCGGCCGGCGGCCGGGGCTGCTTCCACTTGGCCAGCAGGGCCTTTTCGGCTACAGAAAAGTGAATGTCTTCCCGGAAATTAGGCCGCTGCCCGGGCATGAGGTAGGCCGCCCGGCGGGGCAGGCCCCGGCGCTTGTGGCGCTCATCCCAGCCGGAAATGATCCGCTCATAGGGGTGGGCGTCGTGGGGGCAGAAGGCGTTGCAGGCGTAACAGCTGAGGCAATGCCTCAGGATATCGGCGGTCTGCCCCCGGTTGATCTTTTGTATCTCCCGGACGGCTTCCTGGCGCGTAAAATCGATGTAGCGGCAGTTGACCAGGCACTGGCCGCATTCTTCGCAGGCGTCCCAGTTGAGGGTCTGGCGAAGGTCGTCAGGTATCACGCAATCTCTCCTGGCAGGACGGTCCGAAGGCGGTCAGTTTTCGGCGGCAGAAAATTGACCTGGTTGACCATGGTTTCGGTTTGCTTGATCTGTTTTTCGATCTGTTTCCGGTCGACCGGCCGCGTGATCGGTTCTACCTTGCTCAGGAGGCGGCCCTGTTCGTCCCGGCCGTATTGCCACTGCCGGACATACCCGGCCACGGTGGCGTAGCGGAAGGCGCCGAAGCCGCAGCAGGTCCGGTCGACAATGCCGTGGCCGATGGTGTAGAGAACCTCTTCTTCCTGGTACGCCAGCCGGTCTTCCTTGACCACCACGTAATGGCCGCCGATGGCCGTAATCTCGCGGTTGATCTCGGGATGCGCGTACTTCCGAAGGGCAGCTGTCATGATTTCCCCCGGTGGTTGTTTCCGATCAACAATTTTCTCATTGCAGCCCCAGGGCCAGGCGGTAGCCCCAGTTGGCCGCCAGCAGCAGGGCCGCCGTCACGTAGACGGTTCGCCGGAAGCGGCCCGGAACCAGCAGGCGGCCGCGGGCCAGCCGCATCCCCGTCAGCAGGGCGGCGGCGTTCCAGGCGAACACCGCCGCCACGGCCAAATAAAAAGGCGCGGCCAGGGGATAGTTAAAAACGGCGAACCCCCAGTCGCCCCCGGCCATGGCCCAGAATGATCGGGTCAGCCCGCACAAGGGACAGGGCCGGCCCGTCCATTCCAGCAAGGTGCAGGCCACAAGCGGCAGCCGGTCCAGCGGCACCATTGCCGCCAGCAGCAGGGGCAGGCCGGCCACCAGGGCCAGGGGCAGGTGGGGACCGACCACGTCCCAGTACGAGGCGGGCCGCCAGGCCGAAAAAAGCAGCGGCCGCCGGATCAATGGCCGGTCAGCCGCCTCGGCAGCGGTCATGATCACGGCGCCGGCATCCGGGTGACCCGGGGCGCTTCCTGGACGGCGGCCGGACCGCCGCCGAAGATGTCCCGGTAGGCCACGGTAATGATACAGAAGGTAATGGGCGCGGTAAAGATCGCGCCGATGCCGCAGGCAATGGCGCCCAGGCTGCCGATAAGACCGGCCACGATGGTCAGGGCCAGGATGGGCCAGAAGCTGGTCTTGACCACCTCCATGCTACGAGTGGAAGCCGTCCAGAAATCCAGGTTCTGCTCGGCAATGAGGTAAAGACCGAACAGCAGCAGGGCCTCCAGGGCGTAGCAGAAGAAGAGCGCGGCGAACTGCCCGACACAGGGCACCAGCCCGAGCAGGACAACGCCGATCATCATGACCACGAACCAGACCAGGCCGAACAGAAAAGACTGTAGAAAACAGGAAAACCCTTTGAAAACATCGCCGGCCACGGGCGGCGGCTCGGTGCCGTCCAGCAACCGCAGGGTAATCAGGATAAAGCCGGCACACAGGGGCGGCAGCAGAATGCCCAGGGTCACCGTGCCCAGGGCAAAAACGATCAGCATGGCCAGCACCAGCAACCCGAAATTGGTCTTGTACAGGCCGAATCCCTGTTCGATCCACTGACCGAACTTCACCTCCACGTTGACGGGTTCCCCCATGAGTCCTCCTTTTATATTATAATTTCATTACAGTTCGCCGGCTTTCCGGCCATGTTCAACAATTATAAATTTTTACCGGCTGCCTTTTTGCGCGCCTATTCCGGCACCTGGTCGTAATAGTACAGCATGGCGTCCGAACGGGTGAAGATCCCGATCAGCTCCCCGTCCTGGATCACCGGCAGGCGGCCCACGTCGTGCTTGACCAGCAGGCGGGACGCCTTGGGCACGCTCATTTCCGGCGGCGCGGTAATAATATGGTTGGACATGAAGGCCTTGACCGGTGCCCGCCACTGGGACTCCTTTTTGATCTTGTTGACGTCCCGGACGGAGATGATGCCCACCAGGTTCCCCTCCTCCATGACCGGCATGCCGGAAATGCGCCGTTCCTTGAGAAGGGCGGCCACCTCCGCCATGGTCAGGGAGGCGTCGATGGTCTCCACCGGAAACGACATGAGATCGCCGACATGGATGGCGGAACGCTGGTTTTCCCGGATCAGTTCCAGGATCCACTCTTTTACCCCCAGGGAACCGACCTCCTTGAACATGGCTGAGCCGGCCGCCGGCCGGCCACCGCCGCCCATGATGCGCATGATCTGGCCCACGTCCAGGGAATCTACCCCGCTGCGGGCGATGACCACGCAGCGTTTTTTTTCCGGGTCGTTGAAAATGCCGAAGGCCGCGTCCACGTTGAGAATATCGCGGTACATGTGCACCACCAGCGAAAGACCGTGGGTATGTCCCTTCAGATCCATTTCGCAGATGCTAATACGATGCCCGCCGACCTTGAGCCGTTCGGCCTTCTGCAGCATCTCGAAAAGCACCTCCTTCTGCCGCACCCCGTAGGCCGGTCGCAGAAAATTCTCCAGGACGCTCAGGTCGGCGCCGTTTTCCAGCAGAAAGACCACGGCCCGGGCGTCCCGGGGGGTGGTGGAGGGGAAGGAGAGGTTGCCGGTGTCTTCGTAAATGCCGGCCAGAAACAGGGTGGCCTGCATGGGCGTGATTTCGGTCCCCTGTTCCTGAAAGGCTTCCATGAACAGGGTGGTGCAGGCGCCGACCGGTTCCTGCACGCTATGAACAGCGGCGATATCCGAAGGCACGGGGTGGTGGTCCCAGACGTGCACCTCCAGGTTCTCTTTTCCGAGAAGCCGGTTCATGCGGCCGATCCGCTTGGACTGGTTGGTGTCCACCACCACCAGCCTGGTGACCGTCTCCGGGTCCACGTCCTTGTAGGTGCAAACCGGCAGCATGTCCTTGTGAATCGACAAAAAGGACTGCACATTGGGGTTGACCCGGCCCGGCCGCACCAGCATGGCCCCGGGATAGTAGATGCCGGCTGCCACCAGGCAGGCCAGGGCGTCAAAATCGGTGGAATTATGGGTGGTAATGACCTCCGCCATGATTGCGTCCTTCCTTCTTCGGTCAGACCGCCGCCCGGGCGACGATCAGAAAATGCCTGGGCAGATCTTCAAAGACCCGGACCCCGGCAAACCCCGCCTGCCTTACCTGGTCCGCCACATCCGCCGTGCGGCAGCGCCGATGGCGGGGCGGTCCCTGGGACATGTCTTCTTTTTTCCAGTCCGCCAGGAAAAGGACGCCTCCTTCCGTTAAAAGCCGATGCGCTTCGCCCAGGATGGCTTCTGGACTGTCCAGTTCATGATGCAGGTTGATCATATACACCAGGTCGGCCGTGCCATCGGCCAGGGGAACGGCTGTTTCCGTCATTTTCAGCGGATGGATGGCCGGAAATTCCGGGCAGATATGCTCTTTGATCCAGGATAGCATCGTATCGGAAATATCGCACGCAAAAACGCGCCCGGTGTCGGTCTCCTTTTTTAAAAAAGGGACAAAGGCCTTGGCGAAAAAACCGGTGCCCGCACCGATATCAACGATGGTTTCCGGCGGGGCCATGTTCAGGCGGGACCAGATCAAAGCCGGCGGAATATCGGACAACCGCTTGGGGTCGTTGAGCTTATCCAGTTTCTTCGGGTCAAATTTCTTTTCCGTCATGCGCGCACCCCCGCTTCCGGTCCAAATTAAAATGCCGATTTTCAAAAAAATCGGAATTCTTGATCCGTGTCAAGGATATTCAGCCCGCGCCGGGGTATTATCATTTAAACAAAAAGACAACCGCCGGCTTGGCCACAACCGGCCGGCGCTCTTTTGAAACGGGAGGGACCGGCAACTTTCTTGCCATTGCCCTCCGGATATATCATGATCAAAACAAGGAGAAGAATCATGACGATAAAACGAAAAATCATCGAAATTGACGAGGAGCGGTGCGACGGCTGCGGCCAATGCGTGCCGGCCTGCGCCGAAGGCGCCATCCAGATCATCGACGGCAAGGCCAAGGTCATCAATGACCGTTTTTGCGACGGCCTGGGGGCCTGCCTGGGAGAGTGTCCCCGGGACGCTTTAAAACTGGTGGAACGGGAAGCCGAAGCCTTTGACGAGGCCGCCGTGGAAGCCCACCTGGAAGAGATGGCCAAAGACGAAGAAAAACAGCCGGCCGGCGACACCCTGGCCTGCGGCTGTCCCTCTTCCCGGCTGCAAACCTTTACCGGGCCCGAGACGGCCTGCCAGACGGCCAACCAACCCGCGGCCGTGACCGGTTCGGCATCGAACCTCGGCCACTGGCCGGTGCAGATCCGCCTGATTCCACCGCAGGCGCCGTTCCTGAAAAACGCCGACCTGGTGGTGACGGCCGATTGCGTGCCGGTGGCCTACCCGGATTTTCAGGCCAACTTTCTGGCCGGGCGGACGGTCATGATCGGCTGTCCCAAGTTTGACAACCTGGACGAGTACCTGGAAAAATTTACGGCCATCTTCCAGACCGCCGACATCCGGCGGGTGACCGTTCTCATCATGGAGGTGCCCTGCTGCGCCGGACTGCCGGGCATGTTGAAAAAAGCCCTGGCCCGGGCCGGAAAAGACCTGCCCGTCCACCAGGTCACCATCAGCTCCCGGGGAAAGGTCATCAATGAAGTGGTCCTCTGAAGCGGAGCAGGCCGGAGCTGATGCTTCCCGGCGGCCTTTTTGCCCCTGTTTTCCCGTCCCGGTTGACAAACACCTGATTTTGTAATAGTGTTGTTTTTTTATAACACGGAGGCGGGGCCGGTCGCGGATCGGCCGGCAGATCAGCATTCCAGCGGCCGCCAATGGTGAAAGCGGCCGGAACAATGATTAGAACAAAAAGATGATTTTTCAATCAAAGGAGCTTCTTTTATGGCAAAAAACCATTTTTTCACCTCAGAATCTGTAACTTCCGGGCATCCGGATAAGCTGGCGGATTGTATTTCCGATTCCATACTTGACGCCCTGCTGGCGCAGGATAAACACAGCCGGGTGGCCTGTGAAACCATGGTCACCACCGGCCTGGCCATGATCGCCGGCGAAATCACCTCCCAGGCCCAGGTCAGTTTTCCGGATATCGTCCGGGAAACCATCCGGGACATCGGTTACACCTCCTCGGAGATGGGATTTGACTGGCAGACCTGCGCGGTCATGACCAGCATTGACAAGCAGTCGCCGGATATTGCCCAGGGCGTTAACGAATCAGACGGCCTGTACAAGGAGCAGGGTGCCGGCGACCAGGGGCTCATGTTCGGTTTTGCCTGCGATGAGACCCCGGAATTGATGCCCTCGCCCATTCTCTACGCCCACAAGCTGACCAAGCAGCTGGCCGATGTCCGCTCCGAAGGCGGCCTGAAGTTCCTGCGGCCGGACGGCAAATCCCAGGTCACCATCGAGTACGAGGATGAACTGCCCAAGCGGGTGGATACCATCGTCATTTCCACCCAGCACAGTCCGGATGTCAGCTACGAGGAGATCCGCGAGTCGGTGATTGAAAAAATCATCAAACCGGTCATCCCGGAAGATTTCATCGATGACGAGACCCGCTATTTTATCAACCCCACCGGCAAATTCGTGGTGGGCGGTCCCATGGGCGACTGCGGCCTGACCGGCCGGAAGATCATCGTGGATACTTACGGCGGAATGGGCCGGCACGGCGGCGGCTGTTTTTCGGGAAAAGATCCCTCCAAGGTGGACCGCAGCGCCGCCTACATGGGCCGGCACGTGGCCAAGAACATCGTGGCGGCGGGCCTGGCCTCCAAGTGCGAAGTCCAGGTGGCCTATGCCATCGGGGTGGCCGAACCGGTATCGGTCCGCGTGGATTTCATGGGCACGGGCAGGATTGACGAGGCCAGGGCCGAAGAGATCGTCCGCAAGGTGTTTGATCTGCGGCCGGCCGCCATTATCGACTACCTGAATCTGAAACGTCCCATTTACCGGCCCACGGCCGCCTACGGGCACTTCGGCCGGCCGGAGCGGGACGGCCTGTTCACCTGGGAAGAAATCAACAAGGCCGACGAAATCCGGGGCAAAGCGGGCCTGTAATCAATCCGAATCGCCCGTCCCGACCGGGACAAAATCCATAAAAAAGCCCGGCTTCCGATAACGGAAGCCGGGCTTTTCTTTTTTAAAATCAGCGGGTGGTAAAACGCCGGCAGACCCCTGGAGCGATTTGGGCATCCTTGGGAAAAACACACCAGTATTCAGTCAGTGATAAGCCTGTAAAAAGTCTTTTTTACAGGCAGTATTAAGTTTTAAGTGATTAAGTATTTAAGTAAAATCAAAAACTTATATTTTTATTATTTGACGGGCATAACATTTTTTAAACTTTTTTCGAAGCCATCAGTCAGTAATGGCTTCGTAAAAAATTCAAGATCTGCGTGGCAGGCTTTTCTTCAAAATTTCATCACACACAGGCAGGACGGCATTTTTGAAAACGCCCGCGCACTGCTGGAGCGATTTTCAAGTTTGCCGCAGATACAAGGAAGATGATGCCCCGCTATAGTAAAAACTATGCGGGGAAACCCTGGGAAACAGATACCAGTATTCAATCAGTAATGGCTTCGTAAAAAGTTCAAGATCAAGGCGCAGCGTTTTTCTCGGAATGCAGCGTACTTTTGGTACGTGAAATTTCGAGAAAAACGCTGCAACACCGATATTGGACTTTTTACGAAGCCATCAATATTTCTTACCAGACGAGGGGTTTGTATATCCACCCATCATCCCCGTCAGCATGCCGAACATGGATCCAGTCCCCCTTGACGTTGATCACCCGGAAGGGCACTCCGTTCTGGACCTGGAAGGCCACTGGGAAATTGGTGCCC
>CAYTQK010000017.1:0-21095 GCA_964439745.1 uncultured Desulfobacterales bacterium
ATCATGGCCCCGAAATTGACCTGCCGCTTTTCCAGCCCCAGGGCCTGCTGCAGCGGTTCCCACTGCATGGCGGCGGCATTGAAAAATCCGTTCCAGCAGGTTCCCAGCCCCAGCGAAGGCGCGGCCAGGTCCAGGTAAGTCAGGGCAATGGTACAGGCACTCTGGGCGGCGGGGTTGTCCCTGGAGCCGTTGGCCAGGATCAGGTGGGGCGCTCCCCGGCTGATGGTGTCCACGCCCATGTCCCAGGCAGTCACCACCAGGTCCAGGTGCATCCTTTTGGCCACGCCGGCATGGGTCTCGCTCTGGTGGCGCATCCAGTCCACTGCCAGGCCGCTGAGACGCTGCACCTCGTCGGCCTCGTGGATGACCTGCCAGCGCACCGGCTGGGTGTTGTGACCGCTGGGGGCGTACCGGGCAATCCGGATCAGCTCCGCTAGCAGCTCCCGGTCCACGGGCTGCTTCTTGTAAGTCCGGATGGACCGCCGGTAGCGGAGAAAATGTTCCGCCCGCGGCCCGTCCAACAGCCATTCCGGGTTGACCGCCAGGCACTCTTCCGGCGACAGGTGGTCATGGGTCATGGCCCCGGTGGGGCAGACGGCCACGCAGTGTCCGCAGTCGATGCACAATTTTTCAGCGCCGCGCACCGGCCGGGGGAAGCCCCCGTCCTTCATGTCAATGATTTTCATGGGGCACTCGGCCACGCAAATCCCGTCCTGGTTACACTTTTCCTTATCAATCGTCAGCATCTCCAACCTCCTGGTTATTCTGCCAGGGCGCGGCGTATCCGCCGCATGGCTTCGGCCACCTTTTCCTGGCTGTTAAAAGCCGACAAACGGATGTTGCGGGCGCCGCAGGTACCGAACCCGGCGCCGGGGGTGCAGACCACACCGGCCTCGTTGAGCAGCCGGTCGAACAATTCCCAGGAATCCGCCCCGGCCTCCACCCAGATATAGGGGGAATGCTGCCCGCCGACATAGGCGTAGCCCAATTCATCCATGGTCCGGGTAATCAGGTCGGCGTTGGCCAGGTAATAATCAATGGTTTCCTGAACCTGGGTTTTGCCTTCCGGGCTGTAGACCGCCTCGGCCGCCCGCTGCACGGGGTAAGAGACTCCGTTGAACTTGGTGGAATGACGACGATTCCAGAGGCCGTGCAGCAAATGAACGTTACCGGCACGGTCAAAGGCCCGGCACTCTTTGGGCACCACGGAAAAGGCGCAGCGGACCCCGGTAAACCCGGCGGTCTTGGAGAAACTGCGGAATTCCACGGCCACTTCCCGGGCGCCCTCGATCTCGTAGATGGACCGGGGCAGGCTGTCGTCCCGGATAAAGGCTTCATAGGCGGCATCGTAAAGGATCAGGCACTGGTTGGCGGCGGCATAATCCACCCAGGCCTTCAGGTCCGCGGCGGTGATCACGGCACCGGTGGGATTGTTGGGAAAACAGAGGTAAATCAGGTCCACCGGCACCTCCGGCAGCGCCGGCAGGTAATTGTTTTCCGGCGTGCTTTCCAGGTACACGACGCCCTGGTACCGCCCCTGGTCATGGGTGCCGGTCCGGCCGGCCATGACATTGGTGTCCAGGTAGACGGGATAGACCGGGTCGGGAATGGCCACGGTGATGTCGGCGGCAAAGAGTTCCTGGAAGTTGCCGGTATCGCACTTGGCCCCGTCGCTGATGAATATTTCATCGGCGCTGATGTCGGCTCCCCGGGACCGGTAGTCGTTGACCGCGATTTTCTCCCGCAGAAATTCATAGCCCTGTTCCGGACCGTATCCCCGGAAGGAGGCCGCTTCGCCCATTTCGTCCACGGCCCGGTGAAAGGCCTCCCGGCAGGCCGGGCAGAGCGGCTGGGTGGCGTCGCCGATACCCAGCCGGATAATATCCATGTCCGGATTGGCCGCCTGGAAATCCCGCACCCGGGCGGCGATATCGGCAAACAGGTAGGAGGCCTGCAGCTTCAGATAATTTTCGTTGATGGTGATCATACAATCCTCTTATTTTGAAATCATATCTCGGGGTTCCTGCCATTCCGGCGCCGGGATTTCATCCCGCGGCCGTCCGGACACTATATAAAATTTGCCGTAAGCTGTCAATTTGCAACCAGTGGTAAAAATTCCCGGCAGCGCGGCTATAATCGTAATCGGGATCGAAATCCAAAGGGTTCGCATCGGAAGGGGAAAGACTCGGAAGTCTGCCGCTTTATGCCAGCGCAAGCTGGACGGCGCGAAGGCGCGGGGGGAGTTCGCTTACGATAGTGATCCCGATTTCGATTGGTATCGGGGTCAATCTTTGATATTGCTTTTCATAGCAGCCGACATGTACTACACTCTCATCTGAATTTCCGCCGGGCGATGACCGCCGAGCGGGATCATCACAGGAAAAAAGCATGTCACCACCACGTGTAAAAACGATACTTCTCATAACCGTGGCCCTGCTGGCCGTGGCCGGATTCGCCTGGGCAGTCGTCCGCCTGGACCTCTTGCCGGGCCTGGTGGACCAGATCAATACCAATACGCCGACCTCCGTGTTCATCCTTCTGTTTCTGGTGCTGCCCATCTTCGGTTTTCCCATGACCCCTTTTCTGCTCGTACTGGGCCTGAAATTCGGGATTGCAGCCGGTCTGGTCCTGCTGGTGGTCACCATGCCCCTGCACATGGCCATCTCTTTTGCCCTGGCCAACCTGGCCGACAGCCTGATCAGCAGGATCCTGACCCGCACCCGTTATTCGATACCCCAGGTACCGCCTGACAAGCGGCTGCGGTTTTCTTTTTTGGTCGCGGCCATACCGGTAGCACCTTACGCCGTTAAAAACTTTCTGCTGCCGCTGGCCGGTATCCCCTTCCGGACATACCTGTCCGTCAACTGGCCCTGCCAGGCGGTACTTTGCGTCCCCGCCGTGGTGCTGGGCAGTTCCCTGGCGACCCTTAACATTCCCCTGTTCGGCGGTGCCGTGGCCGCCATTGTTCTGGTTTATCTGGTTGTCAGCCGGATAGAAAAGAAATACAGCCGTCAGGTCAATCTGATGAAAACAGAAACAACGAACGAATAACTCTGCCGGGTCCCGGTCGGCCGGCTGGCAGGCAGGCTGCCGACCGGGGTGTCGGCAGTCTTTACGTGCTGGAAATGACTCTCTTCTGACATATCGGATACGCGCTGCCGCGGTTGCCGGCCGCACCTCTCCCTTCGGCCGCAGCCGGTGAATCCGCGTCTTTTCGGAAAATGGTCACCGCCGGATCAGTCGGCCTGGTTCCGCAGAAAAGTCGGGATTTCCAGGTCGTCACTGTCATAGACAATCCCCTTGTAGCCCCGGTAGGACGCCCCGGAACCTTCGCCGGCCGAAGCCTGGTTGCGGATAAAAGTGGGACGGTCCAGTTTCTCCACGGACATGTCCTGGAGATCGGCGGCGGTCACGTCCCGGACGCGGCCCCTCTTGATATCCACCAGGGATTCGGATTCCATGCCGATGCCGGTGGCGATCACCGTTATCCGGATCTCGTCGCCGAGAGTGTCATCTATGGTGGTCCCCCAGATGATCTCGGTCTCATCCCCGACTTCCTCGTGAATCCGGTCCGAGGCCTCCTCCATCTCCTGGAAGGAGAGATCACTGGAACTGGCGATATTCAGCAGCACTCCCCGGGCGCCGGCAATGGAGCACTCTTCCAGCAGGGGGTGGGAAATGGATTTTTCCGCCGCTTCCAGGGCCCGGTTTTCGCCGTCGGACACGCCGATCCCCATCAGGGCCATGCCGGCCTTGGACATGATCGTCTTGACGTCGGCAAAGTCCAGGTTGACCAGGCCGGGTACCATGATCAGGTCGGAAATCCCCCGCACCGAATGGTGCAGCACCTCGTCGGCCTTCTTGAACATATCGACCATCTTGTCCTTTTTCGAGGCCAGGGTTCGCAGCCGGTCGTTGCGGATGGTGATGACCGTGTCGGCAATGTCTTTCAGGGCGGCCACGCCGTCCTCAGCCTGGCGGGCGCGTTTTTTACCCTCAAAGGAAAAGGGCTTGGTCACCACGGCCACGGTCAGTGCCCCCAGTTCCTTGCAGATCTCGGCCACCACCGGCGAAGCACCGGTACCGGTGCCGCCGCCGCAGCCCTCGGTAATAAAAACCATGTGGGCGTCAGCCAGGGCGTCCCGGATGGCATCGGCGCTTTCCAGGGCCGCCTCCCGGCCGACCTGGGGATTGGCTCCGGCCCCGAGTCCCTGGGTCACCGTTCCCCCCAGCTGAATCTTGACATGGGCCTGGGATGCTTCCAGGGCCTGACTGTCGGTATTGGCAACGATGAACTCCACCCCTTGCAGGTTGGAGTCAATCATGTTGTTGACGGCATTGCCGCCGGCGCCCCCGACCCCGATTACCTTGATCCGGGCCGTGTTTTCTTTTTCCACATAAGCAAATGTCATGAGAGTCACCTCCTCTATGTTTACCAGCGATTATTCGATTGTCGGCAGTTGGTATTCCTATATACGTTTCGGGACACGAATCCCTCCCGTTGTGCCTTCCTAAACCACATCCTTGAACCACCGTTTCATCCGCCCGATCAGCCGGTTGAACAGGTTGGCGTCGCGGATGCGGAACTTCCGGTCCACCTCGTTGCGGGCCCCGTACAGGACCAGCCCCACGCCGGTGGCATACATGGGGTTGTTGACCACGTCCACCAGGCCGGTGATGCCGCCGGGCCGGCCCAGCCGGGTCGGCTGGTTGATGATCGCCTCGGCCACGTCGCAGATCCCCTCCAGCAGGGCGGTTCCCCCGGTCAGGACGACGCCGGTGGTAATCTCGTCGGTGGCCCCCTTGCTGATGATCTCGCGGTTGATCAGGGTAAAAATCTCTTCCACCCGCGGGGTTATGATCTCCCCCAGGATTTCCACCGGCACGCTCTCCGGCTCCCGTCCGCCGGTCCGCTTGACCTCGATCATGTCCCCGCTCCGCTCCCGTCCGGCCGCGGCAAAGCCATATCGTTTCTTGATTTTTTCCGCCTCGCTATGGGGCGTCCGCAGGCCGATGGCGATATCATTGGTCAGGTTGTTGCCGCCCAGGGCCAGGACAAAGGTGTGCCGGATGTTGCCGCCGCAGAAGACGGCCAGATCCGAGGTTCCGCCGCCCAGATCCACCAGGGCCGTTCCCAGGGCCTTTTCTTCCCGGGTCAGAACCGCCTCCCCCGACGCCAGGGATTCCAGCACGATATCGCACACGTCCAGGCCGGCCCGATGGGCACACTTGACAATATTGTGGGCCGAGGCCACCGCCCCGGTGACGATATGAATTTTTACCTCCAGCCGCACCCCGCTCATGCCGACCGGATTCTGAATTCCCGGTTCGTCATCGACGATGTATTCCTGCGGCAGGATATGAATGATTTCCCGGTCCATGGGGATGGCCACGGCACTGGCCGCTTCCTTGACGCGGTCCAGGTCGGAGCGGGTGATCTCCCTCCCCTTGATGGCGATAACGCCGCGGCTGTTGAAGCTGGACACGTGCCCTCCGGCAATACCGACATAGGCGTTGGAAATCTCGCAGCCGGCCATCAGTTCCGCCTCTTCCACCGCTTTTTTGATGGAGGTCACCGTGGATTCGATATCGACCACCACCCCCTTGCGAAGGCCTTCCGAGGGGTGCATCCCGATACCGATTACATTGATATTGTTGCCTTCCTTTTCTCCGACCACGGCACATATCTTGGTGGTACCGATATCAAGGCCGACAATAATGTCCTGATCCTGCATGACTATCCCCCTTTATGTGGTTGCCCGCCAAAGGCGACTTCCGTTTCCCGGTCCCGCATCCGGACCACCACCCGTCCCGGGCATTCCAGCCCGACGGCGGCGACACGCACGTCTCCGGCGCGGTCATCGAGACATGACAGCACATCATTCAAGCGTTTATATTTCTTAACATAATGATCCTGATCATCATCAAATCCGAACCGGACCGGGCCGACCCGGTCAAAAGCATACAGGGTAACCCCCCGGTCACGGTCGACCGCCACCCGATCTATGGACAACCCCGGGATGAGGTGCCGCAGGCGGCGACCGGTTTCAATGACATCCAGGGCGGCCCGGAACAATTCACTGCCGGGTCGGCCCTGCTCATCCAGGTCCCGGTAATCCAGGCCGGAAATCACCGGCAGCCCCTGTGGGTCCGAGACCTCCCGCGACTTGAACAGGGTACGCTGTTCATCGATAAAATATTCCCGGCCCAGGTCCACCACGGTCAGCGGCTCATATTCCTGGATGGAAATGGCCACAGTATCCGGCAGCTGCCGGCTGATACCGACCGAAGCGATCCAGGGATGAGCCAGCAGCCGCTTGCGTGCGGCCGCCAGGTTGACGGCCAGAATATTATTCCCGCGTTGAATACCGGCCTGACGGACGACCGCTTCTTCTTCCAGCAGACAGGTCCCGGCCACGGAAACATTGCTGATGCCGAGGCAGTCGCAGCCGGTCAACAGGAGATATCCGCCCACGAAAAAGGCACTGATCACCAGGACTCCAGCCATCAGGCTGAACGAGCCGGCCAGCCGGAACCCCGTCCGAAACGAACGCGCGGGCTTTTTGCCTTTTTTGCGGTTGCGGCGCACCGGCTGGCGTTGAGCCAGCACCACCGGCTGCTGCATTTTTCTATTGCGTTTATTCACCGACAATTCGGACCTCCGGTTCCAGCATGACGCCGAAGGTGTCGGCCACCTTCGTCCGCACCAGCTCCATCAGCGCCAGTATATCCGCCGCCCGGGCCTGACCGGTATTAATAATAAAATTGGCATGCCGTTCCGAAACGGCCGCCCCGCCGACGCTCTGTCCCTTGAGCCCGGCCTGGTCGATCAACCGGCCGGCGGACTCGCCGCCGGGCGGATTCTTGAAAAAGCATCCGGCACTCCAGGCACTGGTGGGCTGCATCAGCAGGCGTTCCTGCAAAAGGGCATCGGCCTCCGTGCGCACCTCTTCCGGATCGGCCGCGGACAGCTCCAGGACGGCATCCACGATCACCGCCTGTCCGCGGCGGTCGTCGGTCACCCCGGGTATGACCATGCCCCGGTAATCAAAACGGGTCTCGTTTTTTCCCCGCTCGACGAACCGGCCGTCCGGGGTCAACAGGCGAATGGAAGCGACCACCCCGGCCATGTCTCCCCGGGCGGTGCCGGCATTCATGGTGATGGCGCCGCCCACAGTGCCGGGAATGCCCAAGGCGAAATTCATGCCGTCCAGTCCGTTCTCAATGGCAAACCGGCACAGCGCCTGCAGGTTGGCCCCCGCCCCGGCTGCAACCGGCAGGGCCTCTTCCCGTGCCGGCAGGCGGCGAATATCCTTGAGACCCTTTTTGACATCAATGACTACACCTGCCAGACCGCCGTCCCGGACCAGGAGATTGGTTCCTCCGGCCAGGATAAAGTAAGGCACATTCTCGGCCGCGCATTTTGCAACCAGTTCCCGCAATGCTTCGGCATCGGCCACGGCAACGTACGCTTCGGCCGGACCGCCCACCCGCAGGGTAGTATGGGCGGCCATGGGTTCGTTCCAGCGAACCTGTTCGCCGAAACGGTCCTGCAGCCATTGTTGAAAAGCGGTTTTCATCATACCTGCGTTTCTTCCTGTTCTTTCAGGACTTGTTCGCCGATCTGCCAGACGTCACCGGCACCCAGTGTCAGCAGCAGGTCACCCGCCCGCAGTTCTTCGGCCAGATAGCGGCAGGCGGCTTCGCGGGTTTCGGCGAACATCACGTTCTTATGCCCGTGCTTACGGATTTCGCCGCTCAGGCTCAGTCCGTCAGCCTGATCAATGGGCGCCTCACCGGCGGCATAGACCGGCATCATGACCAGCATGTCGCACTGATAAAAGGAACGGGCAAAATCGTCAAACAGGGCCCGGGTGCGGGTGTAGCGGTGCGGCTGGAAGACCACCACCAGCCGCCGGTCTTCCCAAGTTTCCCGGATGCCCTGCAGGGTCGTCTTGATCTCGGTGGGATGATGCCCGTAATCATCGACAAACAGGACCCCGCCTGCCTCGCCCTTGATTTCCAGCCGGCGGTGCACCCCGGCCATGGTTTCCAGGGCGGTTTTAACGCGCTCAAAGTCGATTCCCAGCTCCAGTCCGATCACCACCGCCGCCAGGGCGTTGACCACGTTGTGCCGGCCCGGCGTGTTCAGCTCAATATCCCCCAGCCGCTCCTCGGCCCGAAAGACCGTAAACCGGATGCGTCCGCCGCCGGCCCGGATGCGCCGGGCCTGGAAATCGGCCTGTTTGTTGGTGCCGTAGGTCAGGCAGCGTTTTTTTATGTCCGGCAGAATTTCCTGCAGCGGCTCGTTGTCCAGGCAAATGACGGCCAGCCCGTAAAAGGGGATGTGATCGATAAAAATCCGGAACACTTTTTTGATCTCATCCAGACCGTCGTAATAATCCAGGTGTTCCCGGTCGATATTGGTCACCACCGCAATGGCCGGCGTGAATTTCAGAAAAGAGCCGTCGCTTTCATCGGCCTCGGCCACGATGAATTCGCCGTTGCCCAGCCGGGCGTTGCTGCCCAGGCTGTTAAGCTTGCCGCCCACCACCACCGTCGGATCCAGGCCGCCTTCGCCCAGCACCGCCGCAATCATGGAAGTGGTCGAGGTCTTCCCGTGGGCGCCGGCCACGGCGATGCTGTATTTCAGGCGCATGATCTCGGCCAGCATCTCCGCCCTGGGAATGACCGGAATACCGGCCTTGCCGGCCGCGGCCACTTCCGGGTTGTCCGGACCGATGGCCGACGAGACCACCACCACGTCGGCCCCGGCAATATTGTCAGGGTGGTGCCGGTCGTAAATCCTTCCGCCCAGGCCGGCCAGGCGATCAGTAATATCGCTGCCGCGGATATCCGAACCGGAAACCGTATAGCCCAGGTTAAGCAGCAGTTCGGCGATGCCGCTCATGCCGATGCCGCCGATGCCCACGAAGTAGATATGATACTTTTTCAAATACATGCCTACATCACCGCCTGTTTTTTCCGGCCGCCGGCGACCAGCGCCAGGCATTCTTCCACCACGCGCCGTCCCGCTCCGGGATGGCCCAGGGACCGTGCCCGGGCCGCCATATCGGCCAGCTTCTCCGGGTGGTCCGCGTACCAGGCAATCTTGTCCGCCACCAGCGGACCGGTCAGCTCCCGCTCCTGGATCATTTCCGCGCCCGCCACTGCGGTCAGCGCCTCGGCATTGCGCGTCTGGTGATCGTCGGCCGCGTATGGAAAGGGCACCAGCAGGGCGACTTTGCCGAGGCTGGTGATTTCCGCCACAGTGGTGGCCCCGGCCCGGCAGATGAGAAAGTCGGCGCCGGCATACTGTTCGGCCATATCCTCAAAAAAAGGCTGGACCCGGGCGTCCACCCCGTGATGCCGATAGGCATCCCGCACTGTCTTTTCATCGGCGGCTCCCGTCTGGTGTACGAAATAATACCGGTCCTTGTCTTCCAGGTGCGCCAGCGCCGCTGTCACCGCCCGGTTGATACCGCCGGCTCCCTGGCTGCCGCCCAGGATCAGCACGGTAAACCGGCCGCCGCTGTCCGGCCGGGCTGACCCGATACCTGCTGCTGCCGCCTGAATATCCCGCCGCACCGGGTTGCCGGTCAGGATAACCTTGTCCGCCGGAAACTGTTCCGCTGCCGGCGGCAGAGCGATAAACACCCGGTCCGCGAACCTGGCCAGCAGCCGGTTGCTCACCCCGGGCAGGGCATTCTGCTCGTGCAGGGCGATCCGGACCCGCATCAGCCGGCCACCGAAAATCATGGGCGCCGAGGAATACCCCCCCATGCCGATGATAATATCCGGTCGGTACCTCCGGATCAGCAGCATCGCCCGACCCACCCCGCGAACCAGCTTGGCTACGGCCCGGGCGGTGGCCCCCGGTCCCCGGCCCTTGATGCCCTCGGTGGGAATAATTTCAAAGGCAAAACCGGTTTTAGGCAACACCCCCCTTTCCAGGTCCGTACCCGTGCTGACGAACATGACGGTGCTGTCCGGCACCTGTTCCGACAGGCTTTCGGCAATGGCGATGCCCGGGAACAGATGCCCGCCGGTCGCTCCGCCGGCGATCATGACCCGCAATCCGTCCGGGAACGTATTTTCTCTCCGTTCAGTCCTCATGGCTCCTTTGTCCGATATTCATCAGCACGCCCACGGCGACCAGGTTGAACAGCAGCGAGGTGCCGCCGTAGCTGAGAAACGGCAGCGTAATCCCCTTGGTCGGCAGGATGCCCACCGTCACGCCGGTATTGACAAATACCTGGAACCCGATGGCCACGGTCAGCCCCAGGGCCAGCAGAGCGCCGAAACGGTCCCGGCTTTTCATGGCGATGATAACACCGCGCCACATCAGAATCCCGTAAAGAAGCAGAATAAAAAGAACACCCCATAGTCCCAGCTCTTCGCCGATCACGGAAAAAATAAAGTCCGTGTGCGGTTCCGGCAGGTAAAAGAGTTTCTGGTAGCCCTGCCCCAGACCCGTGCCCCAGATTCCGCCGGTGCCGAAAGCCATGTAGGAATGAACGATCTGGTAGCCGCTGCCGTCCTTGAATTGCCAGGGATTGAGGAAGCTGGTCAGCCGCTTGATACGGTATTCGGCGCTGAGCAGGTAATACAGGCCGGCCGGCAGAAAGAACATGAAGGTGGTCAGCAGGTGGGTCAGGCGCACCCCGGCCACGAACAGCATCAGCCAGGTGATAACCCCGAAAATGACCACCGAACCGAAATCCGGCTGCATCAGGATCAGGCCGGAAAAAACGCCGAATACCACCAGGTGGGGCAGGAAGCCGACGGAAAACCGGTTCATGTCCTCCTTTTTCTTGTTAAGCGAATAAGCCAGGTAGACGATCAGCGCGAACTTGGCAAACACCGACGGCTGAAAAGAAAAACCGGCCAGGCGCAGCCAACGGGTGGCGCCGTTGGCCTCGTACCCCAGGCTGCTGACCAGCACCATGGCCAGCAGCAGGAAGGACGCCGCCAGGATGAAGTAGGCCAGGAAGCGCAAAATACGATAGCTCAGGTAGCGGCAGACGATCATCATGCAGAAGCCGGCCAGGGCGAAAGCCGCCTGTTTCTTCAGAAAATAGCTACCGTCCCCGAAGCGCTCCGCGGCGATATGCGAGCTGGCGCTGTACACCATGACCACCCCGATCCCCGTAAGCAGCAGTGCCGGAAACAGGAGGGCGGCATCAAAATAGAACCGGCTGTTGGTTGCCCTGGCAGCTCTCATGATTTTTCTTGCAATCCTTCCACGGCCCGGCGGAAATCTTCACCCCGCTGGGCGTAACTGTCATACATGTCAAAACTGGCGCAGGCCGGCGAGAGCATGACCACCTCGCCGGACTTGGCCAGCGCGGCGGCCTGGCCGACGGCGTCCGCCATGGAATCGGCCAGCCGGCAGGGTACGGCCCCGTCCAGCGCCAGCCGTATGGTTTCCGCGGCCTCGCCAAGCAGCACCGCCGCCTTGGCATGCTCCCGGATGACGTTCCGCAGCACGCCGAAATCGCAGTTCTTGTTCTCTCCGCCCAGCAGCAGGACTACCGGCGTGTCGAAACATTCCAGGGCGCGGCGCACCGCGTCCGGGTTGGTCGCCTTGGAATCGTCGATATAGGCGACATTATCAATCATGTCGACAAACTCCAGCCGGTGGGCCAATCCCTTGAACCCGTCCACCGCCGCCTGGATCCCCTCCAGGGTGCCGCCGGCGTCCAGAGCGGCCAGAACCGCCGCCGAAACGTTTTCCAGGTTGTGCGGCACCCGCAGGTACGGGCTGTCAAGGTTGAGGCGGCCGATGACCTCTTTCTCCCGGACGATATGGATAAACCCGCTGCCGGCAATGGTCCCGTTGCGGACACCCCGTCCGCCGTTAAAACAGATTTTGCGGCTGACGGCGTCCTTGGCGGCTTGGAGCACGTGAAAATCCGAACCATTGATGACGGCCGCGTCCTCGGGCAGCTGGTTGGCAAAAATCCGTTTTTTGGCGTCGCGATAACCGTCAAAATCCTCATACCTGTCCAGGTGATCCTCGGCGATATTCAGCATCACCGCCACGCCGGCATGGAATTCACGAATCGTTTCCAGCTGAAAGCTGCTCAATTCCACCACTGCCACGTCGGCATTTTCGCCCTTATCGGCAAAGCTGATCAGGGGGCGACCGATATTGCCGCCGACAAATACGTGCCGGCCGGACTGCTTCAGCATCTCCCCGATCAGGGTGGTCACCGTGGTCTTGCCGTTGGTACCGGTTACGGCCACCAGTGGCTTGCGCATAAACGCCGCGGCCAGTTCGATCTCGCCCAACACCGGGATCCCGTCCTCGACCGCCTGCCGCAGCGGCGGCAGGCCGGGCGGCACTCCCGGGCTGATGATGATATAATCAACCCCCTGGAAAACACCGTCGGAATGACCGCCCAGATCCAGGGTCACTCCCAGTTCCCGGGCCTGGCCTACGGATTCGCCCAGTTCGGATTCCGGAGAACGGTCGGTCACGGTTACGTGCGCTCCCCGCTTGACCAGGTAACGGGCCACGGCGATACCGGTCGCCCCCAGGCCCACCACCACAAACCGTTTGTCGCGAATCTCAATCATAGATTATCCTGTCACCTTATTTTCAGGGTACTCAACGCCACCAGCGCCAGGGCGATGGCGATGATCCAGAACCGCACGATAATCTTCGGTTCGGCAACCCCCTTGAGTTCAAAATGATGGTGCAGCGGCGCCATCCGGAAAATCCGGCGTCCCCCGGTGGCCTTGAAGAAGCCCACCTGAAAGATGACCGAAAGCGTTTCCAGGACGAAAATACCGCCCACCAGGATCAGCAGAATCTCCTGCTTGGTGATGACCGCCACCGTCCCCAGGACTCCTCCCAGGGGCAGCGACCCCACGTCACCCATGAAAATCTGCGCCGGATACGCGTTGTACCATAAAAATCCGATCAGGGCGCCCACCAGCGCGCCGCAGACAACCGCGACTTCCCCGGCCCCGGCCACGAAGCTAACCTGGAGATACTCGGCCATGACCGCGTTTCCGGCCACGTAGGCGAACCCGAGATAGGCCACAAAGGCGATCACCAAGGGGCCTACGGCCAGTCCGTCCAGTCCGTCGGTGAGATTGACGGCATTGGAAGTGCCGGTCACGATGAACACCCCCAGCAGCGCGTAGAATATGCCCAGGTCCGGCGTGATGCCTTTAAAAAACGGCACCAGCAGCCGGGTGTTATTGTCCGGCATGGCCACGATGGCCCAGACGGCCAGGCCGGCCACGATTACCTGGAGCAGCAGCTTGGTCCCGGCGGAAAGACCCCGATTGCGCTTCTGTACCTGCATCAGGTAATCATCCACGAAGCCGATCAGGCCGAAGCCCACCAGGGAGAAAAGAACGATCCAGACATAGCCGTTGGCCAGATCCGCCCAGAGGAGGCTGGAACCCAGCACCGCCGCCAGGATGAGCAGCCCGCCCATGGTCGGAGTGCCCTCTTTCTGCCGATGGGATTCCGGGCCCAGGCGCCGGATATACTGTCCCACCTGCATGGCAGACAGCCGCCGGATAAAGGCCGGCCCCAGCAGGAAGCTGATGATAAATCCCGTCAGCAGCGCGTAGATCGTTCGAAAGGTAATATATTGAAACAAGTTGAAGAACGAATTATACGCGTGCAGCGGGTATAAAAAATGATACAGCATGATCCGGTTATCCTTTTTCCGTTGTTACCGCCTGCTGGCCCTGCCGCATGAGCGCGGCCACGATCGTTTCCATGGCCATGCCCCGGGATCCTTTTACCAGGACCCGGTCACCGGCGCCGACCATATCCAGCAGCCGGCCGTTGATCTCCGCCTTGTCCCCGAGAAAGATGTCGGCCGGCGGCATTCCCCCGGCCAGGGCCCCTTCGGCCACCGCCCCGGCGAATTCACCGACGGCAAAAATTTTGTCAACTCCCCGCTCCGCGGCCCGGCGTCCGATCTGCCGGTGCATCTCCCGGGCGCCTCGGCCCAGTTCGTACATATCGCCAAAAACCATGATACGCCGGCCCGGCACCGCCGCTTCGGCCAGTTCGTCAATGGCTACGACGGACGAGCCCGGGTTGGCATTATAGGTATCATCCATGATGACAAAGCCGGCAGCCGTTTCCGTGGTTACCAGGCGGCCGGCCACCGGTACGAATGTCTCCAGGCCGGCCTTGACAGCGGCGGCGGGCACATCCAGAACATGACCGACGGCGGCGGCGGCCAGGGCGTTGGCCACCAGGTGACTGCCGCGGCAGCATATCTGGACATTCAGGGTCGGCTGCTCCCCGAAAAAGGCGATATCCAGGTTCGTTCCCCGGGCTGTTTTTTTTACCCGGACCGCCCGGATATCGGCATCCGCTCCTGTCCCCCAGGTCACCACCCGGGCCGCGGTTTTTTGTGCCATGGCCAGCACCCGCGGATCATCGGCATTGAGCAGGGCAACCGCCTTTTCGCCCAGGGCCGTCACCAGTTCGCTTTTGGCCGCGGCGACACCGTCAATATCGCCCAGCCCGGCCAGGTGCCCGGCGCCCACGTTCAACACCAAGCCGACATCCGGTTCGCAGATCCGTGCCAGCCGATCAATCTCGCCGGGGGCGTTCATGCCCAGCTCCAGGACCGCGACCTGGTGTTTTTTTTCCAGCCGCAGCAGGGTCAGGGGCACGCCGATTTCGTTGTTGTAATTACCGGCCGTCGCCAGAGCCCGGTATTTTCCGGCCAGGACGCCGGCCACCATTTCCTTGGTGGTCGTCTTGCCGTTGGTGCCGGTAATGGCCACCACCGGCAGTCCCATCAACCGACGTCGATACCTCCCCAGCCTTCCCAGGGCTCGCACCGTGTCATCCACGGCGATGCAGGAGGCGTCGATCCGCTCGAGAAAGTCTCTGGCTTCTTCGGCGAAATCCCGCTCCACCAGCAGTCCCCGTGCGCCGGACTTGACCGCTTTTTCAATGAACAAATGACCGTCGTGCGACCGTCCCCGAATGGCTACGAACAATTGGCCCGGCTGAATTGTCCGGGAATCGATGGCAATGCCCGAAAACGTTTCCTCCCGGCCGCCGAAAAGGAACTGCCCCTGGGTTGCCGCCAGTACGTCCCGATTGGTCCAGGAAATATTTTCGTTCATCACCGTTTTTCCGCATTGTTATCCAGCATACATCATTGAAGGCGCCGGCCGGCTCAGTTCGGCCAGGGCGTTCCTGGCTTCCAGCCGGTCATCAAAATCATCTTTCCGGTCTCCGATCAACTGGTACGTCTCGCTGCCCTTGCCGGCCACCACGATGGAATCCCCCGGGGCCGACGCCTGTACTGCCGCCTGGATACCCAGGCGCCGGTCCGGCTCTACCAAAAACAGCGTGCCTTCGTCTTCCCGGCCCAGCTCGGCCGCGGTCTGGACCTGTTCGGCAGCGTCCTTCATCCCTGCCAGGATGTCGGCGATAATTCGTTCGGGGTTCTCGCCGCGGGGATTGTCGGAAGTGACCACCACCCGGTCGGCCGTCTCCACCGCGATCCGTCCCATCTGGGGACGCTTGCCCCGGTCACGGTCCCCGCCGCAGCCGAATACGCAGATCAGCCGGCCGGGAGTAATCCGGCGGATCGTGGTCAACACATTCTGCAGGGCATCCGGGGTATGGGCGTAATCCACGAAGACATTGCGGGCCAGGTCATTGTCGATCTTCTCCAGTCGGCCCGCCGCACCGGCAAAAGCGGCAAGACCCCGCTGTATATCGGCGCCGCTGAGCCCCAGCGCCCGGCAGGCGCCCACGGCGCAGAGAATATTTTCCAGGTTGTAGGCCCCGACCAGCGGGGAATGAAAATCGAAAGCCCCGCCGGGCGAGACGATCCGGCCGTGGATCCCGTCTGGTTCATACCAGACCGCCTCCGGAAAAATCATGGCCTCCTTGCTCTTGCCGATGCTGATACGGCGATTGCCGTGCAGCTCGTCAAACAGCTCCTGCCCCCGCGCGGCGGTGCAGTTGATCACGGCGATCCCGCTCTGCTTGCGGAAACCCCGGGCAAGGTGCTCCGTGAACAATAATTTCTTGCAGGCCCAGTAGGTATCCATATCGCGGTGATAATCCAGGTGATCCTGACTCAGATTGGTAAAGACGCCGACGTCAAAACCGCACCCGGTGATCCGTTTCTGGTCCAGGGCGTGCGAGGAGACCTCCATGACGACATGGGTGGTGCCGGCCGCGGCCATATCCGCCAGAATGGCCTGCAGCTCGGTGGCCCCCGGCGTGGTCAGCGGATTCTCATAAACCTGTCCGCCGTAGCGATAGGTTTCCGTGCCGATGACCCCCGCCCTGATGCCGTTTTCCAGCAGAATGCGCCCGATCAGGGCGGTGGTGGTGGTCTTGCCGTTGGTGCCGGTCACCCCGATCAGGATCAGCCGATCCGAAGGGAACCCGTAAAATTTGGCCGCCAGCAGCGCCAGGGCCTCCCGGGAATTGACCACCTGGGCCACGATGGTCTCGCCGCTGTATGCCTGCTCGGCAACAATGGCGGCCGCCCCGTTTTTCAGAGCTTCGGCAATATACGCATGGCCGTCAAAATGACTGCCCCGCACGGCCACATACAGGCCGCCCGGCCGGACCTTCTCCGCTCTGCAATGTATCGACGTTATCTCCGGCTCGGTTAAAACTCCGTCTTTTTTCAGCCCGGCGCCGGTCACCCGCTCCGGCGCTACCGGCTGAAGCAGTTCAAAGAGCTTCATCCGTTCACCTCATTTTGAATGGATACCATCATATTTTTTCTGTTATATTTTTTATCTGGCACCAGCCCACGATAATACAGCGTATTCTTGACAATCTCGCGAAAAGCCGGGGCGGCCACCTCGCCGCCGTAATGACACTCCTTTGGCGCGTCCACCACCACCAGCACGGCCACTTGCGGATTTTCCTTGGGCGCGAAGCCCACGAAGGAGGCGATATAGTCCTGGTCCGTATATTTCCCGTCCTGAGTCAGCTTCTGGGCCGTGCCGGTTTTGCCGCAGACCGCGTACCCGTTAATGGCGGCTTTCGCGCCGGTTCCCCCCGCCCGGGTGACACCCTCCATCATGTCGGCGATGGCAGCGGCCGTGTGCGGCGAAATAACCCGCCGGACAATCTCCGTGTCCTGCTCCATCAGGGTGCGGCCCTCCGGGGTGACGACCCGCTCAACCACGTGCGGCCGTACCAGCAGGCCGCCGTTGGCAATGGCGGAAACGGCCGTCACCAGCTGAATGGCCGAAGTGGCCACCCCCTGTCCGAAGGCGATGGTACTGGCATCCACGTCGGTCCAATGCTCGTAAAAGGCCAGCATGCCGTTGGTGCTGCCGGGACAGCTGATTCCCGTGGGGGCGTTAAAGCCGAAGCCGCGCAGAATTTTCCAAAGATATTGCTTGCCGATCCGTTCGCTGATCTTAACCGCGCCGATATTGCTGGAATACTTGACGATCTCGTGGAGGGTCAACCAGCCGTGGGGGAGGGAATCGCGGATCTGGTTGCCGCGAATCCGGTAACGACCCTCCTCGCAGAAAAAAACCGTGTCGGCCGTACACAGGCCCGATTCGAGTGATCCGGCCGCCAGAAAGATCTTCATGGTGGAGCCCGGCTCAAAGGCGTCGGTGACCGCCCGGTTGCGCCAGACCCGGCGGTCATAACCGGAAAAATTGGTGGGATCAAAAAAAGGATAGTTGGCCATGGCCAGGACCGCCCCGGTTTCGGGATTCATGACAATGGCCATACCCGAAGCCGCCTGGGATTCGCTGACCGCCCGGGCCAGGGCCTCCTCGGCAAAGCACTGGATGGTCTTGTCCAGGGTCAGAACCAGGTTGTTGCCGTCACAATTTTCCCGGCCGGCTCCGGTTTCCGCCACTTCCAGGTTGCGGCGCCTGGCGTCCATAAACACGGTGCGGCTGATGGACGATCCTTTCAGGTACCGGTCAAAGGCATACTCCAGTCCTTCCAGGCCGCCGCCGTCAATACCGGTAAATCCGATTACCTGGGCGGCCAGGGTGCGGTGCGGATAAACCCGCTTATGCTCCGGCACATATTCGATCTGTTTGCGGGGCAGGCCTATTTTCCGGACGGCCGCTTCCTGGTCCGGGGATACGGTTCTGCCCAGCCAGACAAAGGACCTCCGGGCATTCAGCCGGTGCTCGATTTCGGCCCGGTCCCTGCCCAGGGCCTCGGCCAGCTGAGCGGCCCGCCTGGATTTGTCCTGGATCAGGCCCGGACGCACACCGATGGAAACCGAATCCACCGTTACCGCCATTTCCGCCTGGTTGCGGTCAAAAATGGTGCCGCGCTTTCCCGTGGTCAGATAGGTTCGCGCGTACTCCCGGGAGGCCTTGGCAGCCAGCGATTCATGGCAGATCACCTGGAGATAGACCGCCCGGGCCGCGATTCCCAGGTAGAGGGCACTGAAAAAAAAGCCCACGAAGAGGATCCGCCGGCGAAGGGGCGGCGCCTCGTTTTTTGTGCGGCTATATCTCATGGCATCACCACGATCTGGCTGGCCTCCGGCATGGTCAGGCCCAGTTCGCTTTCGGCCAGCCGCTTGATCCGGCCCGGCGACTGGAGTTCCGCCAGCCGCAGCCGCAGGTTCTTTTTCTGCGCTTCCAGCCGGTCAGCGGTTTCACGGGCCTGGCTGATCTCATAACGCAGGTGGAAGCACTGCACCTGGCACCAGGCATAAAGAAAGCTTTCCGTCAAAAACAGGACCAGGATGACAATCCAGATCGGGGACAGTCCGGACCGGGCTGTCGGCTGTCTTTTCTTTCCGGATTGTCTGACCATCTGGCGTTTTCCTGTTTTCCGCCCGGTTATATTTTTTCCGCCACCCGGAGCCGGGTGCTCCGGGCCATGGGGTTGGCCGCTATCTCGGCCTCGCCGGGCCGTAACGGTTTGCGGGTGATTACCCGGAAGAGCGGCTGCTTGTCGCACTGGCACACCGGCAGTCCCGGCGGACAGACACATTCCCTTTCCAGCCAGCGCAACTGGTGCTTGACGATCCGGTCTTCCAGGGAGTGGAAGGAAAGCACGCACAAACGGGCACCGGAAGTCAGGCAGTCGGCCACGCCGGCCAAAAACCGTTTCAGATTTTCCAGCTCGGTGTTGACCGCAATGCGCAGGGCCATGAAGACCCTTGTCGCCGGATGAATTTTCTGGCCGTGCCGGGCCTTGGCCGGATAGGCCAGCCGCACGATTTCGGCCAGGCGGTCACTAGTTTCAATGGGCGCCTCCTGCCGGGCCGCAACTACCCGGCCGGCGATCCGGGCGGCATACCGCTCCTCGCCGTATTCCTGAAAAAGACGGCAGAGATCGGCCTGGCTTTCCCCGTTAACGATATCGGCCGCCGTGGTGGTCTGGCGGACATCCATGCGCATGTCCAGGGGTTCCGCGCGGGAAAAGGAAAATCCCCGGCCGCTGCCCTCGATCTGGTACAGGGAAAGGCCGAGATCGACCAGGGCACCGTCCACCGTTTCCAGGTTGAGGCGATGGAGTATATCGGGAAAATTAGCGAAGTTGTCATGAACCAGTCGAATGCCGGGCTCATACTGCTGGAGGGCCCGGGCGGCCTGCTGCAGGGCGTCGGCATCCCGGTCGATACCGATCAGCAGTCCACCGGGAAGAATTTTTTCGGCAATCAGCGCGGCATGTCCGCCTCCCCCGACGGTGCAATCAGCCACAGCCATCCCCTTCTCGCAGTTGAGATAACGCACCGTCTCATACGGCATCACCGGGGTATGTCTGTACTGCATTACTAGAGTCCCATGTCCTGGATTACACGCTGATACTCCTTGCTTTTTACATGTTTATCAAAGACAGCCTTCTGATTTTCGTAGCGCTCCTTATCCCATATCTTGAAATACCAGACCAGGCCGACAATGACGATCTCCTCCCGGATATCAGCCTGGGTCCGGAGTTCGGCGGGAATCAGCACGCGCCATTGCTTGTCGATCTTGCACTCGGAGACCTGCCCCAGAAAATTGTCGATCAGCATCTGGTAGTCCCCGACCATGGTGTGGTTTTCCAGGATTTTTTCTTCTTTCTTTTCCCATTCCGACTCGGGAAAGACATGCAGGGCGCCGTCATAGTAGGTGATCATGAGGGGCTTGCCGGCATTGCCAGGGTACTCGGCAAACCGCTCCCGGAACCGCTTGGGGATAATCAGGCGCCCCTTGGCATCCACCGTGTTCCAGGAGGTACCGCGTAATTTTTTGTTATTATTGGCCACAATCATCACCCTGCCCTTGGCATACCACTTTGCAACCCCTTTGCATCCACTCTACAACAAATATATGCCTTGTCAAGAAAAAAATATGGGAGGCCAATAATTTTTTATTCAATAATCAGAATGTTAATTCGCGCCTACCCGCCTGCGCCCCGATCAGCCGGGGAAAAAGAGGCCGCCGCTCCGCGTCCGGCCCGGGAAGTGGGACGAAACAACCTTTTTTGCCTTTTTTCCGCCTTTTTATCTTTTTACCGTTGCCAAAACCGGTTGTTCATTCTAAAAAACGGACAAGTGAAAACAGCGGTGAAAAAGGTCAGGTACCTTGTCAGCCGGCCAGCCCCCACGCTGACAAGAACAACGGTTGCCGTTGGTTGCCACGGTCATGACAACAGAAAAATCCGGGTTCAGCAAACCGGGGTTATAGACGAAGTAAAAACCTGGCGGGAAAACAGACCGATATGACAGAGGCCTCGCAGAAACCGGCCGCCCTGGGACTGACTTCCGGCGGCCTGGACAGCATCCTGGCAGCTGTTCTGCTGCAAAAACAGGGTATCCGGGTGACCTGGCTGGCCCTGGAGACCCCCTTTTTTTCGGCGGACCAGGCTCGCCAGGCGGCCGAACAACTGAAAATCCCGCTGATTGTCCTGGATATCACCGCCGAATACCTGCCCCTGCTGAAAAATCCCCCCTGCGGCTACGGACAGCACATGAACCCCTGCCTGGACTGCCACGGGCTGATGACGAACATCGCCGGCCGGATCATGGCCGAAGAGGGATACGATTTTGTGTTCACCGGCGAGGTTATGGGCCAGCGGCCCATGTCCCAGACCAAGTCCTCCCTGCGCTACGTGGAAAAGCAGTCGGGCATCGAAGGCTGCCTGC
>CAYTQK010000018.1:0-21065 GCA_964439745.1 uncultured Desulfobacterales bacterium
CCAAGTTCACCGTCAACCGTGCCGGCGTGGTGACCACCCATCTGCACAGCATGCAGCCCGGGGATATCATGGGCATCCGGGGGCCGCTGGGCAACTGGTACCCCTGGGAAACCCTCAAAGGCAAAAACATCCTCATCGTGGGCGGCGGCTTTGCCTTTACCACCCTGCGTTCGTCCATTATCTATCTCCTGGATCCGGCCCACCGGGGAGATTACGGCAACATCGACGTGGTCTACGGCGCCCGTTCCCCGGGCATGCTGCTTTACCTGGATGAACTGGCCGAATGGGAGAAACGGGACGATATCAACATGCACATCACCGTCGACGGTACCGATGATCCGGACTGGAAATACCATGTCGGTTTCGTGCCGCCGGTGGTTGAAGAAAACGCCCCGGAAGGGGGACCGGACAGCTACGCCATCATCTGCGGCCCGCCGGTAATGATCAAGTTCACCCTGCCGGTGCTGGAAAAGCTCGGCTACGCCCATGACAACATTATCATGTCCCTGGAAAACCGCATGAAATGCGGTATCGGCATGTGCGGCCGCTGCAATATCGGCAAAGAACTGGTCTGCAAGGACGGGCCGGTTTTTACCCTGTCCCAGCTGAATCAGACCCCCAAGGAGTACTGATTCCGGTCGGGGCGGCTGTTTTCCACGGGGACAACCGGGGTATTCTCCAATATGCGTTTGGCGGCCACTGAGAGCGGCGCCGAGCCCAAAAAGGTCAGAGCGACACCCGGGGGTTTTTGCAAGGCGGAATCAATATTTTTTATTGACAATCTCTGTCCTTGTATATAAAATTAAAAATTTAGCATGTCTGAAATAGGATAAAACCGGAAAGAAAGCGGGTTGATTATAAACTTTAAAGGAGGTTTCTTACATGGCTACAGTAGAATTTCAGGGCAAAACATTTACGGTGGACGAAGACGGCTTCATTGAATCCTACGATGAATTCTGTGAAGAATGGGTTCAGTGGGTCAAAAAAGAAGAAGGCATTGACGAGCTCAATGACGAGCATCGCAAGGTGATTCAGGTTCTTCAGGACTATTATGAGAAAAACGGGATTGCGCCGATGGTTCGGATTCTTTCCAAGCTGACCGGTTTCAAGCTGAAGCACATCTACGAGTTGTTCCCTTCCGGACCGGGCAAAGGAGCCTGTAAGATGGCTGGTCTTCCCAAACCGACCGGGTGTGTCTAATAACACAAGTGATTACAAAAAGCTAAACACAAAAGCCCTGACTTTTCCAGCCAGGGCTTTTTTTATGCAAAAATGACCATGGACCTTGACGCCATTGACCGGCGCATCATAAATGACATTCAATCGGACTTTCCCCTGGACCGGCGTCCCTTTCAGACCATTGCCGACCGCCTGGATCTGTCCGAAGCAGAGGTGCTGACGCGCATCCGCCGTTTAAAAGAGCGGGGCATCATCCGCCGGATCGGCGCCAATTTTGTGCCGGAAAAACTGGGATATGTCAGCACCCTCTGCGCCGCCCGGGTTCCGGCCGAAAAAATTTCCCAATTCGCCGGGGCGGTCAATGCCTATACCGGGGTAACCCATAATTATGTCCGCGAAAACCGGTTCAATGTCTGGTTTACCTTTATCGCGCCCTCGCTGGAAAAAATCGATGAATACCTGGCGGAAATCTCCCGGCAAACCGGGGTCACCGAAATTATCAATCTTCCGGCCACCAGCGTGTTCAAAATCAAGGCCGAATTCACCTTGACCCCGGACAAAGAAGCGGGCAGCACAGAGCCGGCCTGACACGGAAAAAAACGAGGATAATTACATGGATGATCTGCGTATCGCGGCGGTAACCTGCCATTGTCCGGCCGGGGAAGTGCGGCACAACCTGGACAAGACCGCCCACTGGACGGCCCGCGCCCGGGCTACCGGCGCTGGCCTGGTCTGCTTCCCGGAGCTGAACATCTCCGGTTACTGCCTGGATCACGACCGCTGTGACGCGGCCGCCGCCTGGTACGGACAGGTCGTCGACGAACTGACCGCCCTGGCCACGGAGCAGCGCGTTACCATCCTGGCCGGTACGGTCCGGAAAAGCGAATCGGACGGGCGGTTTGCTGCCTGTCACCTGGCTGTCCAGCCCGACGGTTCCATCACCGTCTACCGGAAAGTGCATATCGCCCCGCCGGAAAAAGAGATTTTCACCGCCGGCAGGGAGGTTCCCCTCTTTGCCCTGGCCGGTGCCACCGCCGGTATGCAGCTTTGCTATGACGCCCATTTCCCGGAACTGTCCACCCGCATGGCCGTGGACGGCGCCGACATCATTTTCCTGCCGCATGCTTCCCCCCGCGGCAATCCCCGGGAGAAGCTAACCTCATGGATGCGGCACCTGCCGGCCCGGGCCTATGACAACAGCCTCTTTATCGTGGCCTGCAACCAGTGCGGCGACAACGGCGCCGGCCTGGAATTTCCCGGCCTGGCCCTGGCCCTGGACCCCTCGGGCGCCGTCCTGGCCCGGACCCTGGAAGCGGACGGCATGATGGTGGCCGATCTGTCGGCCACCGAAATGGACCGGGTCAGAAGTCACCGGATGCGATATTTTTTGCCCCACCGGCGGCCGGAGCTGTATCACCGGAAGTGATCGTTTCAGGCACCCGCCGTCCAACCGCCGCCGCCTTTCCCCCTCACGATTCATAGTCCACCGCCGCCAGAAACAGCCCCTGGGGCGGGGCCGTGGCCCCGGCCAGAGACCGGTCGCGGCCTTCCAGGACCGCCGGCAGAGCCGCGGCCGGCCGTTTTCCCAGGCCGATCTCCACCAGGGTACCGACAATGTTCCGGACCATGTAGCGCAGGAACCCGTCCGCCGTTATTTCCAGCCGCAGAAAATTGTCCGGCTGCACCCGCAAATCGGCCGCAAACACCTCGCGGATGGTGCTGCTGCGGGGACTGCCGGCACCTTCAAAGGATTTAAAATCATGCCGGCCGACCACGGCCGCCAGGGCCGTCCGCATGGCCGCTGCATCCAGGGGGGACCGGATATGCCAGGCCTTTTGCCGGTAAAGGGCTGAAGGCGCGGACCGATTCAACATCCAGTAGTGGTAGGTTTTGCAAACAGCGCCGTACCGGGCATGAAAATCATCCGGCACCATCTCGCAATGAGTGATAACGATATCGTCCGGCAGGAGGCTGTTCAGCCCGTTTTTGAAATTTTCCGGCGCCAGGCGGGTGGCGCAGTGAAAATTGGCCGTCTGGGCCAGGGCGTGCACCCCGGCATCGGTCCGACCGGAGCCGATCAGGCGTACCGGCGTCCGGGTCATGGCGGCCAGGGCGGTTTCGATGGTCTCCTGGATGGTGGCCTCGCCCTTCTGGCGCTGCCAGCCATGATACCCGCTGCCGTCGTATTCTATGGTCAGCTTGAAGTTTGCCATTGCCGGAGGGTTCGCCCGGAACCGCCGCCTGGTGGGATGCGGCATAAAAAGGCCGGGATATGCACCCGGCCGATAACATCTTGAATATTATGATTAATAATGGTACGCCCGGCAGGATTCGAACCTGCGATCTTCAGCTCCGGAGGCTGACGCCCTATCCCCTGGGCTACGGGCGCACACATCCTTAATTTACTCATTGCAGGGCTGGATGTCAATATCAAATTCCCGGCGATAACAGCCAAAATCCCGTCCGCCCGGATATGTCACGAGCCCCGGCGGCACCGCAGGGTGAACCGGGACAAGCTTAAAAAAGAGGGGCATAATTCAGGCGGTCAGCCCAGCAGATCCCGAATGGCGGCCAGTTCGGCCGCGATCTCCCGGAGCAGGGCGTCTTTGTCGCCGGTGCCCGTCCGCATGTACTTGCGGGCCCCCTTGAGAGTGAATTTCTTTTCATACAGCAGGGTTTTAACCCGCAGGATCTGGCGGATATCCGCCTGGGTGTAGAGCCGCTGGCCGGCCCTGGTCCGCTTGGGCCGGATCTGGGGAAATTCGGACTCCCAGAAGCGGAGCACATGGGCGGAAAGACCGGTCAGGCGACAGGCCTCGCCGATGCGGAAGTACATTTTATCCGGGATTCCGGTTTCCTGAATTTCTTCCGCATAATCCGGGGGAATCAAGGAAAGGGTTGTCTGGTCGCTTTTATCCGGCATGATGCCACGCCCCTGTTCGGACAGCAACGATATCGTTCCCCGTCCCGGGTCAGGCCGGCAGATCGGCGGAAAAAGCCGCTATCAACCGGTCGGCCACTTCCTGGTGAACGCGATTGACATATTTGTCTTTCAGGGTCTTGTCCGCGGATCGGTAAACAACGCGCGCGGAAAGGCTCTTTTTCCCCTCCGGTACAGGTTGCCCCTCATAGACATCCATCATCTGGACCGACTCTATCAGTTCCGGGCTGGCCGTGGCAAGAAAATTCAAGACCCGGCCGGCTTCCACCCCGGCGTCGACAATAATGGTAATATCCCGGGTCACGGCGGGAAACCGGGGCAGCGGCTTCATCTGCCGCTGATCGGACAGCAGCGGCAGCAGGGTGGACAGGTTGAATTCCCAGGCAAAGGCCGGCTGCTTGACCCCCAGCTGCGATAGTACCGCCGGCGCGACTTCGCCCAGCAGGCCGATCTCGGTGCCGTCGATCTCGATCCGGGCGGTATGTCCCGGCCGGGTAAAAGTGCACAACTCTTCCGGCAGGGCGGTAAAAGAAAAAGACGCCTGCCCCAGGGCACCCAGCAGGTTTTCACAAACCCCTTTCAAATCATAAAAATCACACGCCCGGGCCGGGGCCGACCAGGACCGGGGACGGCCGCTGCCGGTCTGCAGGGCGGCCATCATGTCCGGCTCCCGGGGCAGCCCTTCCCCCTCTTGCTGCCAGAAGACCCGGCCGATCTCGAACAGCTTCATGTCCTTGATCTGCTGGGCCAGATTGAGCCGCAGGGTCAGCAGCAGTCCCGGAATCAGCGAGGTCCGCATGACCGACTGATCACTGGCCAGGGGGTTTAAAATTTCAATCGGCACCGCCCGGCGTGACGCTTCGGGAAACGACATGGCCGCGTTGGCTTCCCGGCTGATAAAACTGTAGTTGATCGTTTCCAGGAATCCGAACCCCGCCATCAACTCCTTGATGCGGGCCTTGCTCGCGAAAGTCGTTTCCGGTCCACCGGCGTCCAGGGCAATGGCCGGGAAGGTCACCGGAATCTTGTTATATCCCCAGAGGCGGGCCACCTCCTCGGAAATATCTTCCGGCCGCTCCACGTCCACCCGGAACGAGGGCACGGTAACCGCCAGTTGATCGGTATGGTCACGGGCTGCGCCGAATTCCACCGCTTCCAGGAAATCGGCCATTTCCCCGGCCGAAAAAGCGGTTCCCAGCCGGCGGTTTACGGCGGCCGTGTCCACGGTGATGATACGGGGAGCGGCCGGCCGGGGATGATTATCGATGACCCCGGCGGCGATCCGCCCCCCGGCCAGTTCGGCCATCAACTGCGCCGCCCGGTCCGCGGCCGTGACCGTGCCCTGCGGATCCACCCCCCGCTCAAAGCGATAGGAGGCGTCGCTGCCCATGTTCAGGGCCTTGGCGGTTTTGCGGATACTGGCCGGATGAAAGCAGGCGCTCTCGATCAGCACCCGCCGCGTATTTTCGCCGATTTCCGAATTGCGGCCGCCCATGACCCCGGCCACGGCCACCGGCTTTTCGGCGTCGCAGATCATCAGCAGGTCCGGCGACAATTGCCGCTCTTGTTCATCCAGGGTGGTGAAAGACATGGCGGCACCGGCCCGGCGGACAACGATCCGGTTTTCCGCCAGCCGGTCCAGGTCAAAGGCGTGCAGCGGCTGGCCGGTCTCCATCATGACAAAATTGGTAATATCAACGATGTTGTTGATCGGCTTCAGCCCCACCGACAGCAACCGGTCCCGCAGCCAGAAAGGCGCGGGCCCCACGGTGATGTCCACCGCTACCCGGGCGGCGTAGCGCGGGCAGAGGTCGGGGTCTTCGATGGTCACCGAAGTCAATTCGGTGATGTCCGGCGCGGATTCGGTCAGGCGAATGTCCGGACGCTGGACCCGGGTACGGGAAAAGAAAGCCACTTCCCGGGCCACGCCGATGATGCTGGTACAGTCCGGCCGGTTGGGGGTCAGGTCGATTTCAAACACCGGGTCGGACAGGGACAGGGCCCGGTTCAGGGATTGTCCGTCCGCCCCGGCCGGGTCCAGTTCCATGATCCCGGAGCCGTCTTCACCAAGACCGAGTTCCAACTCGCTGCAGAGCATGCCCGCGGAAACCACCCCCCGGATCTTGCCCTTTTTCACCGTCATTCCGCCCGGCAGCTCCGTGCCGGGCAGGGCCAGCGCCGCAAGCAGGCCTTCGGCCGCGTTGGGAGCGCCGCAGACAACCGAGTATTGCGCATCGCCGGCCGTCACCTGGCAGATCCGCAACCGATCTGCATCGGGGTGAGGAGAAACCGCGGTAATCCGACCGGTGACGACCCGCTCCAGATAATCATAGCGGTCGTACCAGCCCTCCACTTCCAGGCCGCTCATGGTCAGCGCCTCGGAAAGATCGGCCGCGGCAAGGGTGACCGATACGTATTGTTGTAACCAGCTGAGACTGACCTGCATATTAAAACTGCCTTAAAAACCGGATGTTATTTTCAAAAAACAGCCGCGTATCGTTGATGTTGTATTTCAGCATGGCGATTCGTTCCACGCCCATGCCGAAAGCAAAACCCGTATACCGGGAGGTATCATAGCCGATATTCTCAAAAACCGCCGGATGAACCATGCCGGCGCCGAGGATTTCCAGCCAGCCGGTATGGGAACAGATCCGGCAGCCCGCGCCCTTGCAGGCCACGCAGCGGATATCCACTTCCGCGCTGGGTTCGGTAAAGGGAAAATAGCTGGGCCGGAACCGCAGGGTGGTATCCGGATCGAACATGCGGTGGATAAACGCCGTCAGCGTTCCCTTGAGATCGCCGAAAGAGACGTCCCGGTCCACCATCAGTCCTTCCACCTGGTGAAACATGGGGGTATGGGTGACGTCGGAGTCGCAGCGATAGACCTTGCCCGGGGCGATGATCCGGACCGGCGGCTGCTGCTTTTCCATCACCCGGGGCTGGGTCGGCGAGGTGTGGGTCCGCAGCACCGTGTTTTCGGAAATATAAAAGGTATCCTGCATGTCCCGGGCGGGATGGTGGGGGGGAATGTTAAGGGCCTCGAAATTATAATAATCGCTTTCGATTTCCGGGCCTTCCACCACGGCAAAGCCCATCTTTTCAAAAATACTGCAAATTTCCAGGGTGATCCGGCTGACGGGATGAAGGGTGCCCCGGTCGACCGGCCGCCCCGGCAGGGAGACGTCGATGCGGTCACTGCCGGCGGCCTCCCCGGCCAGGCGGGTCCTGGCCGCCGCGATGGCCGCGGCAATCTCCTCTTTGACCGCGTTGGCCTTTTGACCGGCCGCCGGGCGTTCTGCGGCGGGCAATTCCGCGATCTGTCGCAGAAAAAGGGTAACCGCCCCCTTTCGCCCCAGGTATTTGACCGTCAGCGCGTCCAGGGACTCCGGATCCGCGGCCGCTTCGACCGCGGCCAGCGCTTCTGTTCTGATCTCGTCGATTGATGAATTCACTGGTGTTGTCTGCTGTTTGGGAAGGCCGCGGATTTACCCGAATAAGGCCTGACCGGGCCGTGCCTGACAGCCGTCAGACGATCTGGGGAAAAATGATTATACCCGGCCATCCGAGGGACCGGAACCCGGGCGGCTGGCAGCGCCGGAAATTGAATTCCGGCCGGGCCGGGCCGGGCCGGGCCGGGCCAGCCGGACGGCTGTGCCGGGCTACAGGTTCTCCGCCGCCAGATTCGCGATCCGGGAAAAACCGTTGGGATCGGATATGGCCAGCTCGGCCAGAACCTTGCGATCCAGTTCCACGCCCGCCTTTTTCAATCCGTGAATAAAGCGGCTGTAGCTCATGCCGTTCATGCGCACGGCGGCGTTAATGCGCGCGATCCAGAGCCGCCGGAAATCCCGTTTCCGCTGCCGGCGATCCCGATAGGCATAAACCAGCGCCCTGTCCACGGAACTGGCCGCGGTCCGGTACAGCTTGCTCCTGCCTCCCCGGTGCCCCCTGGCAAGCTTCAACACCTTATTTCTGCGTTGTCTTGCCTTGTATCCTCTTTTTACCCGCATAATACTTCTCCTTTCAAACTGTTCCACCTGGCCGGCCGGGATTAAAATCCCGGAAGCCGGCCCGCGGCCTGCATCTTACATATAGGGAAGCAGCCTTTTCAGCTCCTTGTTATTGGTCGCGTCACAGATATGACTTTTCCGCAGCGACCGTTTGCGCTTTCGTGTCTTTTTGGTGAGAATATGACTCCCATGTGATTTGGAGTAGACATATTTCCCGCTTTTGGTTCGTTTGAAGCGCTTGGCAGCGCCGCGATTGGTTTTGATTTTCGGCATGATTTCCTCTTTTGCTTGCCCTGAAATATCCAATGAAATAGGACTGTTCAGCTCCTGGGGGCCAGGATCATGAACAGGTAGCGGCCCTCAAATTTCGGTGCAAACTCCACCTGGGCCAGATCTTCTGTTTCTCCGGCGATCATCTGCAATAATTCTTTCCCTTTGTCCGAAAGGGCAATTTCCCTGCCGCGAAAAAAGACGCTCACCTTGACCTTGTCTTTTTTCTCCAGAAACCGGCGGATCATTTTGATCTTTGTTTCCAGATCATGGGTGTCGGTTTTGGGGCGGACCTTGACCTCTTTCAAATGCACCGTGGCCTGTTTCTTTTTGGCCTCCTGGTTCTTTTTGGTCTGCTCATATTTATACCGCCCGTAATCCATGATTTTACATACCGGCGGTTCCGCAGACGGCGACACCTCCACCAGGTCAAGTCCCCGTTCATCGGCCGTCGCCAGGGCCCGGTGAAGCGGCAGGATGCCCAGCTGGTTGCCCTCATCATCGATAACGCGGACCTCTTTGGCCCGGATATCCCGGTTCACATTGATCCGTTGCTTTTTTTTCTTAGCTATGCCGACCTCCTTTTGTTCCGGTTGATCAATGAAGCCAAATAAATCTACCGGATTTTTTTCAAAACCCGGTATATCTAAAATTTTTTATATTACCGGCCCGAAAGCCGGGATGCAAGAAAAATATCTTCTATTCTGCAAAATATTCCTCTTGTTAGCGCAGTCGGCGGCGGCATTTTTCTGCCCGCCCGCGACCGCGGACTTTCCCTCCGACGATCCGGTGCGCCGGCGGGTGCTTATTTTTCCTTGCCTTTTTTATGACACTGATTATATTTAAACAATAATAAATTCATTCAGTCGAATATGCAATCATATTTCGCCGTTGGTATTTCCAATGTCTATCAGACAAATGACTTTCATTCCGTAGGAGCCGCCCGAGCCGCATAACAATGCCGGTTCCGGGCCGAGGCCGGAATGGCAGGAGGATTTTTTGAACAACCAATTTTTGAAAAACATGGCATTGTGGCTGGTCATCATCATGATGATGGTCATGCTCTACAATATCTTCAACCAGCAGCAACACCAGGAAAAAAAGCTGACCTACACCCAGTTTCTTTCCATGGTGGAAAGCAACAGCATCCGCCAGGTGGTTATCCAGGGCCCCAATGTCTATGCCACCAATGTCAGCGGGGAAGAGTACCGGGTCTACACGCCCGAGGACAATGAACTGATCAAGCTCCTCCGGGAAAAGGGCGTCGCCATTGAAGCCAAACCACCGGCCGAAGCCCCCTGGTTCATGTCGGCCCTGATTTCCTGGCTGCCCATGATCCTGCTGATCGCCATCTGGATTTACTTCATGCGCCAGATGCAGGCCGGCGGGGGCAAAGCCCTCTCTTTCGGCAAGAGCCGGGCGAAATTGCTGTCTGACGGGCCCACCCGGGTCACTTTTGACGATGTCGCCGGCATTGATGAAGCCAAGGAAGAAGTGACCGAAGTCATTGATTTTTTGAAGGACCCCCAGAAATTCACCCGCCTGGGCGGCCGCATTCCCAAGGGAATGCTGCTGGTGGGCTCGCCGGGCACCGGCAAGACCCTGCTGGCCCGGGCCATTGCCGGAGAGGCCGGGGTGCCTTTTTTCAGTATCAGCGGTTCGGATTTCGTGGAAATGTTTGTCGGCGTGGGCGCTTCCCGGGTTCGGGACCTTTTTGTCCAGGGGAAGAAGAACGCGCCCTGCATTATCTATATTGACGAAATCGACGCTGTCGGCCGGCACCGCGGGGCCGGCCTGGGCGGCGGACATGACGAGCGGGAGCAGACCCTCAACCAGCTGCTGGTGGAAATGGACGGATTTGAGTCCAATGAAGGCGTCATCCTGGTGGCCTCCACCAACCGGCCGGACGTGCTGGACCCGGCCCTGCTACGGCCGGGCCGGTTTGACCGCCAGGTCGTGGTACCACTGCCGGACATCCGGGGCCGGCTGGCCATTCTCAAAGTCTATATCGAAAAGATTCCCGTGGCCGCCGATGTCAACGCGGAAAACATTGCCAAGGGTACACCGGGATTTTCCGGGGCCGACCTGGAAAATCTGGTCAATGAAGCCGCCCTTTATGCGGCCAAGCGCGACAAGGAAAAGGTGGACCACCAGGATTTCGAGGACGCCAAAGACAAAATCTACATGGGCCTGGAACGGAAATCCAAGGTCATCAAAGAAGAAGACCGGAAAATCACGGCCTACCACGAAGCCGGCCACGCCATCGTGGCCCGCCTTCTGCCGGAAACCGATTCGGTCAACAAGATCACCATCATTCCCCGGGGACATGCCGGCGGCGTGACCTGGTTTCTGCCGGAAGAGCGGGACTTTAAATTCAAGGATCAATTGCTCAACGAACTGGCCATCTCTTTCGGAGGCCGCATCGCCGAAGAGCTGATCTTCAACCGCATCAGCACCGGTGCCGCCAACGATATCAAGCAGGCCACGGACATTGCCCAGAAAATGATCCGCTCCTGGGGCATGAGCGAGAACCTCGGGCTGCTCTCCTATGCCACCAGCGAGGAACAGGTCTTTCTCGGCCGGGAAATCGCCCAGCACCGGGACTATTCCGAAGATACGGCCCGGAAAATCGACGAGGAGATCAATCGCGTCATCAAGCAGAGCTATCACAAGGCCCGCACCCTGCTGAATGACAACATGGATATCCTGCACAAGCTGGCCGAACTGCTGCTGGAAAAAGAGACCGTCATGGGTGCCGAGCTGGACGAACTGATCCGCTCGCTGCGGCCGGGCATTCATCTCTGGTCGCCCCCGGAAGAACACCAGGAAACGTCCGGCCGGCCGGCGACCGCGCCACCGGAGGAGACTGCCGCGGAAACCGGCGCCGCCGGCCAGGGGGAAAACGAACGCCCGGCACCGGCGGATGATGCCGAAATATCCGCTGATCCGGATTCCCCGGAGCCGGGGGAATCCGAAAACAACGGCAGGGGGGATTGACACCATGGAAAAGACCGCCGCAGCCACCCTGGCCTGGGGCCGCCATACCCTGGAACTGGGAGGTCGAACACTGATCATGGGCATTCTCAATGCCACCCCGGATTCCTTTTCCGACGGCAGCAAATTTGAAAAATTTGATGATGCCCTGCGCCAGGCCGAACGCCTGATCGCCGAAGGTGCGGATATCCTTGATATCGGCGGTGAGTCCACCCGTCCATACGCCGACCCGGTTCCGACGGACCTGGAAATTGAACGAACCGCCCCGGTCATCGAGCGCCTGGCCGCCAACCATGCCATTCCCGTTTCCATTGACACCACCAAGGCCGCGGTGGCCCGGGCCGCGCTACAAGCGGGCGCGTCAATCATAAACGATATCAGCGCCCTGCGGCAGGAGCCGGAACTGGGTACGGTGGCTGCCGAAGCCGGCGTGCCGCTGATTCTGATGCATATGCAGGGTACCCCGCGAACCATGCAAAAATCGCCCACTTACGAGAACGTCGTCGGCGAAGTCCGGGAATTTCTGGAAGATGCCGTCGAACGGGCCATGACGCATGGCGTGGATCGCTCGAAGATCATCATCGACCCGGGTTTTGGGTTCGGCAAAACCGTCCAGCATAACTTTACCCTGCTGAAAAACCTGCCCGCCCTGGCCCGGCTGGGATTGCCGATCCTGGCCGGGGTATCCCGGAAATCTTTTATCCGCAGGACCCTGGCGGATTCTGCGGATCACGACCTGCCGCCCAACTCACCGACCGTCGCCGCCGGCACCCAGGCGGCCGTGGCAGCCGCCATCATGGGGGGGGCCCATATCGTCCGGGTGCATGACGTGACCGCCACGCGGGTGACCGTGCGGATGTTCGATGCCATGCGCGCGGCCCCGGATGACGGCAATGAACAATGACAAATATCAGGGCGAAACAACAGTGCTGCTCGTGATCGATATCGGCAACACCAACACCGTCATCGGCCTGTTCGAAAATGACCGTCTTGTCTGCGACTGGCGCATCCGCACGGAAAAAAACACCACCGAAGACGAGTTGAGTGTTCTGGTGGCGCAGTTGTTCGCCGGCGCGGGCATCGACCTGGGCGGCATCCGCAAAACCGTCATCTCTTCGGTGGTGCCCCCGGTGGAACGGATTTACGCCGGTTTTTGTAAAAAATACCTGAACTGCACCCCTCTCTGGGTAGATCCCACCATTGGTTCGGGCCTGCCCAATCGTTACGCCAACCCCGCCGAAGTCGGCGCCGACCGGATTGTCAACGCCGTGGCCGCCTATCAGAAATACCGCTGCCGGCTGATCGTGGTGGATTTTGGAACCGCCATAACCGTGGACCTGATTTCCGAACAGGGAGAGTACCTGGGCGGTGCCATTGCGCCCGGCATTGCCATCGCCTCCGAAGCCTTGTTCAAAAAAGCCTCCAAACTGCCCCGGGTGGATCTGCTGACCCCGCCGGCAGCAGTCATGGGCCGGGATACGGCGGAAAGCATCAAGTCGGGGATAATTTTCGGATATGCCGGCCTGGTGGACGGGATCGTCCGCCGGCTGCAGGAGGAAACCGGGGGGCCCTGCCCGGTCATCGCCACCGGCGGGCTGGCCGCCCTGATTGCCGATGTTTCCACGGTCATCGAAACGGTGGAACCGGACCTGACCCTGGAGGGGCTGAAGATCATTGCCGCCCGGCAGGACGCAACGGCCGGAAAAAGCAGGGGGCAATAAACACCGGGAACAACCGCTGCCGCGGCGGATTATGCCATCCCCATCTCCTGCTGGAGACGGGCAATCTCTTCTTCAAGCGCCTGCCGCTCCTCGCGGGAAAGATCATCATTTTCCAGGCGATTTAGCAGCTTCAACAGCAGCATCTCTTCCCGGTAATGCCGGCAGGTATATGAAGACAACTCCGGTCGCATGAATACTATACTTCCTTTACGGGCCGGGAATGGCCCATGACCTGCCCGCCGAAAAGGCGGGCTACAGCAGCCCCATATCCTTCTGGGTCTCTTTGTAAACCCGGTATCGTTGCTCGCAGTCGGACAGCCCGCGCTTGAGTATTTTCTCGAAATGCTTGATATCGTTTATATTGATAATCAGATTGACGCTCTTCTGAAAGGCGGCCATGGCATCCATGGTCTTGAACCGCTTGGTGATCATGACCGTGAACATATGGCGCCGGGTCTTCATTTTCAGCCGTTCCAGGTAGATGATCACCCCGTTGGAATCCGGTGTGCGGGAAGAAAAGGATTCATTTATGACCACCAGGTCATAATTGTGATAGCGCATCTTTTTCAGGGCATCCCGAGTATCCTCGGCCTCTGAAATATGATACTCCATGTAATCGAGCACCTGGCGCACCGCCTCGCGAACCGTGGCATCGGATTCACAGATCAGCGCGGTTTCACCTTCTTCTTCAATAAAGTCAAAAGGCTTTTCCGAAGCGTCATACTTGCTTTCATCCGGCGCCTCATCAAATCCAAAGGCCGTGCCGGAAGCGGCAGCCTTGCCCGGGGCCGGAGACGGCTCCGATGCCGGCCGGGTAACCGCCATCTTGGACTTGCACTGGGGACAGCGCACTGACACGGTTTTTCCTTCCGGCAGTTTTTCATCCGGAATCTTGAAGGCCGCGCCGCATTGTTCACAACTGATATTCATGATGGATATCCGCTCCTCTGCCTGGCAGGTTGTGGCTGACCGGTTATTTCTTCTTTTCGTACTTGCGATCCAGCTCCAGGTTCTCGATCTCGGTGGTGGCTTCCCCACGGGCGCTCTTGATGGAGTCGATGCCCCGGCCGACCACCCCTTTCCGGGAGGCATAGGCCCGGGCGGTCTCCTCGGTAATCAGCCCTTCGGCAAATAACTCAATCATGTAGCTATCAAAGGTGATGTAACCAAAAGCGGCATTCTGCTGAATAATTTCATAATAGGTGCGGCCTTCGCCTTCCCCGTTCAAAATGGTATCCTTGACGCGCAGGTTGGTCCCCATGATTTCAAAGGCCGCCACCCGGCCGCCGCCAATGCGGGGCAGCAGCCGCTGGCAGACCGCCCACTTTAAGGTCTCCGCCAGCCGGATCCGGATCTGGTGCTCCTCGTCCACGTCAAACATGCCCAGGATACGGTTGATGGTGGAGCCGGCATCCACCGTATGCAGGGTGGTCAACACCAGATGGCCGGTTTCCGCCGCCCGCAGGCCGATCTCGATGGATTCCTTGTCCCGCATTTCGCCCACCAGGATGACCTTGGGCGCCTGCCGTAAGGAGGCCCGCAACCCGTTCAGAAAGGTATCGAAATCCATACCCATTTCCCGCTGGTTAAAGGTGGCTTTCTTATGCGGATGCTGATATTCCACCGGATCTTCCAGGGTGACCACGTGGACCGACTGCTTTTCATTGATGTCTTCCAGAATGGCAGCCAGGGAGGTGGTTTTACCGGTGCCGGTAGCACCCGTAACAAAAACGATGCCGTTTTTCTCCTGGGCGATCTGGTAGAAAATATCGGGCAGCTGCATGCTGTCAATGGTGGGAATGGTGGACTCCAGCCGCCGCAGCACGATGGAGTACTGTCCGGACTGCGAAAAGATATTCACCCGGAACCGCGCCTTGCCCGGCAGCGAATAGGACAGGTCGCAGGAGCCCGTAACCACTAAGGCCTCGGTCAAACGACGGTCGTTGTCGACCATGGTCATGGCAAATACTTCCGTCTGGTACGGAGTCAGGGGTTTCAGCCCGTAGCCGATGTCCACCTGGATCAGTTCCCCCGAACTTTCCACCTGAAAGGGCTTGCCCACGGTCATGTTGATGTCGGAAACATTTTCGTAGGCATCCAGCAGCCGTGTTAAAATAAAATCAACTTCGGTTTTCTGCATGATCATTCATCCTGCAAATGATGGCCGGTCTTACGCTTCGGTAAAGTCCGCCGGCGGGTTTTTCAGGAACGACCGGAACTGGGCCTTGTCATTGGACTTGGCATACGCCTCTTCCGCGCTGATCCACCCTTTTTGGTACAGGTTCATGATGGCATCATCCAGCAATTGCATACCGTATTTCCTGCCGGTCTGAATGGCGGAAGGCAGCTGATGAGTCTTGCCTTCCCGGACCAGGTTGCGGACCGCCGGTGTGGCGATCAGGATTTCCGGGGCCACGCAGCGGCCGATCTTGTCAATCCGCTTGAACAGGACCTGGGAAACAACAGCCCGAATGCCGTCGGCCAGGGTGGATCGAATCTGCCCCTGCTGTTCTGCCGGAAAAATTTCGATGATCCGGTCCACGGTCTTGGCGGCACTGGTGGTATGAACGGTCCCGAAAACCAGGTGCCCGGTGGAGGCGGCCTCAATGGCCAGGGCGGTGGTTTCCAGGTCCCGCATTTCGCCCACCAGGATGATATCCGGGTCCTCACGAAGGGCGCCGCGAAGTGCCGCGGAAAATGACTTGGTGTGAAGGCCCACTTCGCGCTGGCTGACCGTGCACAACCGGGGGCTATGGACGAACTCGATGGGATCCTCAATGGTAATGATGTTGTCCTTGCGGGTCCGGTTGGCCTCGTCAATAATGGCGGCCAGGGTAGTGGATTTACCACTGCCGGTCGGTCCGGTCAGCAGAACCAGCCCCCGTGGCAGTCCGGCCAGCTTGGCCAGCACGCTGGGCAGACCCAGCTGGGTGGTGGTCAGAATGGTGCTGGGGATTTCCCGGAAAACAGCCCCGACCCCGCCCCGGTGCATGTAGAAGTTCACCCGGTAGCGGGCCAGGCCATGAATCTCATAGCCGAAGTCGACGTCGCCCGTCTCCTCGAACAGCTTCACCTTCTCTTCCGGGGTAATTTCATAGAGCATGCTGCGGAGGGTATCCTCGTCCAGCGGATCGTATTTGACCCGTTCAATGTCTCCCCGGATTCTAAGGGCCGGCTGCAGACCGCTCACCAGGTGCAGGTCAGAGGCCCCCTGTTCGTGCATTAACTTGAAAAACGCGTCAATCTTTGCCATCGTTTCTCCCTGAATTACCGGTCCCGGAAAACCGCGGCGAACGCCGCCGGTCGACCCGCCGTATCCGGCCGTTCCTCCGCTTGGCCGGGTCCGGCCTGATTATTATGCCACTGACTTCCACCAGAATTGAACGTTACAGATTTTAACGCCTGAAAATGATTTCATTCTTAAAAAACAAAAAATAAGCGTAGCCGTGCAAAAATCGGCAACACTCGTTTGAAGTTACATTCGCTGTGCCAGCATATACAGGCTGTTGACCACGAACTGCTGAATAAAAACGATGGCCAGAAGAGCCACCAGCGGTGACAAATCGATTCCTCCGTAAACCACGGGCAGTTTCGACCGGATCCGGTGGAGCACCGGTTCGGTCAGGTTGTTGATCACCCGGACAATGGGATTGAAGGGGTCCGGACTGACCCAGGAAAGAATCGCCTGCGCGATGATGATCCACATGTAGACGGTCAACACCATATTCAGGATCATCGCCACCGCTGCCAGAAAGTTACTTATCACAAACATCAGATACCCTATCGCCAGATTGTTTTTAAAAAAATATTATAGCATGTTTATTTTATTTTTCCACCCCGATTCGTCAATAGACGTAGATGGCCGCGGTGAAGATCAGATTGTAGCCGTCACGCCAACCAGGGGGCCACGACCCGGTCGTCGATCTGGATGGCGAGGCGGCCGGAATCCTCCCGGATCAGGGCCACCTCCGCCCCGCCGCCGCCGGCCAGTTCCGGATACGCGGAGCGAAGCTGTGCAAAATCAAATGTTTCCAGCACGTGCACCAGAAAGTCGACTTTCTCTTCCATGTCCCCGTCGATTTCGGCCGACTGGAGGCACTCCGAAACCAGCCGGTTGTAAATCCGTCTGGTTTCGGTCTGAATGCAATGACGGGACAAATCCAGGTCAATTCGTATCATCTTCAGAAATAATCCTGCCAGGCCCAGACGGCCCGGCCGTCTTTGACACTGCCCGCCAGGCTGCCGGCATCCCGCGCCCAGCGCAGCGCCGTGGCCACCCTTTCGGCCGAATATTCAGTGTCCGCGCAGACCCGCCCGGCCAGTTCCGCCAGCGACTGATCCACTGAAACCTCTTTTCCCCCTGTTGCCCAGCTTCCGGCACGCTCCAGGGTGGATTTCATCATCAGGTCATACAGAATGACCGTATTTTCCAGGCTGACCAGGGGCCAGGCCTCTTCTTCGGTGGCCTGGCCAGCCTCCATCTTGTCCCGGATTTCACCCAGCCATTCATCCAGCTTGTTTTCCCATTCTTTGGCCACCTGGTTAAACACCTCCGGCGGAACCTTGTCCGTGGCTACTATGGCCCGGTTGGCGTGATAGTCGGACCAGTTCTGACTGAGAATATGAATGCCCAGCTCTTCAGCCCGTTCCCGGATTTCCGTGCCGGGAAAGGGGGCCAGCAGGTGAAACCCGTATGAGGCGCCCCTGGCCTTGAGGGACTCGCCGAACGCCCGGGTCCTGGCGATGGTCTCCGGGGTTTCGCCGGGCAGGCCCAGGATAAAGGAGACATGCGGCAGCACGCCCGCCTGCGCGCTGGCTTCCACGGCGGCCACCACCTGGTCCAGGGTAATGCCTTTCTTGATGGTTTTTAAAATTTCGGGGTCGGCTGTTTCCACACCAAAGCTGACCGCCGCACAGCCGGCCGCCTTCATTTTCGCCAGCAGTTCATAGCTGACCGTATCCACCCGGGCAAAAGAGGACCATTGGATGGCCAGGTCGCGCCGGATGATTTCCTCACAGACCCCCAGGCAATGTTTGCGGCTGGCGGTGAAGAGGTCATCGGCAATATTGATCTGCTTGAAATTCAGACCTTTCAAATATTCCAGCTCATCGGCCACGGCCGCCGGATCCCGGTACCGGACCCGGGCGCCGACCATTTTACGGCCCACGCAGAAAATGCATTGAAAGGGACAGCCCCGGCTGGTGGTAATACTGACCGGCATATTCAGGGCCCGGTACCGCCCCAGGGGAAGCAGGTGGCGGGCCGGAAAGGGCAGGGCCCGCACATCGACCAGGTACGGTTTGACCGGCGTTGCCCGGATCCGTCCATTTTCCCGGTACACCAGGCCGGGCACGCTTTCCCAGCCGTGGCCGTCGACCGCGCGGACCAGCTCGCCGATGGTATCGTCCCCTTCGCCGATGACCACCAGGTCCAGTTCCGGCAGCTCAAGCAGGGTGTCGACCGCCCGCATGGACACGTGGGGACCGCCCATGACCGTCAGAATTTCCGGATGGCTCTTTTTTATATCCCGGACGATCTGAGCCGCGTGATCAACGGTCATGGTCACCGCCGTCACCCCGGCCAGCTGCGGGGCAAAAGCGTCCAGCTCCGCGGCCAGCATCTGCCGGCTGTAGGGATACACCACGAAATCAAGGATTTTTACCTCGATTCCGGCCCGTTCCAGCGAAGCCGCCAGGTAGGCCAGGCCCAGCGGCGGAGAGGGCGTTTCCGAGATGGGATAAAAGGGATTAATCAGTAATACACGCATGGCACCTGTTTCCGACGGGCCGGGACAAGCCCGGCCGTTCCAAACAAATAGGGTCCGGTCCTTGCCGGACCGGACCCTATTGCCTTATAACGCCAGCTTCAATGGAACTGCCGTTTAGAACAGGCCGTGAACCTTGCCGGTTTCCGGGTCAACGTCAATCCGCCGGAAAGCGGGGTTGGAGCCGGTACCCGGCATGAGGCTGATGGTTCCGGCGCAGGGGCAGAGGAACTTGGCGCCGGAGTAGATCAGCACGTCGCGGATGGGCAGCCGCCAACCCTTGGGAACGCCCTTCAGGGTCGGATCATGGGAAAGGCTGAGATGGGTCTTGACCATCATGGTGGAAAAATCAGCGTACTTGGGATCATCTTCCAGCATCTTGGCCTTCTGTTCCGCCTCGGGCTGCCAGTCAACGCCATCGGCGCCGTAGACTTCCTTGGCGATGAGATCGACCCGGTCGCGCAGCTTCATTTCCAGGGGATAGAGGAAATCAAAGTCATTGCCTTCCTCGCAGGCGTCGATAACCGCGTCGGCGAATTCCAGCGCGCCTTCACCGCCCAGCTCCCAGTGCTTGGATTCGGCGCAGCGGGCACCGGCCGCTTCCGCGGCCTTTTTGACGATGTCCACTTCGGCGTCGGTATCGGTGTAGAAGCGGTTCACGCAGACGACCGGGTTGATACCGGCTTTGCGGATGACACCGATCATGTGGACCATGTTTTCCACGCCCTTTTCCACCAGTTCCAGGTTCTCCTTGGTGTAGGCTTCGTCCAGGGCCTTGCCGGCCACGACCTTGGGACCGCCGCCGTGCATCTTCAGGGCCCGGATGGTGGAGGTCAGCACGGACACGTGCGGTTTCAGGCCGCTGTTGCGGCATTTCACGTTCCAGAATTTTTCAAAGCCGATATCCGCGGCGAACCCGGACTCGGTAACGTGGTAGTCGAACAGTTTCAGGCCGACCCGGTCGGCGATGATGGAGCTCTGCCCCACGGCGATGTTGGCGAACGGCCCGGCGTGCACAAAGCAGGGCTGATACTCGGCGGTGCACATCAGGGTGGGGTTGATGGTGTTGCGCATGAAGGCGGCCATGGCGTTGCCGACTTCCAGGTCACGGCAGGTGACCGGCTTGCCGCTCTTGTCAAAGGCCACGGTGATGTTGTTGATGCGCTCTTTCAGGTCGGCCAGGTTGGTGGCCACGGCCAGGATGGCCATCAGCTCGGAGCCGACGGCAATGCCGAACTTGGACTGCATGGTATAGCCGTCAAAACGGCCGCCCAGGCCGATGACGATGTTGCGCAGGGCCTGCGCGCAGAAGTCGATGATCCAGCCGAACTCCACCCGGGTGGGATCAATGTCCAGCCGGCGCATGCCGGTCAGGCGCTGCAGCTGTTCGTCATTGTAATTGCGCTCATGCTGCATGCGGGCGGTCATGGCCACCATGCCCAGGTTGTGGGCGTTCATGATATCGTTGATGTCGCCGGTCAGGCCCAGGGAGAATTCCGTCATGGGGATCAGCAGGGAGTTGCCGCCGCCAGCCGCGGTCCCCTTGACGTTCATGGTCGGTCCGCCGGAAGGCTGCCGCAGCGCGCCGCCGACGTTTTTGCCCCGCTTGCCCAGGCCTTCCATCAGGCCCACGGAAGTGGTGCTCTTGCCTTCGCCCAGCGGGGTGGGGGTAATGGCCGTCACGTCGATATATTTGCCATCGGGTTTGTCCTGCATCCGGTTAATGATCTTCAGAAAATCCACCTTGGACAGCCGCCCCATGGGGAGCATTTCCTCTTTTTGCAGCCCCAGCTTCTCCTGCCAATCGTCGGGAGTCGGCATAGTCTTTTCCGCTTCTTCGGAAATCTGCCAGTCCTCCATATTTACCGCATCAAAAGCCATAATTCCTCCTCATTCATTGTTGCTCTTACTTCCATTATTGATCGACTGAACCCCGGCCGCCGATCCGGTTCGCCGACGGCCGCCCTGTAAAAAAACAAATAAAAACCGGTGATCATCCTGCCGCGCCGGTAAAACAAAAATTTTACGTTACCATCGTGTTTTCATTAAAGCAATTATTTTTCGTCGAAAACCGGCAGATTTGGCAAAAAAAACTGACTTTTTCCTTCGGCTGTGATATATTTATTAAATTTGACAAGCCTGTAAAAAGTCTTTTTTACAGGCAGTGTTAAGTTTTAAGTGATTA
>CAYTQK010000019.1:0-21033 GCA_964439745.1 uncultured Desulfobacterales bacterium
GATCCGGCAGCCGTCCACCGTCAGCTGGCCGACCTGGCCGTGCAGGGTGATATGCTGATGCCGGGTCAGGGCATTCCGGGTCATCAGATACTGGTCACCGTCATTGTTGCCGAACACCCCGTGCACCGGTATCCCGGCCGTATCCAGTTCCGCCAACATGAACGGGGCCACGAAGTCGCCGCAATGGAGTATCATGCCGCAGCCGGCTGCGCGGCTTTCGGCAACAGCCCAGCGGAGATTATCGACATGGTCGTGGGAGTCACTCATCACTGCCAGGAGCATCACCGACCTCCTTGTTCCGCCATTTCGGGATAACCTTCGGGCAAGGTTGCTGCCCGCTGTTCACTATATGGTGCAAAACCGCCGCCGTCAACCCCGCCCTTCGCACGCCGGTTCCGGATCACATCATCATATACGGGTCCACGTCCACCACCAGCCGGATGCCGCCCTGCTTGATCCGGGTTCCGTTTTCCGCCAGCAGCCGGGCGGCAAAATCCTTGAGCGCGGCGGCGTCCGGCGATTTTAAAAGTATCTGCCAGCGATAGCGCCCGGCCAGCCGGGGAATGGCCGCCTCCACCGGCCCCAGCACGGTCACCCGCCCGAATGGTTCGGGATTCTCCGCTTTCAAGCGGGTGCACATTTGCCCCACTTCCCTGGCCCGGCGGCCGCTTTTATCCCGGTCCCGGTCGGAAATCCGCAGGGCAATCAACCGGGCGCAAGGGGGATAAGCCAGCTGCCGGCGGAACGCGATCTCCCGGCTGTAAAATTCGGCCACATCATGCCGGGTAGCTGCCTGGACACTGAAATGCTCCGGATTGTAGGTCTGCATGATCACCCGGCCGGGCGCATCGCCCCGGCCGGCCCGGCCGGCCACCTGGGCCAGCAGCTGAAAAGTCATTTCCCCGGCCCGGAAATCGGGAAAATTGAGGGACAGATCAGCGCAGATAATCCCGATCAGGGTGATGCCGGGAAAATCATGCCCCTTGGCCACCATCTGGGTGCCGATCAGAATATCTGTCCGCCGCTGTTGAATATCCTTTAAAATCCGCGCCATGGACCCCTTGCGGGAAGTCGTATCCCGGTCCAGGCGGGCCACGGTCGCTTCGGGGAAAAGGGAGCGGACGGTTTCCTCCACCTTTTCGGTGCCGAGGCCGAGCTGTTTGATTGCCGATGATCCGCAGCGTTCGCAGCCCCCGGCGGCCGGCCGGGAATAACCGCAGAAATGGCAGCGATAGGCATTGCCGCGGCGGTGCAGGGTCAGGGTAATATCGCAGTGCCGGCACTTGACGGCCTGGCCGCAGGCGGCGCATACCGGGAAACTGGCATATCCCCGCCGGTTGAGGAACAGCAGGGCCTGGTTCCCTTCCGCCAGGGTTTGGCGCAAGGCGGCATAGAGCGGCTCGGTAATCAGACCGCCCGGACCGTACCCCGGCTCGCGCCGGCGCAAATCAACAATCTGGATAGCGGGCAGCGGCGCCCGGTTAATGCGGCTGTCCAGCCGATAGGTTCGGGAGAGCTTGCCTGCCTGCGCATTGTACAGGGACTGCATGGAGGGAGTGGCCGACCCCAGCATGACGATGCAGTCGGCCAGCTTGGCCCGCAGCAGGGCCAGGTCCCGGGCATGATAACGCAGGCTGCCCTCCTGCTTGTAGGAGCCGTCGTGCTCTTCGTCGACGATGATCACGCCCAGGGAGGCAAAGGGCGCGAACACGGCCGAACGGGTACCAATGGCCAGCCGGGCCTGGTTCCGGGCGATCCGCATCCATTGGGACTGCCGCTCGGCCCGGGTCAGCCCGCTGTGCAGTACCACGATATCATCTCCGAAACGGGCCTTGAAACGGCGTTCCGCCTGGGAGATAAGCGCGATTTCCGGAACCAGGATCAGGGCCGTCCGCCCCTGCGACAGGGCGGCGGCGGCGATGCGGAGATACACCTCGGTTTTGCCGCTGCCGGTAACGCCGTCCAGCAGGCAGGAAAAGAATCCCCGCCCCATGCGGCCGGTCACGTCATTGACAATGGCTTCCTGGTCCGGGGTCAGCCGGGGCGGCTCATCCGGTTCGATCTTCTCCCCGATGGCGTCCCGGCAGGATCGCCGGGATTTGCCAAAGACGGCCCCGGTCACGGCCGAACCCGCCGGCAGGGCGCTCTTGATGGCTTCCCCGATGGGGTAGAGGTAATAGGCCGCGATCCAGCGAAAAAATTCCGTCATGGCGGCCGGGAAAAGCGGGGTTTCATCGAGGACGTCCGTGACCGGCTTGATGGCCCCGGCATCCTCCGGAATGGCCGGTCCCAACACATAGCCGGTAACACTGCGGCTGCCGAAGGGGGCGGTGACCCGTTTGCCCGTGGCCATATCCGGTACCAGGGCGGCAGGCACCCGGTAGGTGTAGGTATTGTACACCGGCAGGCTGACGGCCACTTCAATATATTGGTCGGACTGATTCATGGGCCGCGGGCGCAACCACGCCGGAGCGAGATTTACCGCTCCTCAAGGGAGACAAAATCCCGCCGGCACTGGCCGACATAAATCTGGCGCGGGCGGAACAGTTTTTTCTCCGGATCATCCAGCAGTTCCAGCCAGTGGGCGATCCAGCCGGGCAGGCGGCCGATGGCGAACATGACCGTAAACATGGTAATGGGAATGCCCAGGGTCCGCAGGACAATACCGCTGTAAAAATCGATGTTGGGATAAAGATTATGATCCCGGAAGTAACTGTCTTCCAGGGCGATCTCTTCCAGCCGCCGGGCGACATCCAGCAGGGGATCGTCCGTATTGGCCACGGCCAGCATGCGGTCGCACATTTTTTTCATGATTTTCGCCCGCGGATCATAGGTCTTGTAAACGCTGTGCCCGAATCCCATCAGCCGGAAAGGATCGCTCTTGTCCTTGGCCCGGGCCACGGCCCGGGCGGCGTCCCCGCCGTTTTTCTGAATATCTTCCAGCATCTCCACCACCGCCCGGTTGGCGCCGCCGTGCAGCGGACCCCAGAGCGCGGCGATCCCGGCAGACAGGCCGGCATAGATATTGGCCCGGGCACTGCCCACGCCCCGTACCGTGGAGGTGGAGCAGTTCTGCTCATGATCGGCATGCAGCACCCAGAAGGTATTCAAGGCATCCACGAACTCCTGGCGCAGTTCATACGGCCGCACCGGGGAATCGAACATCATGTTCAGAAAATTGGCGCAATAGCTGTAATCCGGCCGCGGATAGACCACCTTGTGCCCCCGGGAAATCTTGTAGGACATGGCCGCCATGGTCCGGACCTTGGAGATCAGCCGCAAAAAGGTGGTCTCCACCTCTTCGTCCGTGTTCATCAGTTCCGGATAAAAGCTGCGCAGCGCGTTGACCATGGAGGAGAGAATTCCCATGGGATTCGACGCGCGGGGAAAATTCTGGAAAAAGATCTGCATGTCTTCGTGGACCAGGGAGTGCTCGTTGAGCAGGCCGCTCATCCTGGTATGCTCCTCCTGGGTGGGCAGATTGCCGTTCAGAAGGAGAAAACACACATCCACAAAGCAGGAATGTTCCGCCAGATCTTCAATGGGATACCCACGGTAGCGCAGAACCCCCTGGCGGCCATCCATATAGGTGATACTGCTCTTGCAGCTGCCGGTATTCCCGAAGCCCGGATCATAAGTAATATAGCCGGAACTTTCGCGTAATGACCTGATATCAATCGCTTTCTGACCCTCAGAACCGGTAATCACTGGCAGTTCATAGGTTTTGCCGTCAATTGTCAGTTTCGCCGTTTCTGTCATTCCCGGGGACCTCCTCTGTTGTTTCTTTCCGGTTGAAAAGCCGCCGGACTCCCTTGCGGTTATTTCCGGGGCAACCGGAATCCAGACCGCCTGCCTGTATTCGCATGACAAGGGTAACCATGATTAGATCCCGGCTGCCACCGGGGAGGGACGACTCTTCCCGAGACCATCAAGTTTGATGCAGGATAAAAAACTTTTTTTTAATTATCAGAAAGACAGGCCATTTACAACAAAATTTTATAATGGTATAAAGAATTCATATTTTTCCACCAATTGGGGTATTGAGTTCAGGCGTCGGCGGAACCCGTGCGCGGCGGACTGCCAGGCACACCGCAACCGCGGAAAGAGGAGGGAGGATTTACCATGAAAAAAAGCGGAATTTTTGCAGCGGCCCTTTTTTGCCTGCTGGTATTACCGGGGCTGAGCATGGCCATGGGTCTGGAAATGGCCATTGGGGGTTGGGACCAGAGCATTGACGGTGAGGGGTCCTATAAAAAGGACAACAGCAGCGACGTTATCGATTTTACCGATGATGCCGGGCTGGATGACGAAACCCGGGTGATGGGCCGGGTCAAAATCGACATGCCGGCCATGCTGCCCAATATCTATGTCATGGCGACGCCCCTGGAGTTTGAGGGCAAAGGTGAAAAAGACGTTAATTTCAATTTCGGCGACCTGGACATCAACCAGAATGTTCCCTTTGAAACCACGGTCAACATGGATCACGTGGATGTCGGCCTGTATTACAGCATTCCCTTTGTCAACCTGGCTTCCTTGAAAAGCCTCAACATCGACCTGGGACTTAACCTCAAGGTTGCCGACCTGGAACTGAAAGTAAAAGAGCTGAACAACGGCCAGAAGGAATCCGAAAGCTACACCCTGCCCATTCCCATGGTCTATGCCGGCGTCCAGGTCACGCCCATCGAGCGGCTCTCCATCGAAGCCGAGGCCCGGGCCATCTCCCTGTCCGGCAACCACCTGTACAACCTGATCGGCCGCGTCAAGGGCCGGGTCTTCGGCCCCATGTTCATTGCCGGCGGCTACCGGTATGACAGCATCAACCTGGACGAAGAGGATCTCCTCGTGGATTGTTCGGTGGACGGCGTCTTTCTGGAAACCGGCTTTGAATTTTAAACGGCCGGAACCCGGCGGACCATAAAAAAGACGGCATAGACCGGCGGCAACCAACGGGACGAATGGATATACGGCAAATCAAGTTACGCCGGATGGCCACCTTTTGCTACCTGGTCGGCGATCCGGCGTCTTGCGCCTGCGCCTTGGTGGATCCGGCCTTTGATACCCGGCACCTGCTGGACCTGGCGGCAGAGGCCGGGTATGCTGTCAGGTACGTGATCAATACCCACCGCCACCCGGATCACTGTGCGGGGAATGCCGCTATCGTCGCCGCTACCGGCGCCCGGCTGATGATTCACCGGGACGATGCTGACGCCCTGGACGGTTTTCTCAACCGGGCCTTCTGCCGGGCCGTCGGGGGCCGGCCTTCACCGCCGCCGGATATCCTGCTGCAGCACAACGACACCATCGCCATTGGTGGTCTTACCCTGACCGTGCTGCATACGCCGGGTCATACGCCCGGCGGCATCTGCCTCTATACTCCCGGGCACCTCATTACCGGCGATACCCTTTTTGCCGGTTCGGTGGGCCGTACCGACCTGCCCGGCGGCTCGGCACCGGACCTGCTGGACTCCATCCGCAAGCAAATTTATATGCTTCCGGAAAAGACCATTGTCTGGCCGGGGCATGATTACGGCCCGACCCCCGCTTCCACCGTGGGCCAGGAAAAACGCACCAATCCCTTCACCGCCTGACCACAACCACCCAGCCCGGACAGCCAACCCGGATATTTCATGAATTTTTGCGACATGAAAAATGGAATATCCGGGCTACACCACCCAGACGGCCATGTGAATAACCTGGCGGCCGACCCGGCCGATACTGAATTCCTGAACGCCGGACAACCCGCGCCGGCCGACCACGATGGTGCCGAAGCCACCCTGCCGGGCCGGCGCCACGGAAGACTCCGCCCAGCGCCTGCGCGATACCCTCTTGTCTCTCGGTGCTGATCGCCGGCAGCTGTTTCTGACCAGCCTCTGGGAGGCCCGTTCCGGGGTTGCCGCTGCCGGCCTGGTGGCCTGCGGCCGGGTCATGACGGAAGTGGGCATCTCCATGATGGTCGGCGGCAACATCAAGTGGCATACCCGCACCATCACCACGGCCATCGCCCTGGAAACCAACAAGGGGCTGTTCGCCATGGGGATCGCCCTGGGGCTGGTTTTGATGCTGATTGTCTTTACCGTGAACTTCGGGGTGATGTTCCTGAAAAGAAAATGACCGACACCATTTACCAGATCAGCGGTCTCCGCCAGCGATATACCGGCCCCCCGGTGCTCGACATCGGGCACCTGGTCATTCACCGAGGGCGGATTATCGGCCTGCTCGACCCCAACGGCAGCGACAAGACAGCCCTGCTGGCTTTCCGGACAGCCTTTGGCACGGAAGAAATTTTTCTACCGCCGGAAGTCCTGACTGTAGTACAGGCATTGTCTCCCGTCTCATCCTGGGAAAAAAGCGCCGGCCAGATCACCGCGCGGCAGATCTATCCCGGCCGAACCATTGCCGTGGCCTGTGATCCGGCTGATGTTTCCTGGCTTGCCAGGGAGACATGACCGCGCTTTTTGATCCGCCCCGGACCTCCGGGCGCGTCGGGATCCGGCCGCAGGACACTATTCGGCAGCCCCCTGCGATTGCAGAAAAGATACCACCGGGGCGTGACCTTCTTTTTGGGCCAGGTTCAGCGGGGAACGGCCATCAGCGGTTCTCCGGTTTACCTCCGCCCCGTTTTTCACCAGGCACTGAACCATTTCCAGACACCCGGCCCGGCTGGCGAACATCAGCGGGGTAAAATCCCCGGTGATGGGCAGATCCACGGCCGCCCCCTGGTCGACCAGCAGATTCACCGTGTCCACCAGATCCGGGACATTGTATCGTTCCACCTTGACCACCAGGTTCCAGACGGCGTTCATGTTGTCATTGCGCACGGCCGCGGCATCCGCGCCCCGGTCCAGCAGCCAGGGCACCAGGGTCTTGAATTTCTTACTGCCGGCCGCCAGCATCAGGGGGGTGTCCCCGTTGGCGTTCTGCGCGTTGACATCCGCGCCCCTGGCTGCCAGGTATTTGACGACCTCCTCATGGCCCCGCCAGCAGGCGCCGATAAGCGGGGTGGCCCGGGAATTTTCTTCCTGGTAATTCACGTCCGCGCCCGCTTCCACCAGGGACTTGACCCTGTCCAGCTCTCCCATTACGGTCGCATTCATGAGTTCTGCCTGAAGGTTTTCGGCGGCCCGGGCCGGAAGACCGGTACCAATGAAGGCCAATCCCATGGCCAGGGATACAAAAAGCACTGTCAGAACGGCGATCTTTTTCATTGTTTCCCCCTCAGTTATGGTGTTAGCCTGGAGGCCCCGGGCCCGGTCCCTGCTGATGGAGCAAGGCCTCGCTGGCAGCCCCGGTGGTTTCCCGGAGACCTGTGCTGACTGTTACCCTGCGAAAAAGGGTGTTGGCCTGTGGAGGCTTCCAGAAAACAGATATTGAATATAAATAATTATATTTACTGTTGATAACAATGTTTCGCATAAAATCTTGCGGGATGTCAATCAGAAATCACCGCTACCGCATAGATACGTTGTACTGACTGACATCGCCGAATCCAGGGGAAACTGCCGCTCAAAGAATCAATACGAACCTGGACTGTCGCCTTTATCCGCCTGTTCCGGGATGGCCAGCCCCGGGAACAGGATTTTTCCGGCCATCCTGCCGAACAGGCCTGTTCGGTTGCCATTATCCGCCGGCTCTGGTATGACAGAAGCAAAAATTCGCCTGACAGGATCACTATGATGGACACCCCCTTTAGCAGCCGGCGGCAAAGCTGGCGCCAGGCCCTTGGCTCCCTTTTTCATCCCCGGGTCATAGCCATGTTCTTTTACGGGTTTTCCGCCGGCCTGCCCCTGCTGCTGATTTTTTCCTCCCTGTCCCTGTGGCTGCGGGAAGCCGGGGTGGAGCGGTCGGCGGTGACCTTTTTCAGCTGGGCGGCCCTGGCCTATTCCTTTAAATTCGTCTGGGCGCCCCTGATCGACAAGCTGCCCCTTCCCGTCCTGACCCGCGTTCTGGGCCGCCGCCGGGCCTGGATCCTGACGTCCCAGGTTCTGATCATCATCGCCATTGCCTGGATGAGTCTCACTAACCCGGCCGCCGGGCAAAAGCAGTTGACCCTCATGGCCCTGGCCACGGTCCTGCTGGGATTCTCTTCAGCCACCCAGGACATCGTCATCGACGCCTTCCGCATTGAAGCGGCCGCGGTCCGTCTCCAGGCCATGCTGGCCTCGGCCTATATCGCCGGCTACCGCGTCGGCATGCTGGCCGCCGGGGCCGGTGCCCTCTACCTGGCCGCCGGGTTCGGCTCGGCCCCGGGAGCGTACAATTATGAGGCCTGGCGGAACGCCTACCTGCTCATGGCGGCGGTCATGGGGATCGGGGTGATTACCACCCTGGTGGTGCCGGAGCCGCAAGTCAACCGGGGCAACCTGCCGGTTTACCCGGCCGCCAGCTACCTGCGGGTGCTGCTGCTGTTTTTTCTGGCGGTGGGGGGATTTGTGCTGACCTTCTATTTTTCTGGTGACCTGGCCGCGCGGGCCCGGACGGTTATGGGCGGGGAGGACGACTACGGCCGCCTGGCGGGATTGGTGGTGGAATTGCTCCGGCTGGCAACAGCCCTGGTGGCGGCGCTCATCATCGGCCGGCTGACCCTGGCGGCCGGCCTGGTGGACCGGCCGATGGTAACCGAAATCTATATCGAACCCGTCCGGGATTTTTTTCGCCGCTACGGCGCGGTCCTGGCCCTGCTGCTGCTCTCCTTGATCGGCCTGTACCGCATCTCCGATATCGTGCTGGGCGTCATTTCCAACATCTTTTACCAGGACCTGGGCTTTTCCAAATCCCAGATCGCCGGTATTGTCAAGACCTTCGGGCTGTTCATGACCATTGCCGGCGGGTTTGCCGGCGGCATCCTGGCCACCCGCTACGGGGTCATGCGGATTCTCTTTGTCGGGGCGGTCCTGGCCGCGGCCACCAACCTGCTCTTCATGCTGCTGGCCGCGACCGGCTACAACCTGCCCCTGCTTTACCTGATCATTTCCGCCGACAACCTGGCCGCCGGGCTGGCCTCGGCCGCTTTTGTGGCCTTTTTGTCAGGCCTGACCAGCATCAGTTTTACAGCCATGCAGTATGCCATCTTCAGTTCCCTGATGACCCTGCTGCCCAAGCTGCTGGGCGGCTACTCCGGCACCATGGTGGACAGCCTGGGCTACCCGGCCTTTTTCCTGGTGACCTTCCTGATCGGGATGCCGGTGCTGGTCCTGGTCTGGCTGGCGGCCAAATATCTGGAGATCGAAGAGCCGCCGACCCGGCAGCGGCGCTGATTCCGGCCGCAGGATGGCAGCCGCCAAACTTGCAAATTATACAATTTCAGATATAATATCAGTTGATAACATCAAGACGCCAGCAACCGGGCGGCACTTCGGCCATGAAATTACAGGCAACAGACACGGGGGACGGGGATGAATCTGAACAATATTTTTCGCCTGGCCAATAACTTCTTTTACGCCCACACCTGGCTGACCATCGGCATTGTGGCCGGCATCCTTCTCATTGTCTGGTGGCGGCCGAAGCAGACCCTGAAAATTATGCTGGTCATCCTGGCGGCCGGGGTCGTTGGCTATGTGCTCTACTACCTGGGCCAGGCCACCCTTTCCGGCATGGGCGGCAAGGAGCAAATGATCAACAAGTAACCCCCCATGGCCGGCCGGACAGACAGCCGGCGCCGGGAGTCCTCATGAAACCTTTGCAGGCAAAGATTTTCACCTATTTCACGCTCAACATCAATCCGCCCAATGAGATTCAGATCAACCGCTGGCTGGAACAGCACCCGGGCATCGAGATCGTGGACATGCGCCAGTCCGAGTCCATGACCTGCCGGAACGGGGAGATCGAGCGCAACCTGAGCATCACCATCCTCTTTCGCGAACCCTGATCGGCGCGGCGTTACGCCACCCGCCGCTCGCGGCCGGCCAACTCCTTGTGGCGCAGCTTGACCTTCGGGATCTGGCCGGTGGCGGTTTTGGGAGGTTCGCCAAAGACGACCTCGTTGGGTGCCTTGTACCGGGCCAGGTTCTCCTTGCAGAAGGCGATGATATCCCCGGCCGTGACCGGACTGCCCGCCCGCACCGTCACAAAGGCCTTGGGCACTTCCCCCCACTTTTCGTGCGGGGTGGAAACCACGGCCACCTCTATCACCTCGGGATGCTTGTAAATGGTGTTTTCCACCTCCACCGTGGAAATATTTTCCCCGCCGCTGATGATGATATCCTTCTGGCGGTCCATGATCTGGATATACCCATCCGGGTGCCGCACGGCCAGGTCGCCGCTGTGGAACCAGCCCCCGGCAAAGGCCTTGTCCGTGGCCGCCGCGTCCTTGTAATAGCCCAGCATGACGTTGTTGCCCCGCATGACGATCTCGCCGATGGTCTGTCCGTCCCGGGGGACCGGCTGGCCGCTTTCGGCGTCAATGACATCCACGTACCCGGCGGTCACATAGGCCACCCCCTGGCGGGCCTTGATCTGGGCCTTTTCTTCGGGGGCGAGGTCGTTCCAGCGGGGTTTCCAGGTGCAGATGGTATGCGGTCCGTATACCTCGGTCAGGCCGTAGCACTGGATGACGTCGGCGCCGGTGGCCTCCATGTTCATGATCACCTGGGGAGCGGGCGGGGCACCGGCCGTGTTGATGTGCAGGGTATGACTCAGCCGGACCTCATTGTCCTTGGCATAGCTGGCCAGGGAGATGAGGATGGTGGGCGCGGCGCACAGGTGGGTCACCTCTTCTGTTTCGATGATCTCGTAGATCAGGCCGGGGTCCACCTGGCGCAGGCAGACGTGGGTGGCGCCCACGGCCGTGACCGCCCAGGTATAGCACCAGCCGTTGCAGTGAAACATGGGCAGGGTCCAGAGATAAATGGAATCGGGCGTCAGGTTGAACTCGATGATCTCGCCCAGGGCGTTCAGATAGCCGCCCCGGTGATGGTACATGACCCCCTTGGGTTCGCCGGTGGTGCCACTGGTGTAGTTCAGGGTCATCATCTCCCGTTCATCGGCCACCTGGCAGACCATTGGTTCGGGTGACCCGCCCTGCACAAAGGCTTCATACCCCGGCCCGTCCAGGGGAAGCTCGTCGGAGACATCGCAGATGTTGACAAAGGTCGGGGCATATTCCAGCTGATCCAGAACCGGGGTCACCAGGCCGGCAAAGGCGTTGTCCACCACCACCACCTTGGCTTCGGAATGATTGATAATATAGCCGATCTCCGAAGACGATAACCGGATATTGACGGTCACCAGCACCGCCCCGATCAGGGGCACGGCATAGTGGGCCTCCAGGACCGGCGGCGTATTGGGCGCCAGATAAGCCACCTTGTCCCCTTTCTGAATCCCGGCCGCCTGCAGGGCGCTGGCCAGCCGGTTGATCCGCTCGAAAAATTCGGCGTAGGTATAACGGGTCTCGCCGTACACCACGGCGGTTTTGTCGGCAAAGACATCCGCGGCCCGCCAGATGAATTTCACCGGCGAGAGCACATCATAATTGACCGTGTTCTGATTCATGAGACTTTCTCCTTTGTCCGGGTTTGTTGGTCGGCGAGATACCGCACGATGGTTTCCAGGTATCGGTCGTCCGCCGGCCGGATCAGGTAAAAAATGACTCCTTCCCGCCGGGCGGCCAGTTCCAGCTCGCGCGAACTGTTCCGGGCGATGCCCACCACGGGCATCTCCGGGTGGCTCTGCCGGAGCAGACCGATCAGGCCGATGCCGTCTCCGTCCGGAACGTTCACCTCGACCAGGGCCAGCACATGGGTCTGCTCCTGGCAGAGCGCCAGGGCGTGGTCACGACCCACGGCCACGTCCACCCGGCAGTCCAGGCCGGCCAAGTGCGGCCGCATCCAGTTCAGGGCATTGTCCTGGTTATCCTCGGCGTGAATAAAAAGAATTCGCATGGTCGGGCTTTTCTCCGGTCGGTCGTGTCATGGTCCAGCAGTCGTGATGGTGCTTGGCTGCATTTCAATATCTGTGCCAGACACCCGGAAATAATATAATTACTCGATTTTAAAATAAAAATTAAAGGGGCGCTATCGCAAGAGGGAAAAGCGGTATTGGGAACAGAATGCCCCCACCACTAAATGATTTTTTATAAAACTGCTGGAATTTTAGGATAAAACAGAATAGGAACAAATCACCCCAATTCAGGAATGATCAATCCTATATTGTTTTATTTTTTTGAACAAGGTACGGCGGTCGATACCCAGTTCCCGGGCGGTGCGGCCCCGGTGCCAGTGATTGCGGGCCAGGGCGGCCTGAATCAGCTTTTTTTCGTAACTTTCCAGGGCCGGCCGCAGTCCGCCGGCTTCATCGGCCGGCTGCGCTCCCTCCCTTTCCCCGTCCGGGGGCGCCAGCATGTCGAACCGGCCCAGGGTAAAGTAGCGGTGCAGGGTGTTGCGCAGCTCCCGGACATTGCCCGGCCAGTCATAGGCGCGGATAGCCTCCAGGATCCCGCCGGTAATGGGCGGCAGCTTGTCCGGTGCCGGATGGGTGCGGCAGAAATGGTCCACCAGCAGCACCAGGTCTTCCTTGCGCTCCCGCAGCGGCGGCAGATGAACGGGAATGACATGGATGCGGTAGAAAAAATCGGACCGCATGGCCCCGGAGGCGACCAGTTCGCTGCTTTGGCGGTTGGTGGCCCCGATAAAGCGGATATCCGGATAATGGGGCCGGCTGCCGCCCACCGGCGTATAGCCGCTCCCCTCCAGCACCCGCAGGAGCTTGACCTGCGTGTTCAGGCCGATCTCGCCGATCTCGTCTAAAAAGAGGGTGCCGCCGTCGGCCAGGGCCAGGTAGCCGTGCTTGTCTCTTTCCGCGCCGGTAAAGGCGCCTTTCTTATACCCGAAAAATTCGCTTTCCAGCAGGGTCTCCGGCACGGCGCCGCAGTTGACCACCACAAAGGGCTTGTCCCGGCGGTCGCTGTTGTTGTGGATGGCTTTGGCCACCAGTTCCTTGCCGGTACCGGACTCGCCGAAGATAATGGTATTGGCATCCGAGGCCGCGGCGTCAAGAATGAGGTCGTAGACCGCCTGCATGGCCTGGCTCTTGCCGATGATATCCCCGAAGCGGAACCGTTCCCGGAGGCTGGATTTCAGGCGGACATTCTCCTTGCGCAGCCGGGCCTCCCGTTCGGCCAGGGCCGCCTCGGCCTGCTTGCGTTCGGTGATGTCGAGCAGCAGGGCCTCCAGCCCGGCCACCCCGCCCCGCTCATCAAAATGAGGCGACATGAGCGAATAGTACCAGCGCCGGTCCCGGGGATCCTCGAACTCCAGGCGGCTGCTTTCGCCTGCGAAAACCGCCCGGCGGGGACACCAGGGACAGGGGGCGTCCAGGCCGCAGATGACCCGGTAGCAGGCTTCGCCGATGGCATCCCGGCCGATTTTTTCGATGAGGGGCCGGTTCAGGAAGGTGATGTTCAGGTCCCGGTCACAGGTATAGATAAAACCGGCGGCCGCTTCGATAATGGCGCTCAGCTTGGCGGTACTCTCCCGCAGGGCCTGCTCGGTCTGCTTGAGCCGGGTGATATCCATGAACGAGGCGATACTGCGCCGGCCGTCAGGCAGCATGGCCACCTTGATAAAGATATGCCGGCGCTCCCCGGCCCGGTTGATGACCCGGCACTCATACTCGGCCGGCACCGCCGTTTCCGGCTGACGCCGCTGATAGTGGTATTGCCGCATCCGCTGGCGGTCTTCGGGGTCGATAAAGGAGGCCCAGGTCATGCGGTTTTCGATTTCCGCCTGGGAATATCCGGACAGCTTTTCGAACTCGCGGTTGGCCATGACGATGGTCATGTCCGGATCAATGATGATGGAAGCCGCCCCGGACTGCTCGAACATTTTCCGGTAGGCCGCTTCATCCCGGGGAGAGGGCGGGTGGGCTGCCGGCCCGGAACCGGGACGCGGCCGACTTGCACCCCTCTGGGTATGTTCGTCAAACTCGGCCATGCCCCCTCCGGACATTGCGGCAATCGCCGTGGACCGGCCGGGTCCGAGACCGGACCCGGCCGGTCCACGGCCTGCTGTTATTGTTCCAGCTGCCTGGGCGTCACCACCGGGCCGTGTTCGGCCTGGAGGGCTTCCAGCCCCTTTTTCTGCTCGGCCAGCAGATCAAAGAACTTTCCCGGAATCCGCTCTTCCTGCCGATACGCCTCGGCCTGCATGTCCAGGCGGGCGATGATCTTCTCAGTATACAGGGAGAACTGCTTTTCATACAGTTCGTAGGAATACTCCTTGCTGATCAGCGAAGAAAAGAGCTCCTTGAGATCCTCGTACTTGGGCAGCCGCCCGACGGGGGTCATGATCACGGGAACGTCGTTATGGGCCACCCGTTCCAGCCAGGCCAGCCAGACCTTGACGTCCTTTTTCTCGCCCAGCAGACGGGACGAGGTGCCGCCCCGGGCTTCGTCGGTCAGAAAATAGTTCATCCCGGCCATGACGGGTATCTTTTCCGGATCGATTTTGTCGCTGCCGAAAAAATCGAACTGGGCCGCCATGTAGTCGCCCAGGGCGCCGGGGATAAAGGGGGCGTTGGCCCAGGGGGCCCGCTTGACACCGGTAGCCCCGACTTCCGTGGCCGTGGCCGCGGAAACGATACAGGCGCCGATGACCACGCCATGATCGGTGTCATTGGCCACCCAGACCGGCGGCATGGTGTCGGCGTCCCGGCCGCTGTAAGTAATCACCCGGGTTTCCACGCCGGCCGGATTCTCCGCCTCATCGGAATAGTTGGACAGGGCGGTGGAAGAAATCGTACAGCGGGCGTTGGGATGAGAAGGCGGAATCTCCTTGCCGTTTTCATCGGTCATCCCTTTTTTCCATTCCCCCTGGAAATTCCGGCCATGATCGGGCATGGTCTCGCCGTGGCCCACCCAGTGGGGCACACCGCTGTCGTCGATGAGCACGTTGGACCAGATCACCTCCGCCCCGGGATTGCGCAGTTTTTCCATGAGGATGGGATCACCCTCCCGGTTGACGTCTTCGACGATGCCGAAAATGCCGCACTCGGGATTGACGGAGCGCACCGTGCCGTCGGATTCAATCCACATCTGGGCCAGGTCGTCCCCGACAAAATGGTTGCCGGCCATGGCCGTGGTGGTCTTGCCGCAGCCGCTGGGCGCGGCCCCGGCGCACCAGGTCACCCGGCCGCCCGGTCCGTTGATGCCGGTGATGAACATGTGCTCGGACAGTTCCGCGCCCCGGTTGTCATAAACGGCCTTGTCCACGGCAAAGCGGTGATTGCCCTTTTTCAGCAGCAGGGTGTTGCCGGCGTAGGTGCAGTTGAAGCTGTAGGTGGTCCGGTCCCGGCGATCCATGAAGACCCGGGCATTGGGCAGATCTTCTGCCCGGTTCTTGCCCTCGCTGTGAATATTGGAGAAAAAGTGTCCCCGGGCTTCGACTTCCCGGTCGAACTGATCGAAAATATTGCGGTAGAGGATCTCGGCGCTGTGGGAGACGTAGGCCGAGGTGGTGATCTCCACGGCCGGGTTGGCCACCTGCGCGCCGGCCGGTCCCCGGGAATAAAAGCCCACGATCAGGGTCAGGCCGCGCATGATCCCGGTCATGTGGGTGCGGATCTCTTCGGCCGCCTCGTCCCGGAGCTTGCGCTGGGCCAGGGAACTGATATCTTCATCCGGGTTGACGATATAAAAGGTGCGGTCGATGATACGGCCCTGCTCGTCCTTCAGATCAAAATGAATGGTATGGTCCGGCATGGGCAGGGATTCTTCCTCGCCCTTTTCCAGGGCATGATTTTTAACCCATTTCTGGTCGGCCGCGCTGCCGGTATTGACGAAAACAGCGTCCGGTTCTCCCATGACAATGGCATTGGCAATTTTCAGCAGGGCCCCCTCGGTCTTGATCCGGTCGATCTTGGCCAGGTTGTCCGCATCCATTTTCCCGGCAAACACCTCCCGGGCCTCGGCCAGGGTGGTGATATTTCCAATCTTCCTGGCGATATCAATCTCTGTCATATGCAACCTCCTCGCGTTGATAATATCTTCCCGATAAGCAAATTCAACTCTCACCGCAGCTGCCGTCTTCCCCCCTGCACCTTCCCGGCCGCATTAACCTTCGGACGGTCCTTTCGGGACGGACGGCTCAATAATCAGGTCTTTAAGGGAACGTTTGGGCACGTGATGCCGGCCGTTCTCGTCACGCCAGTAGCGGATATCGCCGTCCGGTTCCAGATTCTCGATGACCACGGTTTCCCGGGGCTTGCCCAGGGCCAACACCAGCATGATCTTCAGATAATCGGCAATTCCCAGCGCCGGCCGCAGACGGCGCTCGTTAAAGGCGCCGATCATACACCCGGCCAGCCCCATTTCCCGCGCACCCAGCAGAATGCTCTGGGCGGCGATGCCGTGATCGCACCAGAAGTTATCGGTGAGGCGGGTATCGCCGGTGATAATGATATAGGCGGCCGGCCGCTCCCCTTCGGCCGGTCCCGGCCAGTCGGTCAGGTACCCGGCCCAGCCCAGGCAGGGAAATATGACCTGGTTGGTCTCCGCCTGCCAGGAGAGGACAAACCGCAGCGGCTGCCGATTGGCCGCCGAGGCCGACAGCCGGGCCAGGTTGACCAACTTCATGAGGGTCTCGGCATCAAGGTGGTGATCCTCGTAAAACCGACGGCAGCTCCGGTTTTTTCGTACCAGGTCTTCAATCATCATCGTTCCGGCAGGCGAATTTTTCCACGATGGGCATATTCTGGCGGATCCAGGTCAGAACCTTGTCAAACTCTTCCACCACTTCGGCCAGGGCCCGGCCCCGGTGGCTGACCCGGTTCTTTTCTGCGGGCGACAGCTGGGCAAAAGTCTTTTCCAAGGGGGGATAGTAGAAAACCGGATCATAGCCGAAACCGCCCTTCCCCGCCGGCGCGGTGCTGATTTCTCCCTCGCAGCGGCCTTCATAGGTCAGGGCCGCGCCGGTGGGCACGGCAATGGAGATGACGCATTCAAAAGCGGCCTGCCGGTCGGATCGGCCTTCCAGCGCGGCCAGCAGCTTCTGCCAATTGTCCTCATCCGTGGCATTATCCCCGGCATAGCGGGCGGAATAGACCCCCGGCGCCCCGTCCAGGGCCGGCACTACCAGGCCGGAGTCATCGGCCATGGCCGGAAAGCCCAGCACCCGGGCGGCAAAACTCGCCTTTTTGTAAGCATTTTCGTCAAAGGTCCGGCCGTCTTCGGCAACTTCCGGAATCGGCCCGAAATCGTCCAGGTTCTTGATGACAATATCCTGGCCGGCCAACAGAGACCGGATTTCATCGGTTTTGCCCTGGTTGCGGGTGGCCACCACCAGTACTTTTTCCGGCTGCATATTTTCCTCTTATGGTTCGCGAATCCAATGGAATTAAAATAACATGACTAATATATACTGAATCTGGCAATACTTGTAAAGAGCCCCCGACAAAAAACGGCAGTTCCCGTCTTGCGGGAGATTAAGGAAAAAACCGGTTTCAGCGGCCCAGCTGATACTTGCGCACCGCCCGGTTATGATCCTGCAGGTTGGTGGAAAACTGGTGGGACCCGTTATCGTTGGCCACGAAGTAAAGGTAATCGGTGTCGGCCGGATACAGGGCCGCCGCCAGGGACGCTTCCCCTGGATTGGCAATGGGGCCGGCGGGAAGACCCCGGAGTTTATAGGTATTATATGAAGTAGGGCTGTTCAGATGCTGCCGGGTGAGGTCACCGTCGAAATCCTTGATCCCGTAGATCACCGTGGGATCACTGTCCAGGCGCATGCCTTGATCCAGGCGGTTGTGAAATACCGAAGCTATCAGGGACCGCTCTTCGGCCACGGCGGTCTCTTTTTCAATGATCGAGGCCAGGATAACCACCTCGTGGGTCGTCATGCCCATCTCTTCGGCCCGCTGCCGCCGGGATGGATCGAAAACCGTGAAAAACCGGTTTACCAGGGTCCGGACCAGGCGCTCGGGCGTCACCGTGGCGGCAAAGTGATAGGTGTCGGGGAAAAGATACCCTTCCAGGCTGTCGGCCGGAATACCGTAGGCGGCAATGAGATCGGCATCATGGACTGCTTCCATAAAAGCCTCCGGCTCGGCCAGCCCGGCCCAGCCGACCACCTGGGCGATCTGGGCCGCGGTATATCCTTCGGGAATGGTCAGGCGGTGGAGCATTACCTCGCCCCGAATCAGCCGGTCGAGAATGTCGGCCGGGGTCATGGCGCCGGAGAGCTCATACTCGCCGGCCTTGATCAGCCCCCGGCGCTCATGAATCCGGACCAGGAGCCGGAACAGCCGGGGATTTTCGATGATGCCCCGGCCATGCAGCCGAGCGGCCACCACCACCGCCCCGGCGCCGGGCTGGATCCGGACCACCTGCGCGGAGGCGCCGGGCGCAGCCGGGGTATTGGCGTAATGGGACAGGTACCACCCGAACCCCAGCCCCCCGGCGGCTGCCAGCAGGAGGATCAGCAGTAATCCCCTGGCCAATGATGTGAGTTGCTTCCTCATGAGAAAAATATGTACCACTTTTCGACCGCCCAGGACAAGCGCATTTACGCCAGCGTCCCGACCTCGGCCGGGCCGCGGAAAAAGCCGCAGCCCGCTCCCTCCAGAATTTGACGCAGCAAGAATATTTTTACATAATATGTTAAATTATATAATTAATCTTTTTCAACCCAGTCAATCATTCATATGGAAAAACGCCCCCATGGTCGACAAAGAAGCCCTAAATGAGCAGCTTTGCAAATTGAAACAAAAAATCCAGGAGGCCCGACCAACCCCCGAACCGGACCCAGCGGCCTCCGGGGCCGCCGTGGCGGCCTGGCGGCTTACACCAGTGATCGCACCCTCTACATCCAGGAACCTATCTTCAAACCCTGGACCTTTTTGCGTCTCAGACGGCGGCCGCCAGGTCGCCCTGATCACCAAAAAATGGTCCGGCCTGTTCCAGGAGGCCTTTTCCCGGGTCGATTCTTTCGGGTGAAATTTGAAGATGACAGGCTGACCACGGCCGAGCGGATGATGATCCTGGGAGCGGCCATTGCCATTGATATAGATTACTTCGAACAATCTCAATGAGCAGGATGATTTTGTCAATCGTCCAATATCTGCGTTGCGCTGCATCTCTCGTCATGTCACGTACTCAGAGTACGCTCCATTCCTCGTAAACAGCTCAAGATCAAGGTGCGAAAGATTTTTCGGAATGCAGCGTACTTTGGTACGTGAAATTTCGAAAAATCTTCCGCAACGCAGATATTGGACTGTTTACGAACTCATCCCTCCCCTCATCAGCTGCCGCAGCCCAAGGTGGGATCCTGCACCGCCGGCTTCCGTCGCTGCCGTTTTTTCTTTTTGATCTGACAGAGCAGGGTTTTATAGGTGGGGAACCCGGAAATGGGATCGACCTGGTCCGGGTCGGTCAATTGATTGACATTGGCCTGCTTCCACTCTTCGGTTCCCAGGGGGCCGCCCCCGCCCACCGGGGCGTAGACAAAGCCGGTCATGACGCGGTCGGTCACCGCCGCCCGCATGGTGATCGAATCCCGGGCCGTGGCAATGACCACCAGGTCGCCGGAAGAAAGGCCGCGTTCGGCCGCGTCGTCAGCATGGATCAGCACGGCCGGGTAGGGAAATTTTTCCAGAAAATCCGGCACCGCCCGCAGGCAGGACTTCATGTCCGGCTTGAACGGGCCGGTTCCCAGGATAAGGGGATAGCGTTCGGCCAGCCCGGGATTGCCCAGCGGCGTCTCCCAGGACTCTTCGTAGCAGGGCAGGCCGTGGTAGCCATGTTCTTCCAGGATGGTGGACTTGATCTCGAATTTGCCGGTGGGGGTGTCAAACCCGGGCCGACCGTCCGGCCGCAGCAGGCCTTCTGCCCACTTGCGATAGACCATGTTTTTGGGTTCCTGGCGGATGACCTGCCTGTCTGCGGCCATGACATCGTCCACCGTGAACCCCGACCCCGCCAGCACCCGCTCCAGGGCCTGGCGGGGGGTGCCGGGATACAAGTCCCCGTATCCCAGGTGCCCGGCCAGTTCCCCCAGGATCTGGAAGCCCGGCCGGGATTGACCCACCGGCTCGATCATTTTCTCCCGCCGGCGCAGGGCGGAGCCGTAATAGCAGTAGCTTTCCTGTTCAAAGCCGGTGGCGGCCGGCAGGACGATATCGGCATAGGCCGCGTCTGCGGTCAGCTGCAAGTCGATGGTCACCAGAAAATCCAGTTCCCGCAGGGCCCGGCGCCAGCGGTTGGGGTCGGGCCAGGCCGTTATCAGGGAGGCGCCGTACACGATCAGGGAACGGATTTTATAGGGATCCCCGTCCAGGATGGCGGCCGGCAGCAGGCTGGCATGGGGCTCTCCCCCGCAGAACCGGGCGTAGACCGGGAACCGGCCGTCGGCAATGGACTTTTCAGCACCCGGGGTGGCCACCTGGGCCTCGGTATTAAGGGGCAGGCGGCTGTCCCGCCGCAGAAAACAGCGGCCGCCGGGCACGTCCAGCTGACCGGCCAGGGCCCACAGCACCATCACCGCCCGGATGTTCTGGACCCCGCTGCGGGTGTATTCCAGGCCGGTATACATGAGATAGGCGGCCCCTTCGGCCACGACCAGGTCGGCGGCCAGCTGCTCGATGCGGCCGGCCGGCACGCCGGTGATTCCGGCGGCCTTTTCCGGGGAAAACTCCCGGACATAATCGGCAAATTCGTCAAAACCGTGGGTCCAGTCGGCCACGAAATCCTGGTCATAGCGGTTGTCGCGGATGAGGACATGGGCCAGGGCCAGGGCCAGGGCGCCGTCCGTGCCCGGCCGGATGGGCAGCCAGCGGCTGCCCTCCAGGTCGGCCGCCCGGGTGCGGCGGGGGTCGATGACGATGATTTCGGCCCCTTCCGCGGCCGCGGTGCGCAGCCGCTGGAACATTTCCGGCGGGGTGGCCGTGGAGGGGTCGGTACCCCAGACGAAAATCAGGTCGGCGTTGTCCACGTCTGAAAACATGTCCACGTGCAGACAGCCCATGGTCAGTTTGGGCGCCAGCACCCCCAGGGAAGTATAGCAGGGCGCGCCCACCCCGAAGGTGTTGGGCGAACCAAAGGGGGAAAGG
>CAYTQK010000020.1:0-20716 GCA_964439745.1 uncultured Desulfobacterales bacterium
GGGAGTCCATGCTGTGCCCGGGGAACGGGCCCGTGTCCCGCCGCCCCGGAGCGCGACGACCGGGCAGCGTTCGTGTTCGGACAACTTTGCCAGGGCCAGGTGCAGTTCGACCGGGGGCTGCGGGGGGAGGGAGTTGCGCTTTTCCGGGCTGTTCAGGGTCAGCACCCCGATCCGGTCCCGCTGTTCGACAATCAGGTCTCTGGCTTCTGTCATGGGGCCTCCCTGTAGTTTTTACTGATTTTCTCACTGCCCGGCGCCGGGCCCGAATATTTAAGCAATTTTTTCGATTATGGACTATAATTTTTTTACATATAACTTCAAAAGCTTATTGATAATTTCTGGCTGTTTTTCATAATACCGGTTGTCATTGGCTGTTTCTGGAATTTTCGCCGTTTCGATATCGAAAAAATTCACCCTTCGGTCCCGCCGGGGGCGGGACTTGCAGCTGCGCTCAAATCGACTCGTGAAATATCCGGGCTGGCTTGACATTCACACGGTAGTTTATTACATCTGCCGGTATACGCCAAATCAATCCGGGCCGCAAGAGCTGAGCGGCCAGCAAAGGAAACAAACCATGAAAACCGCCACACCCATAGACAATGACCGCTTCGCCCAATGGATCGGAATCGATCTGGCCGAAGTTGCCACCGGCTATGCCCGGGCGGAGATGACCGTGGCCGCGGACCATCTCAACGGGCTCGGCCTGGCTCACGGCGGAGCCATATTCACCCTGGCCGACCTGGCCTTTGCCGCGGCCGCCAACTCCCACGGGGTCGACGCCGTAGCCGTCAATGTCAACATGTCTTATTTCAAGGCCTGCCGGCCGGGGGACCACCTGACCGCCGCAGCCGAAGAGATCTCCCTCAGCCGCAAGCTGGGCACCTACCAGATTACGGTCACCAACCAGGACGGTCAGCGCGTGGCGTTGATGCAGGGGACCACCTACCGCAAGACCCAGTCCTGACCGCTACGCGCGGGTGGCCGCCTTGAAGGTGCTCACCTGTTCGGCCAGCAGCCCGGGCAGGTCGGGATGGTCCAGGTTCTCCTCGATGGTTTTTTCAAAGGCGCTGCCGATGACCACCCCGTCGGCCACGCGGGCCACCGCGGCCACATCCGCGGCCGTGGAAATACCGAACCCGACGCAGAGGGGCAGGGCGGTCCGCGCCCGCACCCGCCGGCAGTATTCCGCGATGGCGCCTGTGTCCAGGCCGCCGCTGCCGGTCACCCCGGTCATGGAGACCAGGTAGAGGAAACCGGTGGCCGCGCCGGCGATGGTGGCAATGCGGTCATCGGGGGTGGTCGGCGCGATCAGCCGGATCAGCGAGAAGGGATGGTCGGGCCAGCCGCCGGTCAGCTCGGCCGACTCTTCCGGCGGCAGATCCACCACCAGGACCCCGTCGGCCCCGGCGTCCACGGCCCTTTTGAAAAACCGCTCCGCGCCCATGGCATGGATGGGATTGTAGTAGGAAAAAATCACCACCGGGATGTCGTATTCCGCCCGCACCTCCGCGGCCAGCAAGAGCACCATCTCCAGGGTGATACCGTTCTGCAGCGCCCGGGCCGAGGCCCGCTGAATGACCGGCCCGTCCGCGGTGGGATCGGAAAAGGGCACGCCCAGTTCCAGGATATCGAGCCCGGCTCGGCACATGGCCAGGATGATGTCGCGGGACACCGCCGGCGAAGGATCCCCGGCGGAAACAAAGCCCACCAGGGCCTTTTCGTTGTTATCGGCCAGGCGCTGAAAGGTTGTCTTGATGCGGTCCATAATCAGAGTTCCTTTTCAAATATGATGCCCAGGTCTTTGTCTCCCCGCCCGGGCAGGTGGACCACGATGGGCTCGTCCCGGCTCCGCCGGGGTGCCTGGTCGATGGCCCCGGCCAGGGCATGGGCGCTTTCCAGGGCGGGAATGATCCCCTCCAGGCGGCTCAGCAGGTGAAAGGCCTCCAGGGCGGCGGTGTCGTCGGCCGCCCGGTAGGTCACCCGGCCCAGGTCCTTGAGCAGGGAATGTTCCGGTCCGACCCCGGGATAATCCAGGCCCGCGGCCACCGAGTGCACCTCGGCCACCTGGCCGTGTTCGTCCTGGAGAAGGTAGGCTCTGGAGCCGTGCAGGACGCCCGGCCGGCCCCGGTTGAGGGTGGCCGAATGCCGGGTGGTGTCCAGGCCTTCGCCGGCCGCCTCCACCCCGATCATCTCGACCGGGTCGTCGACAAAGGGATAAAACAGGCCCATGGCGTTGCTGCCGCCGCCGACACAGGCCATGAGCAGATCCGGCAGGCGGCCGGCCGCCTTCTCCAGCTGGTCGCGGGTTTCCTCGCCGATGACCTTCTGAAAATCACGGACCAGCACCGGGTAGGGATGCGGTCCGGCCACCGACCCGATGACGTAAAAGGTATCGACCACGTTGGCCACCCAGTAGCGCATGGCCTCGTTCATGGCGTCCTTGAGGGTCCCGGCGCCGGACTCCACCGGCAGAACCTCGGCGTTGAGCAGCTTCATCCGCTTGACATTGGGGGCCTGCCGGCGGATATCCTCGGTACCCATGAAAACCCGGCATTCCATGCCCATCAGGGCGGCGGCCGTGGCCGTGGCCACGCCGTGCTGCCCGGCCCCGGTCTCGGCGATGATGCGGGTTTTGCCCATCCACCGGGCCAGCAGGACCTGCCCGATGGTGTTGTTGATCTTGTGGGCACCGCTGTGGGCCAGGTCTTCCCGTTTCAGATAGATGCGGGCACCGCCGAGATGGTCGGACAGGCGGCCGGCGTAAAACAGGGGCGTGGGTCGGCCCACGTAATCGGCCAGCAGGGCGGCCAGCTCGTGGCCAAAGGCCGGGTCGGCCATTATTTTCCGGCGCTGCGCGTCCAGTTCCAGAACCGCCGGCATGAGGGTTTCGGCGATATACATGCCGCCGTAGCCGCTGAAATGGCCGCGCTCGTCCGGATAAACACCTTGCAGTAATTCCGGATGGTCGGTCGGTCGTGTCATTGAAAAATCCTCCTTGGCGAAAAGGCTGGGTCGGCCGGGGTTTCGCAGCGTCGTACCGCCGCGATAAAATCGGCCACCTTGTTCAAGTCTTTTTTGCCCGGCGCGTCTTCCACGCCGGAACTAACGTCCACCCCCGCCGGCTCGGCCGCGGCCAGGGCTTGGGCCACGTTGTCCGGCGCCAGGCCTCCGGCCAGGACCAGGGGGCGGGTGCCGGCCAGTTCCCGGGCGGCGGACCAGTCCCAGGCCTCGGCGTTGCCGCCCGGCAGAACACCGCGGCCGCATTCCACCAGGAAGGCGGTGGGCTCGTAGCGGCCGGCAGCGTCCAGGCCGGGTGTTTTGACGGCAAACAGGGCCTTGAGCACCGCCAGGCCTTGTTTTCGCAGCCGCGTGACCAGCTCCGGGGATTCGTTGCCGTGAAGCTGGACGCCGGTCAGGCCGCAGCGCTCCGTCGTTTCGCAGATGGTCTGCTCGTCGGCGTCGACAAACACGCCGATGACGCCGGCCTGTCCGGCCACGGCCCGGCTGATGGACCGGGCCTGATCAACGCCGACATGACGGGGACTGCGCGGAAAAAACACGCAGCCCACCGCGTCGGCGCCCAGGGAAGCGCAGGCCGCGGCCTGCTCCGGGTCGGTCAGCCCGCAGATCTTGATCCGGGGACGGGAATGGTAGCGGTCGTTCATGTCGTGTTCCTTTTTCATGGCTGGCGGCTCAGGCGGTCCGCAATTGCCGCAGAAAGCCGACCGTATCTTCGGCCCGGACCAGGCTTTCGCCGACTAGAAAATTATAAATACCGGCCTGCCGGGTCCGGCGGACATCGTCCGCCCCGCGGATGCCGCTGGCGGCCACCGCCACCTGGTCCGGTTCCAGCCGCGCGGCCAGCCGCGCGGCCAGGTTCGTGTCGGTGGCAAAGGTGGCCAGGTCGCGGTTGTTGATGCCGACCAGTTCGGCCCCGGCCTGGGCGGCCTGGTCCAGGTCCGGCTCGTCGTGAACCTCCACCAGGGCGTCCAGGCGCAGCTCCCGGCACAGGTCCAGGTAGTCGCGCAGCTGGCCGCGTTCCAGTAGGCGCACGATGAGCAGCACGGCGTCGGCCCCGGCCGCGGCGGACTCGTATATCTGGTAGGGGCTGAGGAGAAAATCCTTGCGCAGCACCGGCAAAGACACCACCCGCCGGGCGGCGGCCAGGTCGGCCAGGGAGCCGCGGAAATAGGGGGTATCGGTCAGCACCGACAGGGCCGCTGCCCCGCCCGCCTGGTAGCGGCGGGCGTAATCGGCCGGGTCCAGCGGCTCCCGGATGATGCCCCGGGAGGGGGAGGCTCGCTTGATTTCGGCGATAATGCCGATCCGGTCCGGTTGCGATTTGCCCAGGGCCACGGCCAGGGGGCGCGGCGCCTCCCGCTCCTCGGCCCGGCGACGCAGGGCGGCTTCCGGCTCCTGCCGGCGGGCGGCGCTGATTTCCTCTTTCTTGTCGGCCGTGATTCGGTCCAGTATGTTTGCGCGCATGGCCTTATCCGTTTTCATGGGTGAAGGTGATCAGGGCTTCCAGCTTGTCCAGGGCCCGGCCGCTGTCGATGACCTCCTCGGCCAGGGCGATTCCGGAACGGATGTCCTCCGCCTGCCCCGCGGCGGCCAGGGCGGCCCCGGCATTGACGACCACCACCTGCCGGCGGGGACCGGTTTCGGCGCCGCCGAGGATGTCGCGGGTAATGCGGGCGTTTTCGTCCGGATTCCCGCCGACCAGCGCGCCCGGTTCGGCCGCGGCCTCGAAAAACTGCTCCGGGGAAATATCATAGGTGGTCACCGTTTTGTCGCGCACCTCGGACACCCGGGTGGGCGCGCAGACCGATATTTCGTCCAGCCCGTCGTGGCCGTGCACCACGTAGGCCCGCTTGACGCCCAGCAGGACCAGGGCGTTGGCCACCATCTCGGTCAGGGCCGGGGCGTACACCCCGAGCACCTGGCAGTTGGCCGCGGCCGGGTTGGTCAGGGGGCCGAGCAGATTGAAAATGCTCTTGACGCCCAGCTCCTGGCGCGGGCCGGCGGCATGCTTCATGGCGCCGTGAAAGAGGGGGGCAAAAAGAAAGCCGATGTTGATTTCGTTGACGGCTTCCTCGGCCACCTCGGGTTCCGTGTCCAGCTTGACGCCCAGGGCTTCCAGCACATCGGCGCTGCCGCACCGGCTGGAGACGGAACGGTTGCCGTGCTTGGCCACGGTCACCCCGGCACCGGCCACGACAAACGCGGCGGTGGTGGAAATATTGAAGGTTTTGGCGCCGTCGCCGCCGGTGCCGCAGGTATCCACGACAATCGGCGCAGCGGCCTGGACGCGGACGGCCTTGCGGCGCATGGCCTCGGCGGCGCCGGCCAGCTCCTCGAAGGTTTCTCCCTTGGTGGCCAGGCCGGCCATAACGGCGCCGATCTGGGACCCGGTCAGGCGGCCCTCGAAAATCTCGGTAACCAGGGCGGCCGCCTCTTCCCGGCGCAGGTTCTGCCGGCTGACGATACGGGACAGCAATTTCGTAAACATGTCATACCCTCCTTATGAATTGTCCGCGGCGGCGGTCTGCCGCAGAAAATTTTTCAAAATCCGTTTGCCCTTGGGGGTCATGATGGATTCGGGGTGAAACTGGATGCCCTCGGTGGGCTGCTCCCGGTGGCGCACCCCCATGATTTCCCCGTCCCCGGTCCGGGCGCTGATCTCCAGGCAATCCGGCAGGGTTTGCCGAGGAGCGGCAACAGATTGTGACCGCAGAGCCGCAAGTGGAGAGGGAAGGCCGGACAGGCTCTTCAGCCCGTGAGTGGAAACGGCCGCGATTTTCCCGTGCAGGATGGCCGCGGCCGGAACGATCTCGCCGCCGAAGGCCTCGGAAATGGCCTGGTGGCCCAGACAGACCCCCAGGATGGGCAGCCGCCCGGAAAAAGTCCGCACCAGGTCCAGGCAGATACCGGCCCCGGCGGGACGGCCCGGGCCGGGGGAAAGGACCAGGTGGGACGGTCGCATGGCCTCGATATCGGATACCGGGCAGGCGTCGTTACGGATCACCCGCACTTCCGCCGCAAGCATGCGGAAATACTGCACCAGGTTGTAGGTAAAGGAATCATAGTTGTCGATCATGAGAATCATGCCGCGCCCCCCTCGTTGTCTGAAGCGGTTGCCTTTTGCGGCCGCCCGGCGGCCAGCTGCAGGGCCTTTTGAATGGCCATGGCCTTGTTGCCGGTCTCCACCCGCTCGGCTTCCGGGTCGGAATCGGCCACGATGCCCGCCCCGGCCCGGACCGTCAGCCGGCCGTCGGCGATACAGGCGGTGCGGATGGTAATGGCCAGGTCCATGTTACCGCAAAAGGAGACATAGCCCACCGCCCCGCCATAGGGACCGCGGGGGCCCTGCTCCTGTTCATCAATAATTTCCATGGCCCGGATCTTGGGCGCACCGGACAGGGTACCGGCCGGAAAGGTGGCCGCCAGCAGGTCCCAGGCATCCAGCTCCGGCCGCAGGTCGCAGCAGATATTGGAGACCAGGTGCATGACATGGGAGTAACGCTCCACCACCATCAGGTCGGTCACCTGGACGGAGCCGGTTTCGGCCACCCGGCCCAGGTCGTTGCGGCCCAGGTCGACCAGCATGAGATGCTCGGCCCGCTCTTTTTCGTCCTGGAGCAGTTCATCGGCCAGGGTCCGGTCGGCCGTCTCGTTTTCTCCCCGGGGCCGGGTGCCGGCGATGGGCCGCAGGGTGGCGATGCGATTTTCCAGGCGCACCATGGTTTCCGGGGAGGAGCCCACCAGGATGGTTTCCCCGATGTGCAGAAAATAGAGATAGGGGGAAGGGTTGATGTAGCGCTGGGCGCGGTAGAGGGTAATCGGGTCCGGCGGGGGGGCGCAGGAAAAGGGCTGGGAAATAACCGCCTGGATGATCTCGCCCTGCCGGATATGCTCCTTGACGGTCCGCACCCGCTGCTGGTATGCCGCTCCGGCGATTTCCGGTTCCAGCCGGCAGGGCGGCGCTTTGGCCGCACCGGCCGTTCGTTCTGCCGGCGCCGGCGCGCTGACCCGGGCCAGCAGCCGGTCGGCCCGCTGCTCGGCCCGGTCAAAGACCGCGGCCGGCGAAAGCCCTTCCCGCCGGCAGTCCTCGGTAAAGACCAGGGCCACGGCGGTGAGGGTGTGCCGGATATTGTCGAAAACGATCAGTTCATCGGGAATGATAAAATCCGCCAGCGGGGTTTCGCCCGGCAGGCGGCTCGGAATGGCCTCGAAAAAGGAAACCGTCTCATAGGTAAAGTAGCCGACCAGGCCGCCCCAGAAACGCGGCAGACCGTCCACCCGGGCCGGGGTATAGGCCGCCATCAGCTCCCGCAGAACCGACAGCGGGGCCCGGTTATGGGCAATTTCGCGGACCGTCTGGCCTTCTTCCACGCAGACGGACTGCGCAAAGACCCGCACCCGGGCCCGGGCCGAAGCCCCCAGAAAACTGTACCGCCCCCAGCGCTCCCCGCCCTCGGCGCTTTCCAGCAGAAAGGCCGGCCCCTGTCCGTCGGGATAGAGCTTCTGCAAGATGGACACGGGGGTTTCCGTGTCCGCCAGGATTTCGGCGCAGACCGGAATGACGTTGGCGGTTTTCGCCAGCCGGTCAAACTCTCCTTTGTCCGGAAACCGGTTCAGCAGCATGAAATTTCTCCTTTTCGCCGCCGGCCCGTAAAAAAAGGGCCGCGGCAGTCGTCCCGCGGCCCTTTGGTGCATAAAAAAACCGCGGGCGTTTCTGGTTTGCCCACGGTTTTATCTGTTACTTCAAATGATTGTCAGATCAGGCGCCGTCGGCAGACCGCATACACCAAGCCTGCCACCACCAGCTGCCCAGCTGACGAATCGCTTTTGCGTTTTTATTGTCGATGGAATCCCGTTTCATGGTTGTCCGTTGTGAAAATTACTATTTACAGCAATTGTTATTATGGTATTACCAGAACATTGTCAACATTTTTTTTGCAGGCCCGATGTCGTTCAGCCGCGGTGAAAAAGCCGCTCCTGTTTCGGTAAAGACGATCATGATCGCTGAAATTCTCTCCACCGGCAACGAGGTCCTCAGCGGGACCATTGCCGACACCAATGCCGCCTGGATCGCGGCCCAGCTGGAGGAAGCCGGCCTGGAAGTCCGGCGGCACACCTGCGTGGGTGATGACCTGGATGACATTGCCGGGGCGCTCTCGGAGATAACCGGCCGGGCCGAACTGGTTATTGTCACCGGCGGACTGGGTCCCACCGGCGACGACCTGACCGCCGCGGCCGTGGCGCGGGCAGCCGGTGTTGTCCTGGAGGAGGACGCCGCCGCCCTGGCCTCGGTGGAACGTTTTTTTGCCGAACGCGGTTCTTCCATGCGGGCGGCCGACCCCAAGCAGGCCCTGCTGCCGCGAGGCGCGGAATGCCTGGACAATCCCGTGGGTTCGGCCCCGGGTTTTACCCTGACCATCAGCGGCTGCCGGGTCTGCGTGCTGCCGGGCGTGCCGGCGGAGATGAAAATCATGCTGCAGGACCGTGTCCTGCCCCGGGTGGCCGGCTGGCAATCCGGACCCCGGCTTTATTCGGCGGCCGCCACGGTATCCGTCTTCGGGCTGCCGGAATCGGAAGCCGGCCGGCTGATCAATGAACTGCCGGAACTGTTTCCCGGGGTCCGTTACGGCATTCAGGTCGCCTTTCCCCAGATCTTTGTCCGGGTTTCCGCCCGGCGGCCCGACCGGGACGAAGCCCGGGCCCTCGTGGACCGGGCGCGGGACTGGGTCCGTTCGGCGCTCGGCGGCGGCGCCTTTTCCGGGGAAGGGCTTTCTCTCGAAGCCGAGGTCGGCCGTCTGCTGCTGGAAAAAGGACGAACCGTGGCCGTGGCGGAAAGCTGTACCGGCGGCCTGGTGGCCGACCTGTTGACCGGCACCCCCGGCAGTTCGGCCTATTTTCTGCTTTCGGCGGTGACCTATGCCAACCCGGCCAAAACCGACCTGCTCGGCGTCCCGGCCGAAGCCATCGCCGCCCACGGCGCGGTCTCCGAAGAAACCGCCCGGGCCATGGCCGCGGGTGTCCGGCAACGGGCCGGCGCGGACTTCGGCCTGGCCACCAGCGGGATCGCGGGACCCGGCGGGGGCACCCCGGAAAAACCCGTCGGCACCCTCTGTATCGGGCTGGCTGCCCCGGACGGTACTATCACCTCCCGGCAGCTGCGCCTGGCCTTTCAAAACCGGGCCATGAACAAACGCGTTTTCGCCTTTGCCGCCCTGGAGATGCTGCGGCGGCAAGTGCTGGACCTGCCTTCATGAGCGACGACCCGCAAACCATCGACGCGGCCGTGGTTCAGGCCGGCTGCCTCATCAACGGCAGCGGCGCCCCGGCCCGGATGAACGTCTTTCTGACCGTTCAGGACGGAAAAATCAAGACCGTCTGCGGGGTCAAACCCCGGACGAACCTGCCCCTCATGGATCTTTCCGGCCATACGCTGCTGCCCCTGCTGGTGGACAGCCATGTCCATTTGTTCATGGATCCGGCGGCCGAGGGCGAAGACCGGCAGCTGCAAATGAGCGCCGGCTACAAAACCCTGGCACCGGTTATCGAACGGCACGTGGCCTGCTATTCCCGGTACGGTATCGTGGCTGTGCGGGATGGCGGCGATCCTGGCGGATTTGCCGGGCGGTACCGGCAGAGCCTGTCTGCCGCGGAGCAAGAAAGGTTTACCATCAAAACCGCCGGTCGGGCCTGGTACAAGGCGGGCCGGTACGGGCGCATCGTGGGCGGCATCCCGGTGGTGGAGAAAGACCTGGTTGCTGCCGTGGAGGAGGCCTCCGACCGGGTGGACCAGATCAAGCTGATCAATTCCGGGATTAACAGCCTTTCCGAATTCGGCCGGCAGACCGCTCCCCAGTTCACGGCCGAGGAGCTGGCCGCCATCGTCGCCCTGGCCAGAAAAAAAAAGAAACGGGTCATGGTTCACGCCAACGGAGAGCTGCCCGTAGCCGAGGCGGTGGCGGCCGGGGTGGATTCCATTGAGCACGGTTTTTTCATGGGACGGGAAAACCTGGAACGGATGGCGGAAAAGGAAGTTTTCTGGGTTCCCACGGCAGTGACCATGCAGGCCTTTGCCGACCTGGGCCGGGAGGGCGGGGATGTGGCCGCCCGCAACCTGGACAGCCAGCTGGAACAGATTTCCTGGGCCCGGGAGGCGGGGGTACGGATATCCCTGGGCACAGACGCCGGCAGTCCGGGGGTTGCTCACGGCGCCAGTGTCCGCCGGGAGCTGATGCTGCTGACCCGGGCCGGCTATTCGACCGAACAGGCAGTACAGGCGGCCACCGCCAACGGTGCGGCCCTGCTGGGGCTGGCCAATGCCGGCCGCTTGACGCCGGGCATGCCGGCGGATTTTATCGCTGTCCCCGGCGGTCGGGAAGACCTGTTCCGCCGGCTGAAACAGGTATCCATATATCGGGCCGCCCGCGCCGGGCGGTGATCTGCGCACAATGGACGCTTTGACTTTCTCCTCTTCTACCGTCCCGTCCGCCGGCGTCCCCTGGGGAAACCCGGTCGTCTGGCAGACGGTCAACCGGGAACTGAACCGCTTTTGGCTTTCCTGTCCCGCGGCCGCCAACCGCCTGCTTCCCCTGGCCGAAGACATCAGCCGCCAGATAGTCCGGATCGACCCACTGCTGAACCGGCTTTGCGCCCACACCTGCCGCTGGTGTCCGGATCCCTGCTGCCTGGCGGCCACTATCTGGCTGGACCTGGCCGACCTGCTGCGCCTGCAGCTGGCCGGTCCGGCCGTCCCCCTGGCTCAGCCGAAAATCGTCCGCGGGGAAACCTGCCGCTGGCTGGGCCGACGCGGCTGTCGTCTGCCCCGGACCTGTCGGCCCTGGACCTGCACCCGGTATATCTGTCCCACCCAGAAACGATGGTGGCCAAGACAATCGCCGGAGGAGGCCGGCCGGTTTGAAGAGATCGCCGCCCGGACCCAGAACCTCCGGCGGCAGCTGCGGGCGGAATTCCGGCTGCTGGCGGCCGGCCGGATCGATCCGCGGGTCTGGCCGGAACGGGCAACCGGTTGACGAATCGGGATTCATGATTATTTTTATAAAATGCCGAACCGGCACCCCGCATGATCCTTATGGATGATGAGACCATGCCGGTTCGTTTTCAAATATCAACTTGTCTGCATAAGACTATAAGGAGTGATCATGTCATATTCATATTATATTCCCGGTGCCGTGCTGATCGGCGCCTCCCTGCTGATCGTGGCCTTTCCCCAGATCCTGGTGGCCCTGGTGGCCGGCCTGATCTTCATGGCCGGCGTCGGCGCCCTGTGGATGGGCAACACCATGCGGCTGCTCGACAAAAACCGGATGGATGGAAACAACGGCGGCCCCATGGGTTTTTTTTACCGGCGCTGGCGCCCCTGACCAGGATTGTCAGCCGTCCTTGACTTTGACTGCCGGCCGTTTATAGTGGGAACAAAACACCGGCATCGTTTTCGGTCTGAACTATCCGTTTTCGCCGGATAACCGCAACCCGGATGGCACCATGACGCGCACCCGCTGGATCCTTTTTCTGATTGCCACCTTTTTCTTTTCCGCGGTGACCCTGGGTCTTTCCCTGTTTTTATATATCTACTGGTATATCGAAGTCAGTGCCGGCCTGGAAACCCTGGTCAACAAGTTCAATCTCCGCCGGGTCGACATAGCCGCTTCCGACACCTGGGTCGTCATTACGGTATTGTCCATCCTGGTCGGCCTGATTCTGATCGGCTTTTTTTTGATCTTTGTCTACAACCTGAAAACGTTGCAGCTGTTCCGGCTTCAGCGCAATTTCATCAATAATTTCACCCACGAACTGAAGACGCCGGTCACCTCGCTGCAGTTGTACCTGGAGACCTTCCTCAAGCACGACCTGGATCGGGACGAGCGGATCAAGTATCTGCACTCCATGATGGCGGACGTCAACCGGCTTTCGTCCACCATCAACAGTATCCTGAAGCTGGCGGAAGTCGAAAGTCGCACCTATGCCGGTGCTTTTGCCGAGACCGACCTGGTCTGGGCCATCAAGCAGTTTTACAAAAAAAACCACCACCGCTTCCAGGACGCGGAGATTTCGCTGGACAACCTTGTTGGGGAACCGGTGCGCTGCCGGATCAACCAACACCTGTTTGACATGCTGCTGATGAACCTGTTTACCAATGCGGTCAAATATACCGCGGCCGACCAGCCCCGGATTTCCGTTACCGTGTCGCGCAGCAAAAACCGGAAAAAAGCCGTTGTCCGGTTTGCCGACAACGGCATCGGTGTTGACCGGACTCACCGCAAAAAAATATTCAAGAAATTCTACCAGGTCGGCCTGGCGGAAACCCGCTCCGCCCGGGGAAACGGACTGGGGCTCTATCTGGCTGCTCACATTGTCCGTCTGCACAAGGGTAAAATCTTTGTCACTGAAAATCCGGACGAAGAAAGCGGCTCCGTGTTTGTGCTGGTTCTGCCGCTGGCCGGTAGAAGAGCCGGAAAATAATGATGGAAGACTCCCGTCAAACCCATATCCTGATCATCGAGGATGAGCGTCATATTGCCGAAGGCCTCCAGCTCAATCTCTCCTTAAAAGGATACCAGTCTTCCGTGGCCGAAGACGGCCTAGCCGGCCTGGAAATGTGGAAAGCCGGCCACTTCGATTTGATCGTGCTGGATATCATGCTGCCGGAGATTGACGGATTTTCCGTGCTGCAGCGCATCCGGCTGGCCGATGAAAAGATTCCGGTTCTGATTCTTTCGGCCAAAACCGCACCGGCCGACCGGATCAAGGGGCTGGCCTGGGGGGTGGATGATTACCTGACCAAGCCCTTTGAGCTGGAAGAGTTTCTGCTGCGGGTGGACCGCCTGCTGACCCGGGCGCAGTGGACCCGGTCGGCCGCACAGCCACCGGCCATGGAAACGTACCGCTTCGGCGAAAACACCATTGACTTTTCGTCGGGGGAAGCCGAATGCCGGCTGGGAAAAATTACCCTGACCGACCAGGAACTCCAGCTGCTGAAACTGTTTATCAACAATAAGGGGCAGCCCCTGTCCCGGAAAAAACTTCTGGAAATCGGCTGGGGCTACAGCGGCCATACGTCCACCCGCACGGTGGACAACTTTATTGTCCGGCTGCGCAAATATTTCGAGGACAACCCCAAAAAACCAAAGTATTTTAAAAGCCTGCGCTCGGTGGGCTATGTCTTCGTGCCGGATGAGACAAAACCGCCACCAGCGGACCGCAGCAAAGAATGACCGTCCGGCGGCAGAGTCCTTTTCAGAAAAACCGCCTTTTGTCTTTTTTGTCCAAAAAATCAGTATGTCACCGTCTCTGCTTTTGTTTCGGCGCGGAAATTTCTTTTTTACTTGACGCGGACAAGTTATACTGGTAAAACAAAATTGTCGACAGTCGACGAAATACAAAATCAGGACCAAAACGGCAAAAAGCTTTTCATCCAGAACAGCCGGCTCGTTCCCGCAACAAGGCCGCCTGCCCCTGATCGGGAGAACGATGCGATGAGCTTTACCGCAGCCCAAAGCCTGTCTGAACAGATCGCCGATTATATCCGGGAAAAAATTATCCGCTTTGAATTGAAACCCGGTGAAGTTATCCGGGAAGCCGGATTGGCCAAGGAGCTTGAGGTCAGCCGCAGCCCCATCCGGGAAGCCCTTAAAATGCTGGAAAAACAACGCCTGGTGGAGCAGACCCCCCGGAAGGGCACCAAGGTGACCGGGATTTCCGAAGCCTATATCGACTCCCTTTATGATGTGGCCATTGCCCTGATCATCCTGGCCGCCCGGCTGTGCGCGGAGCGCAGCACGCCGAAAGACCTGGCGGAAATAAATGAAACCGTCCTGCGGGCCGCCGCGGCCGTGGAAAAAAAGGACGTGCATGCCTACTATACGGCGTTTTTTGCTTTTGCCCTGCGGTGCCTGGAGGCGGCCCGCAATCCCATTTTAGAAGAGATGGTCATGGACCTGATTCCCGGGATTCAGCGCATGCAGTTTCTGACCTTTTTTCTCCGCAGTGATCACCTCTGGGAAAACCTGGAAGTCGTTGAACGGGGAAATTCTTACCTCCAGAGCCATGACGGTGAGATGGCCGTTCAAACCGTCATTGAATATATCACCAAGGAAAAAAAAGTCGCCCTGGAAACACTGCGGGAGGACATGGGGGTGATGCCGTTTACAACGGCTCCGGCCCCAAACACCGCCTGATCGCCTGGACATTATATCAAAAATAAACCCTTGTTTTTTTATCTATTAACATTGTTCACGGACGTATACAAAGAAATTTTTCTTGACATCGGCACAAAAGGCAGGCATGAAGACCCAGGCTGTCGACAATCGACAATTAGCCCAAAATAAAACGCCAACCAAAAAAGGCACTCGGAAAATGACTGAAAACCAGCCTTCCGCCACAGCCCGGACGCTGCTGCAACAAGTTGCCACCACCCGGGAGTCCCGCCAGCTGCTGGCCGCGTTGCTTCCGGATCTGCTCCAGGTCTGGGCCCAAAGCGGCACCGGCGCCGGTATGGCCCGGCACGCCGCCCGCAAAGGTATCGCCGGCCTGGCCGGCAACAGCGTCAGAAACGCCTTCCTGGATCGCCAGGGCCTGGAAGAAGCGGCCCCGTTGAAGGATCTGGCCGCGGATCCCGATTTTATTCAGGCCGTCGCCGCCGAAACCGGCGCCTTTCTCGACCAGGCCGCGGCGATCCTGACCGCTGCGCTGACAGCCATTGAGAAATTGGAAACCACGCAAAAAAAAGAGCTGCTCAGGGCATTGCTGGGCGAACTGCTTTCCGGACGGGGAGCGCCGGCAATCACGGCCCTTTGCCGGAGCATCAACGAGATTCACCAGGAAGACCCGGCCTTTCTGGCCCGCACCCTGGAACCCGGCTTCCGGAACTGGGTGAGCGGACTCGACTTCGGTGAAATCAAGGAAATGCTGGACTCCTCGGCCGAGGGCACTTCCGCCCTGGTGACCATGATCAATGCCGTTCTCTGGCAGTATCCGGCCAAGGTGGTCAGCGTCCTGGCGCTGGCCCCGCCGGTGCTCAACATCGGCCTTGACGCCCTGGGCAGGACGCTAAAGACATTCAACGATAAAGGCTCGCCCGACATGGTGGCGGACATTCTTCTTTCGTTGCTGCGGGACACCCGGCCCGACACCCTGGCCACGCTTATTAATGAGCTGGCCGAGCTGGTACACCGATTCCATACCGGCAGCGCCCTGATCGGAGAGCCGGGCGCACCGCAGCTGCCCAACGACCTGTTTGTCCTGTTCAGCGAAGTCCTGGACCGGGTCGACGGAACCACCCTCTGGAAAGCCAGAACCGCCCTGGCGGAAATGCGGCAGTCCGCCGTCGTCGCCATGACCGACGCCCTGGCCGATCACCCCGAGTTGTGGGCCACGGGTCTGAAAAACGCCAGCACCGTTCGCAACGCCCGCTTTCGGTCCCTCAACCACCGCCTGGCCGCCCTGGATGATTTGGACCCGGAAATGATCAATACCGCCCTGGAGGCGGCCCTGTCCGGGCTGGACACCCAGGAGGCGGCGGAGACGCTCAATAACGCTGCCATTATGGCCAACCGCTGCCTGGAGACGGCCCCGGAAACCGTGGCCGAAAAAACAGCGGCCTTTGCCGAAGCGACGGATCCCTACGAGCTGTCCGACCTCCTGGAACAGATCGGCCGGCATGCCGGCCAGGCGCTGAAGCCCCTGGCCCGCGCCGTTGTGCCCCACCTGCTGCGGGGAGCGCTGACCGCCCTGGAACCCGATGATGACGAGTTCAGCCAGGCCGCCGCCGAAGCGCGGGAAATGCTGTTGTCCTTTATCCATGCACAGGAGGCGCGATCTCATGACTGATATTTTCCTGGAAGCCGCGACCACCCTTTACAACCAGCCCGTTGCCGACTGGCAGGCGTCCGGCGGTAAAGTCGTCGGATACAGCTGTTCCTATGTGCCGGCCGAAATGTTCCACGCGGTCGGCATTCTGCCGATTCGGCTGCGGGGCATCGAAACCGAAGGCATGGATATCGGTGACGCCTACTTCGGTCCCTATATCTGCTCCTTTCCCAAGTGCATTCTGCAGCTGGCCGGCAAGGGCCGGTATAATTTTTTAGACGGGGCCATCATCACCCCGGGCTGCGACTCCATGCGGCGCCTGGACGAATGCTGGCGCAAGGCCGGGGAAGACCATGAAGGCACCGTGCCGCCCTATTTCTACTACTTTGACGTACCGCACAAGACCGCGCCCCACGGCATGAAATGGTTTGCCGAGGAGATCGTCCATTTAAAGGACTCCCTGGAAGCGCATTTCGGGGTCACCGTCGGCGAGGATGCCCTGCGGCAGTCCATTGCCTTCTATAACCGCGGCCGGCAGCTGTTAAAAGAACTGGAAGAGCTCCGGGCGCAGCCGGAGGTACCCATCACCGGCAAAGAAGCCTTTGCCGTGGCCATTGCCGGCACGGTCATGCCCCGGGAGGCTTATACCGAACAGCTCCAGGCCCTGGTGGACCGGCTCAAAACCGCCGCCCCGGTCAGCGCCGGGAAAAAACGGATCATGGTCATCGGCAGCATCAGCGACGACATCGACCTGATCGACCTGATTGAAAGCCGCAACGACGCCCTGGTGGTGGCCGAGAACCTCTGCTTCGGCGTCCGCTACGAGGGCCACGTCATTGCCGAGGAGGGCGATCCCGTGGAAGCGCTGGCCCAGGGCTACCTGGGCGAATGCACCTGTCCCCGGATGTTCGGCAAATACCGGGAACGGCTCGGCATCCTCCAGGAAAAAATCAAAACCGCCCGGGTGGACGGAGTCATCATGCAGAACATCCGTTTCTGCGACCTGCACGGGTCTGAGCACGGGCTGTTCGAACGGGACCTGGAAAAGGCGGGCATCCCCTGCCTCAAAGTGGAAAGGGAATACGGGCCGCTGACCGATTCGGGCCGCATGAACATGAGAATCCAGGCCTTTCTGGAACGACTGGCCTGATCAAAACCGCGGGAGTCTGCCATGCGACAGGAAATTACGGAATACAATTATGACTGGATGCTGGGCTGCATTGTCGACGCCGCGTCCAAGGCCGCCGACGGTACGTCCAAGGAACTGGACACACTGATGCGCTATGTGCCTTATTTCAGTCGGCCCCTGACCCCCATCCTGCAGGAGGGGGAAGCCGGTGCCGTCTTTTTAAAAATGCTGGCCGCCTATTTTGACAGCATTCTCACCGCCCGCGAAAAGGGCAAAAAGATCGCCGCCACCACCTTCTGCTTTTCGCCGGCCATTCTTTACGCCATTGACGCGGTGCCCCTGACTTTTGAAATTCCCTCGGCCCTGGCCGGCATGGTCTGGCGGCGGGGCGGGTTTGACTACCTGGACTACGGCTGTGAAACCGGCCTGACCGAGACCTCCTGCTCGGCCCAGCGCGGCTCGCTGGGCGCCTACCTGGCCGGCCTGGGCGAAGAGATCGACTTTCTGGTCTGCGATACCCCCGGTGTCTGCGACACCAATGCCAACGCCTTTGCCTTTACCGCGGCCTACCTGGACAAGCCGATTTACCACCTCAACTACCCCCAGAAACTCAACGACCGGCGGACCTCCGACTACCAGGTGGAGGACTACAAGAAAATGATCGGTTTTCTGGAAGAACAGACCGGCAACCGGATCGACTATGACCGGCTGCGGGAGGTGCTGAAGGAAGTGGAAAAGCAGGACGCCATCACCGGCGATATCGAAGACATGCAGATGCTTCGTCCCTGCCCGGTACCGCCGATTTACAACATGTTCATCTATGCCGGCCGGTTTGTCTGTTCGGGATTGCCGGAATACACCCGGGCCCTGGAAAGCATGCGGGATACCGTCCGGAAAAACGTGGAAGCCGGCGTTTCCGGGCTGCGTTCCGGCCAGGAAAAGCGGCGCCTCTACCTGTGTTACATTGATCATTACACGGTGGACATGAACTTCTGGAACTGGCTGGACGATCACGGCATTTCCCACATGGGCAGCATTCTCTCCAAGACTTTCCACCAGGGGGTCCCCTACGCCGAAGGGATGGACGGTTCCACCTACGCCATCAACACCGATTCCCCGGAGAACATGATGGTCAGCATCGCCCAGCTCAATGCCCGGCTGCCCATGGTGCGGTCCATTCGCGGCCCCTATGACCAACCCAATATGTGGCTGGAAGAATCCCTGGCCATCGCCCGCACCTTCGGGGCCGACTGCATCATCTACAACGGCACCCCGGGGTGCCGCAACACCTGGGGCATGGTCAAGCCGTTTGCCCGGGACATGGAAAGGCACGGATATCCCACCCATATTTTATACGATGATGCCTTTGACGACCGGGTTGAATCCTGGGAAGTCACCCGGGAACGACTGGAAGAATTCTTTACGGTAAGGGGGCTGCTATGAGTATCGTTGCCGGATGCGATGTCGGTTCGCTGACATCCAAGGCGGTCATCATGAAAGAGCGCCGGGTGATCGGATCATCCATCATCAAGTCCAAGGCCCGGCCCGAAGAATCGGCCGAGGCCGCCATGAACCAGGCCCTGGAAGCGGCCGGCATCGGCCTGGCCGAGGTTGATTTCTGCGTCGGCACCGGCTATGGCCGGGACAAGATTCCCTTTGTCAGCCAAGCCGTGTCGGAAATCGCCTGCCACGGCAAGGGCGCCAAGTGGCTGGTGCCCTCGGCCCGGACCGTCATTGACATCGGCGGCCAGGACTGCAAGGCCATCAAGCTGGATGCCTCCGGGAAAGTGGAAAATTTTATTACCAATGACAAGTGCGCTTCCGGTACGGGCCGCTTCCTGGAAGTCATGGCCGACGTGCTCAACGTCAACATTCAGGACCTGGGGGGATTGTCCGCCCGGGCCCGCGCCCCCATCACCCTGGCCTCGACCTGCACGGTCTGGGCCCAGGCCGACGTGATTAAATACATCAATTCCGGCTATGTCTTGGAAGATATCGGCGCCGGTATCAACAGCGCCATGGCTAAACGGGTGGCCATCCTGGCCAATACCGTCAAGGTGGAAAAAGAGGTCTGCATGACCGGCGGGGTGGCCAAGAACCAGGGCGTGGTCAAGACGCTGGAAAACATTCTCGGCTGCCGCATCCGCAAAATCCGCAAGGCGGATCCGCAGCTGGCCGGGGCCATCGGCGCGGCGGTGTTCGCCATGGAAAAGTCCAACGGCAATTAAAAGGAATCAGCTATGATAACAGCAGGATGTGACGTGGGTTCGTTGACCGCCAAGGCGGTTCTCCTGGACAACGGCAATATCATCGGTTTTGATATCATTCGCGCCACCGCCCGGCCCGCGGAAGCCGCCGAACAGGTGATCCGCGGCGCCGCGGAAGAGGCCGGGATCGACCCGGCCGACATTGTCCGCATGGTCGGTACCGGCTACGGCAAGGACCAGATTTCACAGGCCGACGCCACCCGGTCGGAAATTTCCTGTCATGCCCGGGGGGCCTGGTGGCTCCGCCCCTCGGTCCGCACCATCATCGACATCGGCGGCCAGGACGCCAAGGCTATCCGCGTTGACGAAGCCGGCAACATCGCCCGCTACATTTACAACGACAAGTGCGCCGCCGGCACCGGCCGCTTTCTGGAGGTCATGGCCGACGCCCTGGAGGTGGACCTGGCGGACATGGGCGACCTTTCGGAACAATCGACCCGGAGGATCCGCATTTCCAACCAGTGCGTTATTTTCGCCGAAACCGAGGTCGTCTCCCTGATCAGCGAAGGCCGGGAAACCTGCGACATCATCCGGGGCCTGCACCACGCCATGGCCAACCGGGTGGCCTCCCTGGCCAAAAGCATCGAAGTTCACGAAGAAGTGGTCATGACCGGCGGGGTAGCCAAGAACCGCGGCATGTTCCAGGCTCTGTCCGAGGGGCTGGGGGTGGCGATCCATTCCCTGGACATCGATCCCCAGATCAACGGGGCCCTGGGCGCCGCCCTGTACGCGGCGGAAGAAGCCGCTACCGGATAAACATGGGACTGTTTGACGACCATATCGCCCGCCTTCGCACCTTCCTGGATCAGCCTGCCTGCCGCCGGGAAAGCACCGTTATCGACCTGGGACAGATATCTACGGCATGGCCGGCCGGCGGCCCCAACAACCTGGTTTTGTCCACCGACATGGCCGTGGAACTGGGCAGCCCCCGGACCGCCTCGACCGCTTTTCTGGTCTGGACCGAGCAGGCGGACCGGCTCGCAAACGGCCGCCTGACCCTGGTGGGGCCGGATATTCCCGAGGAAAGCCGTGCCCTGGTGCCGTTCGGCAAGGCAGTGCTGGTCGGCGTCCACGGGTTCGACGAAAACAACAGTTACGACCGGTTCCGGGAAATGGAAATGATCAAGTATGACCTCCGCCTGTCCGGGTATATGATGCGGGCGGTCTCCCAGTACCAGCGCGAGTGGAGCCGCATCAGCAAAAAAGCGGTCCGGGATGGATTTTCCCTGGCTTACCTGGCCCGGTCCCTGGTGGAACGCCTGCAGGCGCTGCCCTATGTGACCGCCGCGGAAGTCGTTTTCGTAACCGCCGCGGCAGAGCAGGTACAGGAACTCAAGGCCATAGCCGACGAGGTGACCGCCCTGACCGGGGCCATGAACAAGATGGTCGAGGAAATGGATTTTGACTGCAGTTCCTGTGACTACCGCCCGGTCTGCGACAGCGTTTCCGGGCTGCGGGCCATGAAAAAAGCCATGCA
>CAYTQK010000021.1:0-20036 GCA_964439745.1 uncultured Desulfobacterales bacterium
TTCAAACTGGTGCTTTTCAGGGGGTTTGCGGTTGGGGGGCATCTGCCTTTCCGGCACCAAGATTGTCCAGGCCGGGATGTCTCCGGCCGGCGGCAACAATGCCTCCGTTCCGCTTCAGTCCGACCGTATGGGCCAGTCCCGCCGAAACCGCGGCGATCTCCTGCCAGGCGGCCACCTGGCACTGGCCGTCATCGGCGTACCCGCCCCGGTTCGGACCGGCGGCCACCACCGTGCCGTCTTTTTTGAGGCCCACCGTATGCCAATACCCGGCCGCCACTTGAACGATATCACGCCATCCGGATACATCGCACTGCCCGTGATCAAAATATCCCCCGTCAACCGGACCGGCCGCCACCACGGTACCGTCCTTTTTCAGGCCCACGGTATGCCAGCCGCCGGCGGCGATCTGGGCAATATCGGTCCAGCCGGTCACGGCGCATTGGCCAAAATCATCGTTCTCCCCGGCACCCGGCCCGGCGGCCGCCACCGTGCCGTCCTTTCGCAGGCCCACAGTATGCTCGGCACCGGCGGCGATCTGGGTGATGTCCGACCATTCCTTCAGGGTGCTCTGGCCTTCGTTGTCTTCCCCGATGGCAACCAGGGCGCCGTCCCTGGCCAGGCCCACGGAATGAAAACCACCGGCCGCCACCTGGATAATGCCTGTCCAGTCGTCCACCCCGCACTGGTCATCCCAGTCGGCGCCGGCGGCCGCTACCGTACCATCGGCCCGCAGCCCCAGGCAGTGAGCCGTTCCGGCAGATACCCGGGTAATATTCCGCCACTGCCTGACCTGTTTTCCGTCATTCTGGATCTGTCCCGCCACCTGCACCCGGCCGTCACTGGTCAGGGTCAGGGTGTAACCGCCGCCGGCCGCCGCCTGGACAATTTCCAGGACCGGCGCATCGGCCGCCTGAACCGGAAGAGCCGAACAGGCCAGTGCCATCACCAGCAGCACCGGCCAGGAGAAACAGTGCCTGCGGGTAAAAAAAACACGCCAGCTCATAACGATTCCTCCTCTTGCCCGGGCCGGTTGCTGCCGGAGGTTTTCTCCGGCAGCAGGCTTTCCTGGAAAACCTCCACCGAAAGGTCCTCGATCCTGCCGGTATGCTGAAAGCCCAGGACCAGGGTATCGTTTTTCAGGTATCGGCCGGTTTCGGGATCGGCGGCCAGGATCCGCCGGGAAAGGGCCGGCGGCATGGTAACGCGGCCGTGAATATCCACCACCTGGTCTTTTGTATTAAAAACACCCTGCAGCACGCCGTCAATACCGGGGGCGCCCGGCGGTCCCAGGTTGGCCAGGGTAATCCGGTCGAAGGCGACCCGGTTATCGGCATAGCGAATAACACCTTCCACGGCGTCAAACTGATGCGGCAGGCGGCCGTACTCCGCCAGCAGCCTGCGCTTGATGGGAGAGTCCGCGGCATCGGCCAGCAGGCGGGAGAGCACATCGCCGACAAAATTGTAGTGACCGAGCAGGCAGTCTTCGACCACGATATCACCCTTCCCCCTGATCAGCCCGCTGGTATTGACCAGCCCGTCAACGCGCATGACCAGTTTTTCCTGGGGCGGCTTGAAAAAATAGTCGCCAAAGGCGAAGTTCAGCTCAGTAAGATCCATCTGACCCTTTACCCGCGAGCGCAGCTGGTTGCCTTCCAGATGTACATTCATGTCAAAATGGCCGCCCAGATCCAGTTGTTCCGGAAACGAGGCGATGAAAAACGGGTAAATGGACTGGATGACATCAATATCCACATCGCCGGTGGAAACTTCCAGCCGGGCCTGGGCAAGCTCTTTCAGATTGGTGGCCTCCCCGGCCAGGTGAAAGGCGTTGCCGTTGACGATCATTTCCACCAGGGGGATGGCCAGCCGGTCCCTTTCCAGGCAGAGCAGCACGGGCTGCCGCAGATTAATCTCCACCGCGATGGGAGCACCGGTCAGGGGCTGATCCACCGAGCGAAAAACAAGGTTGTCCAGCCCGACCCGGCCGGTCATGGTCAAACCGGACCAGGCATCCCCGGTCAGGTGAAAGTCGACGTCGAGTTCCCCGGACTGCGGCAGGACCGGGGATTCGGCGGGAAAGGCATACCGGTTGTAGGCGGTGACCGGCACATCGACGATCTTCAAATCCGCGTCCAGGGGAATCTGCTCATTTTTCTGATCTATCTCCATCGGCCCGGCCTGGCCGCGCATAAAGAAATTTTGCTGCTTTGCTTCCGGGGTGGCGGCCTTGATCTCCAGGTTGAAGACCTTGCCGATGGTAAAATCTCTGATGGTCACGTCCACATCGTTGATGGTGTGAGAGACCGAACCGTTCAGGGCGGCGTGATCCAGAACCTCGTAACGAGCATCTTTCAGGGTCAGATCTTCCACCCGCAGCCACTTGATCAGCTTGCTGTCCTGCTGCTCGCTCAGGTCATCGAAGTTCCAGTTGTTCTTTTCGTCCCGCACCACCTGGAAAACCGGGTTTTCAATGGTCATCTCCCGGATGTAGACCTGCCCCAGCAGCAGCATCCAGGGGCTGATGCGCACCAGGATGCGTTCGGCACTGAAAAACACCGGGTCCATGTCGGGATGATCTTTCAGGAAAGCCGCGTTCTCGGTCATGGTAAAACCGGTGATCTCCGCACCGCGCAACCCCAGCAGAAAGGTGTCGATCTTTTTCACGGACAGATCCCGGGGGAGATTCTTGGCAATAATGGACTTGAGAATGTCCAGCCGCTTGCGGTCGAAATAGCCCAGGGGGGAGTCATCCGACGGTTCCGGCGCGGCCAGCAGCAGGGACGCGGCCAGGATGCTGCCGACCAGCAGAACCGCGATGATTTTTTTTATGGTCATGATTTTCAGGCACCTGTTCCATGAATTTACAGTGCGCGTTACAGCACCATCTTAACGTCCGGGTGACCGGCCAGGGCGCGGTACAATCCGTCCCGGTCGGATTCGGCCGGGACCTGGACCGACACCGCCAGGGAAAGATATTTGCCATGCCGGCTGCGGTTGGATTCAGCCAGTTCATATTCGTATCCCCGGCAGCATTCGGCCACGGCGCAGGTAACGGCCTGGCGGTCCCGGCCGATGACCCGGTAGGACCAGCGGCAGGGATATTGAATGTGCGGGCGCTGCATGCTGTATTTTCTCCCGGCAACCGCGACCGGCTCAGTCTCTTTGCCGCCGCCGGTCGGCCAGCATCAGGCCGGCCACGGTCTTGGCATCAATGATTTCATTGCGATACACCATTTCCAGGGCATCCGCCCAGGGTATCGGCCGCACTTCGATCATTTCATCTTCTTCCAGCTCCTGCCGGTCCGGTTCCAGGTTGTCGGCCCGGAACAGGTGCAGGTACTCGTCCGAGTATCCCGGTGACGGGGCCAGCATCCCCAGCTTCTGAAAAGCGGCCGCCTGGTAACCGGTTTCCTCTAACAGCTCCCGGCGGGCGCAGGCCAGGGGCGATTCATCGGCCGGATCCAGGGTACCGGCGGGAATCTCCCAGATGCAGTCGCCCAGGGCATGCCGGTACTGGCGGACCAGGACGACGGTGTCCTCATCCAGAAAGGGAACAATGGCGGCGGCCCCGGGATGACGCAGCACATGTACATCGGTCGTCAGGCCATTGTCCAGGGTAACGGTTTCCCTGTCAAGCCGGAACCGGCTGATCCGGTAGAGCGTGGTTTTCTCGTGAACAACCGCCTTCATGCGTCTCCTTTCAGATCATTCCGCCGCAGGTTGCAAACGGCCCCGAAAGGGTCACGGCGTGCCAAAAGGGAAATCCGTGCGCCGCCACTTATCGATATTTATCATAGATGTCCGGCCGCCTGTCGTCAAGACAGGGAATCTCCCGGCGCAGCCGCTCCGGAAGTGTCTTGTCCAAGGGTGCCGAAAGAACCGCGGGCTCCCGCTCGCCGGCCATGGCAGCCACCGCGCCCTCGGCGGTGACAATCTGGGAATGGCCGCCATACGCCAGGCTGCTGTCGGAACCGCAGCGGTTGGCGGCCACCACCGGCAGCTGATTTTCCAGGGCCCGGGCCGGCAGCAGCACATCCCAGTGATGCCCGCGGACAGCCGGCCACTGGGCGCAAACCACCAGCATGTCGGCCCCCTGCAGCGTCAGTGTGCGGCAGAACTCCGGAAAACGCAGGTCATAACAGATCACCAGCCCCAGGCGGCCGGCGCTGGTGGTACAGACCCGGCAACTTTCTCCGGCGCGGAAAAACCGGTCTTCCCGGTGGGGGCGGAACAAATGAACTTTGGGGTGGGCCAGGGCAAGGGTGCGGTGGCTGGCGTGGAGGTGGAGGGTGTTGGCTAACCATGGATCAGTCGGTTCCGGAAGGGAGCCGGCAATGACAATTTTGTCAGCGGCGGCCGTTTCCGCCAGGATGTCCAGGGTCCGCGGGGTGCGGGCGGCATGTTCGGCCAGCCGGCCCATGTCAAACCCCGTGCTCCACATTTCCGGCAGCACCGCCAGCGCGCTTTCTGCCGCCGCCAGCCGGCGGATCCCCTCCCGGGCGGTCTTCAGGTTGCCCGCTTCATCGCCCGGGTGCACGTCAAACTGGACAAGACCGACCCGTAATGTCATATTGCCCGCTGTCATCATGAAAGTCCCCGCGGCTGATGAATACCTTAATGAAGCGTTTCAAATTTTACCGCGCCCGGGCCAGGCTCAGGACGTGGACCGCGGCGGCACCGGCGGCCCGCAGCACCCGGGCGCACTCCTCCACCGTGGCGCCGGTGGTATAGACATCATCGACCAGCAGAATCGACCGCCCCCGTATATCCGCCTTTCTGCGGGCGGCAAACGCTCCCCGGACATTGTGCCGCCGTTCTTTTCGTGACAACCGCGTCTGGGAACGGGTGGGCCGGCTGCGCACCAGCAGATGACGGTTGACGCGGCCGTCCGGAATCTCGAGGCCCGACTCCCGGGCCTGGCGCGGCCATTGCCGCAGCAGCAGATAAACCTGGTTGAAGCCCCGCTGCCGCTGTTTGCGGAGATGCAGGGGCACCGGTACGATCCAGTCAAAACCGGCCGGGTCATACCACCGCCGCAGGCCGGCCAGCAACACCCTCCCCAGGGGGCGGGCCAGCTCGGTCCGGCGGCCGTATTTCAACTGCTGTACCATGGTCATCAGCGATTGATCATAAATACCGGCGGCGCGGGCCGAATCAAAATGCCTGTTCCGGCGGTAACATTCACCGCAGAGATGATCCTCCCCCCTGCGACCGTCAAACATCTGCCCGCAGCAAAGACACAGGGGCGAGGCAATCGGCGTCATCGCTGCCGCACAGGCGGAACACAGGTGCGACGCCAGGGCAGCGGCAAAATCCGGTAGCCCTCCTGAATTGCCTGAAGGCACAAGCACAGTCCGCGACAGGTCCGCTTCACAGATGCAGCAGCGGGACGGGTATACCAGTTCCAGCAATCCCTGACCGGCCGCCGTCATCAATGACTTGACGCGGCGGGACGCCGATGGGGACGACCGCTGACCGGCCGGATTGTTACCCGGCGCCGCCGGCTCGCTCCGGCTGCCTTCCATGGCTTTTCCTCTCCTCCGTTATATCCACAAGCCTGCGGCTATCCCATGCGATCCGCCACTTCGCGGGCAAACACCGAACAGGGGACTTCTTCGGCCCCGTCCATCTGGCGGGCCAGGTCGTAGGTCACCCGGCCGCCGGCAATGGCCTGCTGCAAGGCGGTCCAGATTCCGGCGGCGGCCTCTTTCCAGCCCATGAACTCCAGCATCATGGCGCCGGACAGGATCAGGGAACCGGGATTGACCTTGTCCAGGCCGGCATACTTGGGAGCCGTGCCGTGGGTCGCCTCGAACACGGCACACTCGTCCCCGATATTGGCGCCCGGGGCCATGCCCAGGCCGCCGGCCTGGGCCGCCAGGGCATCGGAAATATAATCCCCGTTCAGGTTGGGACAGGCAATAACACTGTATTCATCCGGCCGCAGCAGAATCTGCTGAAAGAGCATGTCGGAAATCCGGTCCTTGATGAGGATTTTCCCTTCCGGCATGCGGCCGTCATGCTTTTCATACAGTTCCGCCTCGGTAATGGTCACCTCGCCGAACAGCTCCCGGGCGGTCTTGTACCCCCAGGCACAGAAGGCGCCCTCGGTGAATTTCATGATATTGCCCTTGTGCATCAGGGTGACGCTGGGCAACCGGTTGTCAATGGCATGGGCAATGGCCCGGGCCACCAGCCGGCGGGTGTTCTTCTCGCTAATGGGCTTGATGCCGAGACCCGCCTTTTCCGGCAGAGTGACGCCCATTTCCTCGGTCAGAAAGGCGGCCACCTTGTCCGCTTCCGGGGTCCCGGCCTCCCATTCGATGCCGGCATAAACATCTTCGGTATTTTCCCGGAAGACGACCATGTCGATCTTGCCCGGATCTTTCATGGGACTGGGGATGGGATCGATATACCGCACCGGCCGGACGCAGGCATACAGGTCCAGCATCTGCCGGATGGAGACGTTGAGGCTGCGGATGCCCGCGCCCACCGGCGTGGTCAGGGGCCCCTTGATGGCGACCACGTGCTCCTGGATGGTGGCCAGGGTTTCGTCCGGCAGCCACTGGCCGGTCTTTTCTTTGGCCTTTTCGCCGGCATATACTTCCCGCCACTGGATCTTTTTCTGGCCGCCGTAGGCGGCGGCCACGGCCGCGTCCAGCACCAGCTGCGCCGCCCGCCAGATATCCGGTCCGATGCCGTCCCCCTCGATAAAGGGAATAATGGGGCAATCCGGTACCCGCAGGTTAATCTGACCGGAGGCCGCGCCCGCTTTCTTGACGATCTTTTCCGCTTCTGCCATACGTTTTTATCCTTTCCAGATCAGCTTTTTTACCATCAGCCCAATAACCCTGTTCCAAATATTTTCGGGTCTATCTCCAGGTTTCTTAGCGTATCAGTTCAACGATTTAACCGGTCACCATGTTTGATAAGCCTGTAAAAGTCCCTTTTTACAGGCAGTGTTAAGTTTTAAGTTATTAAGTATTTAAGTAAAATCAAAAACTTATATTTTTATTATTTGGCGGGTATAACATTTTTTAAACTTTTTACAAAGCCGTCATATTTGAAACCTTACAACCTTTCACCGGCCTGTCGCCGCTGGCGAAAAACTTCGTACATGGCGATGGCGCCGGCCACCGACACGTTCAGGGAACTGACCGTTCCGGTCTGGGGAATGGCCGCCACAAAATCACACCGCTCCCTGACCAGCCGCCGGATCCCTTTTTCTTCTCCGCCCACCACCAGGGCCAGGGGGCCGGCCAGGTCGCTCTCGTAGAGGCTCTGCCCGCCGTCCGCGTCCAGGCCTGCCACCCATATACCGTTTTTCTGAAAAAAGTCAATCGTCCGGACGATATTGGTCACCCGGGCCAGGGCCAGGGACTCGATCGCCCCGGCCGCGGCCTTGGACACCGCCGGCGTCGGCGCGGCGGCATTGTTTCTGGGAATGATCATTCCATCCACGCCCACGCAGGCGGCGGTGCGGGCCAGCGCGCCCAGGTTGTGGGGATCCACGACCCCGTCGGCGATCAGGATGAAGGCGGGTCTTGCAGGCGCGGTGCCGGCCAGGATCTCCTCCGGAGAAACCAGGGGATATCCGCTGACCACGGCGGCAAGGCCCTGGTGGCTGCCCGACCCCGCTTTTTTTTCCAGCTCCCCGGCGGTTACCGTCTCGCACCTGATCCTGCGCTGCTGCGCCAGGCGGACAATCTCTTCCCGCCGCCGGTTGTGCTTGCGGCCGGCCACGGCATAAAGCACGCTCACCTGCCTGCGCCTGGCGACCAGGGCGGCCCGGACCGGATGAATGCCGTACAATATCTCGGCCACGGAAGCATCAGGCATCGGGGTTGCCCCGCTGCCGGCCGCGATAGCGGCCGATAATATCCAGGAAAGAACGCGTCGCCTCGGCCAGGTCGTCGTTCAGCAGCACATGGTGGTATTTGTGCCGATGGGCCATCTCGGTTTTCGCCGCGATCAAACGCTGCTCGATCTCTTCGGCCGAATCCTGGCCGCGCCGGATCAGGCGCTGCTTCAAGGCCTCCATCGAGGGCGGAATAATGAAAATACCGACACTGTCGGAAAACCGGTTCAGGATCTGCTGGCCGCCCTGGATATCGATATTCATGATAACATCCTGGCCCTCTTCCAGGCGGGCGTTGACAAAATCGGCTCCGGTACCGTAAAAATTTCCGTGTACCTTTGCCCATTCCAGCCATCGCCCCTCTTCAATCCCTTTTGCAAAGGTATCTTCATCAATGAAAAAATAGTCCACCCCGTGCTGCTCTCCCCGCCGGGGGGAGCGCGTGGTATAGGAGATGGACCGGACCATGTTGGGAAAATGATTCAGGGCGGTGCGGCAAAGGGTGGTCTTGCCGGCGCCCGAGGGGGCGGAGACCACGAAAAGCTTCCCCCGGTACCTGCCGCTGTTCTGGTTGGATGCCTGGCTGCTCATGGCAAATACTTGCTGACCGGTTATTCGTCGATTATCTGGCGATCACCGTTGACCGCGGCAAACCGCTGGGAAATGGTTTCCGGATTAATGGCGGACAAGACCACGTGATTGCTGGACATGATAATCACGGAACGGGTTTTGCGGCCCTGGGTGGCATCCACCAGCCGGCCTTCTTCCGTGGCTTCGTTCCGCATACGCTTGACCGGGGCGGAATTGGGGGAAATGATGGCAACCACGGATTCCGCCACGATGCGGTTACCAAAGCCGATGTTCAACAAGTTCTGGTTCATGCTGGCTCCTGAAGGTGCTATTCAATATTCTGGACCTGCTCCCGGATCTTCTCCAGCTCGGTCTTGACGGCCACGACTTTCTCTGAAATTTCCGGGTTCCCGGTTTTGGAACCCATGGTATTGAATTCCCGGTTGAATTCCTGGAGGAGAAAATTCAGTTTCCGGCCGCAGGGCTCCTCGGACGCCATGGCCGACTTGAATTGGACAATATGGCTTTCGGCCCGGACGATCTCTTCGGAAATATCCGCCCGGTCGGCATAAAGCGCCGCTTCCTGGGCAATCCGCGACGGGTCAAGCTCCACCATATCCCGGGTCAGCGCGGTGATCCGTTCCTGCAGCCGCCGGTAAACCTCCTCGGTCAGCCCCTCGCTGCGCGCCTTGATATAGGCCACGGTGGCTTCGATCACATCCAGCCGCGCCAGCAGATCCTCCGCCAGGACCCGGCCCTCCTGCCGGCGCATCTCCTCAATCCCGTTCAGGGCGCCGTCAACGGCCTCGGCAATGATCGGCCAGTCATCCTCGACCGGCGCCGGGAACTCTTCCCGCCGAATGACGCCCTCGGCCCGGGCCAACATTTCCAGGGTGATGGCGTCCTGCCAGCCGTACCGCTCCTGCAGCTGGGACAGGGCCTGATAATAACTATCCGCCCGCTCCGGATCCACCACGAACCGGCGCCGGTCTTCCCCTTCACCGGCAGCCGTTGTCAGCCCGATCTCCACCCGACCCCGCAGAATCCGGCTGCCGATGCGCTGCTTGAGGTCGTTTTCATAGGACCGGTAAATAACCGGTAGCCGGGGAATGATGTCGAGATAGCGGCTGTTGTAGCTGCGGATCTCGCAGGAAACGGTGAGATGGTCCGTGGCCACGGTTTTTTCCGCGTAAGCGGTCATGCTTTTAATCATGTTAACTCCGGTTTGTCCTTGTCTTTATTCCGGCGCCGGCATCCCGGCCAGGTCCAGCAGATATCTTTTTCTCACCTGATGAAGAAAGGTTCGAATTCTTTGGTCGGCATAATCCGGATAGGTCCAGGGCAGGGCCTGAAAATCATTGTGCCGGAACAGCAGGGTCAAATCGGCGTAGATCCCCTGCCCGATATAAATCCGGTGGGCGAAATTCTTGCCGGTGGCCAGGACGAATCGTTCCCGCAGCAGATACCCCGGATCCAGGTTCACCAGGCGGGCGTCCTGTTCCCGGTACTTTTCTTCCAGGACATTGGTGGCCTGTTTCACCGCGGCCAGCTCGTCCTGTTCCATGAGATCGCTGAACACGAACAGGCGACGGAAAAGCGGCGATCCGAACTCCGGGGTATAATAATCGGTGTAGTCAAAATCCTGCCATTCGCTGACCAGGTCCAGCGGACCGAACCGCTCCGTCATTTGACGGGCGACCTCCCCGGCCAGTTCGGTGCGCGCCGTGAACATGCCGATGACCAGCTTGGCCGGGTCCGGCGTACCGGGAACACTCATAGACACATCCTTGATTCGCCGGGCCGCCTATTCCTCCAGCGGACGGGCCTCTTCAATCAGCATGATGGGAATATCGTCGCGGATTTCATATTTCAGCCGGCAATGTTCGCAGATCAGCCAATCGCCGCTGTCATCCAGGCGGATCTCTTTTTTGCACTTGGGACAGGCAAGTATATCCAGCAGTTCTTGCTTGATGGCCATAAGCAGCCTCCTTGTCATCAATAATCGCGAATATTCTGAATGTTTATACCAGACCGGACAGCTGCTTGCAAAAAAAAATATGATCCTGACCCAAGATTCCCCGACACCGCCTTCGTACCTTGGTTCAAGATTCCTTCGTCGCTGCGCTCCTCGGAATGACGGGTTGATGGACAGGCGTTCACCAGTATGCTTTCGCTCCCCTTAAACCCCGAACCTCAAACCCTGAACCTTGAACCCCGAACCTCAAACCCTTAACCCTTAGCACTTAACCCTTAACTACTTAAAACTAGAACCGAACCCGACCATCCCTATAAATTTTCTTGACATCCGCTCTATGCTGAACCACAATAAATTCGAGTGGTCACCGCCGGTGACCAAATCCCGGCCAACGTTCTCACCACGGAGTTCATAATGCCCGATCCGGATCGACAGGCCGCGGCCGCGGCCGCTGAAGCCGAACATGATTTCACCGGCAGCCGGCCGGACAGCGAATCCGCCATCGACTCCCAGGCAGCCGATATCATAATCAAAGTGATGGGACTGCCCGCTTCGCAGCGGCTGATCCGGACAATCCTGGAAAAAATGCTGACCGCCTGGGCCGGAACCAGTCCGGTCAGGCGCCTGCCGGCCGCCGTACTCAAGAAAACGGTTCCCCGCCTGGCGCCGCCGGCACCGGAAAATGTCCCGGCGGAAATCGGCGCCGACCTCGGCCGGCTGCTGCAAAAACACTGGCAGCGCCGCGCCGCGGAAACCCGCCGGGTCCCGGAAGCGGCCGCCGAAACCCTGTCCGCCTTTCTGACGGCTTTTCTGGAAAATACCGATTTTTCCGCATGGAAAACCGCGGTGGAAGCCGGGCAGGAAAGCCGTATCCGCCTTTTTCAACAGCTCAATGAACTGCTGCCGGAGTATCACGGCAAGATGCTGGTGTTCCTGACCGCCCTGCCCTCCCTGGTCAGTACCGGCTGCGCGGTGTTGAGAGATTTTTTTGAAACCCAGCTGGAGGTGCTGCCCCCGGACATGATCTACGAGATCAATGAAGGCATCATCGGCCGGGTGAACTGGGGGGAAGTCGGGCAGGTGCTGAACGACTACCATGCCCTGGCCGCCCGTCTGCATACCGGCAGCCGGATCGCCGGAGACGGCGATACCACGGCCCTGCAGCGGCAGCTGACCGATATCCTCTCCGGCATTACCGAAACCCTGGACATGGAAAAATTGGCGGCCGCGGATGAAGCAGCGGCCGGAAGCGAAGCTGCGGTCGCCAATGCCGTCACCGCGGTCATGGCCAGCCGCCCGGAATTCGGCCGGGCCATCCGGCGCCGCCGTCTCCGGCAGCTCAATACCCGACTCCGGATTACCGGCCGCCGCCTTCGCAGCCTCTCCCGAACCGATGACGCCTCCCTGGAAGAGCTGCTCGCGGACATTGAAAACATGGTTGATATCCAGGAACTGGCCGATACCGTCTCCGACGGCCTGGAACTGCTCCTCCGCCTCCAGGAAATCCGCCCGGATTTCTGGTCGGACCTGCTGACAATGCTGACCGGCGCCCTGGATCCCGAAGATGTGACAGAAAGCGGCCGGCCGCTGCTGCACGATTTTTTCCGTACTGCCAGGCCCCTGCTGGCACCGCTGCTGCCGGATCTGATCCATGGATTCTGCGACCTGGCCACACCCGAATCCGGCCAGGCAGATCCGGAAATGGCAGCTGCCCTGGACCGGCTGGGCCGTATACTGGGGGGCGAAAAAAATTGATTAATAACTTTAATAAAATAGCATCAACAATTCAAAATTACTATATAAACAAGTTTGTTTCAAAAGGCGGCCGGGTGGTGGGATGCTGCTATTCGCAGGTGCCTGTTCCGGAAGTATATCACGCCGCCGGCCTGCTCTGCATCCGGCTTCGCGCCAACAACATCACCGCCACCACCCTGGGAGACGCCTATTTCGGTCCGGTGATTTGCAGTTTCCCCAAAAGCCTGTTGCAGATGGCCGGAGAAGGATATTTCCGCTTTCTTGCCGGGGTGATCACCTCGTCCCCCTGCGATTCCCTGCGCCGGCTGGACGACTGCTGGCGCGGCGCGGCCCGGGATCAGGAGGACATTCTCCCGGAATTTCATGATTTTTTCGCGGTACCGCATAAAAATTATGACTTTAACCGGGAGTGGTTCACCGAGGAGCTGCGCCGCCATATCGGCAAGATGGAAGCGCATTTTGATGTCCGCCTGAACGCCGCCGACCTGCGTCACTCCATCCAGCTGTACAACCGCGGCCGGCAGCTGCTGCGGCAGTTTGACCGCCTGCGACAAGCGTCGGCCGTTCCCGTCACCGGCGCCGAGGCGCTGCGCGTATTTATCGCGGCCACGGCCCTGCCCATGGAAGATTTTATCGAGCTGCTGGAAGCCCTGCTGGCCGACATGGAAGAATCCGGCCGGGCGGTGCCGGGCAAACGTCTGTTCATGGTGGGCAGCGTCAATGACGACCCCGGCCTGGTGGAAACCATCGAAGCCGCCGGCGGCGTCATCGTCGGGGACATGATGTCTTTTGGATCCAAATTTTATGACACCATCATTGCCGAGGACGGGGACGACCCGGTGGCCGACCTGGCCGCGGGGTACCTGGATGGTCTCAATCATCCCCGCATGTTCGGCCGCTATCCGCAGCGCCGGCAGATTCTCGAAGAAAAAATCGCCGCCGCCCGGGTGGACGGCGTCATTTTGCAGAACATCCGTTTCTGCGACCTGCATGGCTGTGAAAACAGTCTTTTCGAACGGGACCTGGAAGCCGCCGGCATCCCTTGCCTGAAACTGGAACGGGAGTACGGCCCCCTGGTGGAAACCGGCCGGGTGCGGATGCGGGCCCAGGCCTTTATCGACCGCATTTCATAACGGAAGTATCCATGCGACCGGAACTGCAACAATTTCATTACGACTGGCAGCTGGCGGTGACCTTTAAAAATCTGGCCGCCCTGCTGGGCAAAACCACCCCCGGCGAACGGGATGCCGTCTTCAGTATCCTGCCCCGGCGGGCCACCACCTACGCCCTGCTCAACCAGATCGGCCAGGCCATGCAGCTGCTGGTGGAAGCCACCCACCCGTGGCTGGACGACCTGGTCCATGCCAAAGAACGCGGCAAAAAGACAGTCCTGACCACCTACTGCTATCCGGTGGGCATCCTTCAGGCCTTTGACTGCGTGCCGGTCAACGCCGAAGTCCTGACCGCCTACGGCGGACTGGTCTTTACCCGGGGATTGTCCGATTTCCTGGATTACTGCGTGGAAATCGGCATGACCGAAACGTCCTGCTCCGGCCAGCGCGGTTCCATGGGCGCCTACCTGGCCGGCCTGGGCACCGAGCCCGACTTCTGCCTGGCCAATACCGCCGGCATCTGCGATTCCAACGCCAATGCCTTCCATTTTTATACCGCCTACAAAGACATTCCCATGTACATGCACGACGCCCCGCCGGAATTGTCCGGCGAGCGGGCCACCCGCTACCACCGCCGGGATTTCCGGACCATGCTCACCTTCCTGGAAGAACAGACCGGCAAAAAAGTCGACTGGGACCGGCTGCGGCAGGTGGTCGCAGAGATCCGGCGCCAGGACGACCTGATCAACGAAATCCAGCAGCTCATGACCGCGGCCCCCTGCCCGGTGCCCGCCCTGGCCATGCCCATTATCTACCTGCTCAAGTTCGGGTTCAACGGGGTGGCCGCGGCCACCCAGGTCCTGGAGGAGCTGCTGCGGGTTTCCCTGGAAAATTATCACCGGGGAGTGGCCGGCACCGCTTCCGGCCGGGAAAAGGCCCGCTGCCTGTCCAGTTATATCGACCATTACACCATGGATTTCCGTTTTTTCGGCTTCTTCAACGACCTGGAGGTCAGCATCATGGGCTGCATGCTGAACTATTTTTTTCCCGAAGGCGCCCCGTACGCGGCCGGCCGGGAAGACCAGTGCTACCGGCTGGATGTCTCCAGCGAGGAGAGCATCATCGACAGCCTGGCCGATCAGCTGGCCCGGATGCCCATGATCAAGCAGATCCGGGGCCCGTACGACGCCCCGGAGATGTGGCTGGAAGATACCCTTTCCGCCTGCAAGCTCTACCGGGCGGACTGCACCATCTACCTGGGCACCCTGGGTTGCCGGAATACCTGGGGCATGGTAAAACCGTTTATGCGGGACCTGGAAGCGGCCGGGTATCCTTCCTACGCCCTTTTTGCCGACGCCTTTGACGACCGGGTCAAGAGCTGGGAAGCCTGCAAAGACGCCATGCTGGAGTTTTTTGAAGTACGGGAAATTCTGTAGAATAAACGAAAACCAAGAGAGACAAAAAATGCGATCTCCTGATCCACCGGGGAATACCAGAATCTTCGCCGTCTGCGGCAAGGGCGGCGTCGGCAAAACCTCGTTGAGCGCCGTCATTGTCAAGCTGCTCTGCGAAAACAAGGCAGCCAGGATCCTGGCTATTGACGCCGATCCGGCCGTGGGGCTGGCCACCGCCCTGGGCATGACGGTCACCAAGACCATCGACGATATCCGCACCTCCCTCATCAGGCGGGTCAAGGCCGGGGAAAACGCCGACAAGGAAGATTTGCTGGCCCTGATCGACTATGAAATTTTCGACGCCATCGCGGAAAAAGACAATCTCGGCCTGCTGGCCATCGGCCGGCCCGAGACCGAGGGTTGCTACTGCCGGGTCAATACCTTTCTCAAGGACATCATCAAGTCCACGGCCTGGCATTTTGATTTCGTGGTCATCGACGGCGAAGCCGGCATCGAGCAGGTCAACCGCCGGGTCATGGAAGCGGTGAACTACCTGGTCCTGGTTTCCGACGCCTCGGCCAAGGGGCTGAACGTGGTCAAGGACATCGAGGAGGTGGCCCGGCAGGCGGTCCAATATGAAAAAGCCATGCTGATTCTCAACCGTATCCGCGACCCGGAAGAAGCCGAAAAAATCAGCGGCCGCACCGAACTGCCCCTGGCCGGCTGGATTCCCGAAGACGACCTGCTGCGGGAATACGACATCGAGGGCCGCAGCATCCTGGAACTGCCGGAAACCGGCGCCATGGAATCGGTGCGGCAGGCCCTGAACCGGTTTCACCTGCTGAAGGAGTCCGCATGAATTCCCGGAAACTTTCGGCCGATGTGGTCATTGTCGGCTCCGGACCCGGCGGGGCTGCCGTGGCCCGGGACCTGATCCGGGCCGGCCGCAAGGTGATCATCATTGAACGGGGCCGGCACAACCGGCCCCGCGGCACCATGCACACCTTTATCAAATCCATGGGCGGCTATTTCCACAGCCTCGGCCGGGGGCTGCTGATCACCCCGGACCTGCTGATGATGGTCCGGGCCGTCACCGTGGGCGGGACCACCATGTTCTACACGGCCACGGCCTGGGATCCGCCCTATGAGAAATGGCGCTCCTTCGGCGTCGAGCTGGACCCGGCGGAAACCGAAAAAATAAAAACCGGGCTGGCGGTGGCCCCCCTGCCCGATGACTGGATCGGACCGGCGGCCACGGCCATCATGGCCTCGGCCCGGGAACTGGGCTATGACTGGCACAAGCTGAACAAGTTTATCGATCCGGCCCGGGGACGAATCGGGTGCCTGGACACCTACTGCGGTGACAAGAAAGGCGCCAAGTGGGAAGCCTACCAGTGGATCATGGAGGCGGTGGCGGACGGGGCCCGGCTGGAACCCGGACTGTATGGCGATGAAGTCATGATTGCCAATGGGGCGGCCGCAGGCGTCCGGGCCGTTGACCGCCGGGGAAAAGTCCATGAAATTGAAGCCGGGGCGGTGGTGGTCGCTGCCGGCGGCGTGGGTTCCCCCACCCTGTTGCAGCGAAGCGGCATTGCCGAAGCCGGCCGCCAATTCTTCTTTGACCCCCTCGTGTGCACCACCGGCCACCTGGGCAGGCCCACCCAGCCCGTCCGGGAACTGCCCATGACGGCCGGCACCCACCTGGCCGAAGACGGCATCATGCTGACCGACATCACCAATCCCTGGTTCCAGTCCATTGTTTTTCAGTGCCTGGCCGGCCGGCCCCACAAGGCCTTCAAAACCCGGAACCAGGCCAGTATCATGATCAAGGTCCGGGATGTTCTGGACGGGGTCGTTGATATCGACGGCCGCATCAGCAAACCCCTCACCCACGCGGACCGGCACAAGCTCAACCGGGGAAAAATCATGGCCCGCCAGATCCTGCGGAATCTCGGTGCCACGGATATCTGGAACGGGGCCCTGGGCGCGGCCCACCCCGGCGGCACCTGCCGGGTCGGGGAGGTGGTCGACGCCAACCTGGAAACCGCTTATTCCCGCCTGTTCGTCTGTGACGGCAGCGTCATCCCCTTTGAATTCGGCCTGCCGCCGGTGCTGACCATCCTTGGCCTGGGCAGACGATTGTCCCGGCATCTGCTGGACAATGTCCTCTGATCCGGACTTTTTTTTATCTCAGTCCCAGCTTGACCCGGGCCAAGGTCAATCCCGACCCGCCTCCCTCCGGCGCCAGAGTACCGGCTTCCAGGATAAACAGGCGGGACGGGTCCAGGCGCTGGCTGATCTTGTCGGGCAGGATTTATTTTTCCAGCAGGTCATCATCGGCCAGGCGCTGCAGCAGACGGAGGTGCGTTTCCAGGTCCTTTTTTTCATCCACCAGCAGGGTCAGGGTATAACGGCGGCCTTCAAAATTCGGGGGGGGCGCCAGCCGGGCCTTGGGCCCGGGCTGCAGCGCTTTTACCCGGCGAGCAAAGGCCTCTTCCGCCTGGGTAATGGCCGGGTAACGCCGCCGATCCAGGTAATGCAGCAGTTGTTTCCCCCGATGCGCGCGATCACTTTCCCGGTCCGCCAGGATCTGCCGCATTCCGTCTTCCGCCAGGAGCGCGGTGATATGCGTCCGCTCCCGGGCTGCGATCTCTTGCAGCCGGTGCAGGACCGCTCTTTGCTTATTTAGTCCCAGACGCAGTTCCCGGAAAAGCCTGGTCAACTCCCCAGCCTCCGCCGGTGCCAACCCGGCCAGCGCCGCCGCCATGGTCAATCCCAGGGTCCCCAGGGCGATTTCATCCATCACCTCGGCCGGCAGATCGGTGATGGCCAGCAATTTCTCAACCAGGTCCGGGGGCACTGTCATGCCCGCCTCGGCCGCCGCCTGTTGAACGGCCGCCGGATCATCGAGGCAGCCGGCCAGCCCGGCCATGGCCCGCGCCTGCTCGGCGGTGTTCAGGGAACGCTGCAGGGCGTTATCCGCAATGGCGATCCGAAAACAGGCCAGGGGGGTGGCCGTTTCCATGATCCGGCAGGGAATACCGGCCATACCCAGCTGCCGCGCGGCCTGAAGCCGCCGAAAACCGGTTACCACCCGTAACAAAGGCATGTCCCCGGCGGTCAGGAGGGGGGGTGACAGCAGGCCGACCCCGGCCATGGACCGGACCAGGGGAGCCAGGGGCTTATCGATTGTCGAGGAAATCTGGTAGGTGGTATCGCCGGCGGCGATATCCGTCAGCGGAACCAGCTGCTCTGTGAAAAAAGCCATGGCCGCCCCGGCCTCAATCAATCAGCATGTTTGCGGCTTCTTCGTATTTGCGCTGGGTGATGGAAATGACCTCTTCCGGCAGCGACGGTGCCGGCGGGGTCTTATCCCAGTCCAGGGACAGCAGATAATCCCGGACATACTGTTTGTCAAAACTCACCTGGGCACCGCCGGGCGTGTAGGAGGACTGCGGCCAGAAACGGGAGGAATCCGGCGTCAGGATCTCGTCGATCAGGATTAATTCATCATTGACATAACCGAATTCAAACTTGGTATCGGCAATGATAATACCGCGCTGCTCGGCAATGCCGGCGGCCTGCTGATAAATGGCCAGGCTCAGGTCCCGGGCCTTTTCCGCGGTCTTCCGGCCGACCCGCTCGACCGCCTCTTCAAAAGAGATGTTGATATCATGGTCGCCGGTATCGGCCTTGGTGGAAGGTGTAAACAGGGGATCGGGCAGTTGAGCCGACTCCTGCAGCCCCGGCGGCAGGGCAATGCCGCAGACCTCGCCGGTTTCCAGGTAGCTTTTCCAGCCGGAGCCTGAAATATAGCCCCGGACGACACACTCGATGCTCAGGGGCGCGGCTTTCTTGACCAGCATGCTGCGGCCTTCCAGTACGTCGGCATAGGGCTGGCAGATCTCGGGAAATTGAGACACATCCCCGGAAATCAGGTGGTTGTCCACGATATCCTTCATAACGTCAAACCAGAACAGGGAAATTTTCGTCAGGATTTTGCCCTTGCCCGGAATCGGATCCGGCATGACCACGTCAAAGGCGGACAACCTGTCCGTGGCCACGATCAGCAGATGCTCCCCCAGATCGTAAACATCCCGGACCTTGCCCCGCTTTAACAGCGTCAAGTCGGGAAAATCGGTCTGATAAACAACGGTTGATTCCATATCTGATCAGCCTTTTTTTGCTATGATTGCTGGCGGTGATCCTCAAACGCCTCGATATAATCGGCTATCACCTGCCGCGCGTTGTCATCCGGATCGACAAATTTGATTCCCGACTGTATCCGTCCGTTCTCCCCTTCCTTGGTGTAGGCGACTTCACCCCGGACATCGGTGACATCCTCGTCAAAACCGATCGACAGATAAACGGTATCTTCCGGCGGTATGGGAATATGGGTCTCCAGCAGGATGCCGCCCTCGCTGACATTGAGGGTGCGTCCCATTCCCTGGGTAACAACCTCCCCCTGTTCATCCACGCAGAAATAAGACAGGAGGTTCAGGGAATCAACGCGCGGAAATCTTCTTTTCTGGGATGCCATAATCTGACCTTCCTACTTTTTCTTTTTTTTGTTGGCCTTCAACGCCAGGTTTGTCGTGGCTACGATAAAATTGGAACAATTTTCAATCATGTTCATGAGGGTACCGGAGAGCCTTTCATATTCTTCCGCCAGCACGTCGGGATTCAGGGGCTTGGTCTGGAGATCGGCCGAGCCATATACGGCGGCGGAGGCCGGTTCGTGGCCTATATTGAGAAAAGGGACCGTACCGATAAAATCATTTTTCCCGAGCTTTGCCAGAACCAGGTTGCTGTCGGAACGTTCCTTGACGACATAGGCGTTCCCGCTGGTAATGGTAAAAAGCCGCTCCTGCTTGTCGCCCTGACGGATGATGGGCGATTTAGGCCGGTCGATCACAGGTTGGCGAACTCCCGGGGTGGCCGGGCGCGTGACGTGTTTCAGGCGCCGGTCCATGCTGAGTAATATATTTTTAAACGGAAGCGACAGGGAAGAAAATTCATGTGTCAGCCGCTGCCGGTCCAGTACGCCGAGCTGGACCCGGTCGGTGGCCACGGCCGTGGCGCTGCGAACCTGGACATCGCTCTGGGCTTCAAAAGAAGACATGCTGCCGATGAACGAGCCCGGACCGATCTTCAACAAGGGCACCAGCTTGCCCCCGAGGTCCTTGCAGATTTCCACTTCTCCTTCCAGCACTACCCACATCCAGGTGCCGTGCCGGCCCTGGTGTACAATGGGCTGGCCGGCCGAGTACTCTTCTTCGGCCACCACGTCCATGTAATCAATCATCGGCCCCTTGATGACCGGCATACCGCCCTTTATGCCTTTTTTTTCTCCGGAGTCGAAAGTAACGGCA
>CAYTQK010000022.1:0-19401 GCA_964439745.1 uncultured Desulfobacterales bacterium
CGAACCGCCGCCGAAATGCTCGGCGGGTATCTGGCGCGAATGAAAACCGAGGCCGCCCTGAGAGAGCGACAGCAGCAGTTGGACCTGGCCCTGCAAGCCGCGGGAATGGGGATCTGGGACTGGGAGATCGCCACCGGACGGGTCACCTGGGAAGGCGAACATGCGGCCCTGTTCGGTATCTCCGCCGACGATTTCGGCGGCGCCATCGAGGATGTTCAGCGCTGCGTCCACCCCGAAGACCGGGATCGGGGGATGGCCGTTTTTCGGCGGACGGTGGAAAACGGGTCCGATTTCGACAACACCTACCGGGTGGTGCATCCGGACGGCCGCCACCGCTGGATGCATTCTTACGGCAGACGCATCTGTGACGAAAACGGTGATCCGGTTCGGATCGTGGGCACGACCCTGGACATCACCCGACGGAAGCAGGCCGAAGACGACCTTCGGGAGAGTGAGCGGCAATACCGGCTTCTGGTGGAATCCCCTCTGTTTTCGGTGTTGGTGACGACCCTGACCGACGGCCGGGTCCTGTTCGCCAACGAGAGTGCGGCAGGTTTCTTCGGGCTGCCCAAGGAGCAGGCGGTGGGCCGCTCGTATACCGACTTCTGGTGCAACCCCGAGGAACGCCGCCATTTCGTCGCGGCGATCCTTGAGAACGGATCGATCAATAATTTGGAGGTCCGGGTGCGCAACCGGGCCCGGGAAGAAAAACAGGTGCTGGTGTCGGCCGGGCGGATCGAGTTCGACGGACAGGCGGCCATCTTCACCGTGTTTATCGACATCACCGAGATCCACGAGACCCGGCGCCGGCTCGACGCCCTGGCCTCGGTGGTGGAAAACAGCGGCGATATCATCGTGGTCAAGGATCGGGACCTGCGGGTGGTCGCCACCAATATGGCTTTTGCCAGGGCCGCGGGCCATGACTCCGTCGATACCATGATCGGCAAAACCGACGCCGAGATCTTCGGGGTGTCTCCTGAAACCGAACCGGTCCGGTCCTATATGGCGGATGAACGAGAGGCTCAGTCCCTGCCGTCCGGCCGTTTTCTGATTCGGGAGGAGCCGGTGAAGCAGGCGGACGGAACGATTCGGCATGTGCTGACCAAAAAATTCCCCATCTACGACAAGAACGGCGCGCTTCTGGGCTCCGGCAATATCTCCGTCGACATCACCGAACGCAAACAGGCCGAAGACGGCCTCCGCCGGGCCAAGAAAGAAGCCGAGGCCCTCAACCGGCGTTTGGAGGAGCAGACCGCCTTCGCCAACCGCATGGCGGTTCAGGCCCAGGCGGCCAACCAGGCCAAAAGCCAGTTTCTGGCCAATATGAGCCATGAAATCCGGACCCCCATGAACGGGGTCATCGGCATGACCGGGCTGCTTCTCGATACCGATCTGACGGAAGAACAGCGCCGGTATGCCGAGACGGTGCGATCCAGCGGGGAATCCCTGCTGGCCCTGATCAACGACATCCTCGATTTTTCAAAAATCGAAGCCGACAAGCTGGATCTGGAGGTGATCGACTTCGATCTTCACAGCCTCATGGACGATTTCGCGAGCATGCTGGCGATACGGGCCGAGGAAAAGGACCTCGAATTCATCTGTGCCGTGGATCCCCGGGTGCCGGCCCGGCTTCAGGGAGATCCGGGCCGGCTTCGAGATCTTGAAGGCCCTGGATATCCGCCGGGTGGGACCGGAATTGATTTCCTGTCCCACCTGCGGCCGCTGCCGCATAGACCTTTTCTCCATCGCCGAGGAAGTGGAACGCCGTCTTTTGCGGGTCCGGGCGCCGCTCCGCGTGGCCGTCATGGGCTGCGCCGTCAACGGCCCGGGGGAAGCCCGGGAAGCCGATGTCGGCATTGCCGGCGGAGATGGCGCGGGCGCATTGTTTAAAAACGGTGAAATCGTCAGTACCATCCCGGAGGAGCGGCTGGTCGAGGCACTGATGGCGGAAGTGGCCGCGCTGGCAGCCCAATGGGAGAACCAGGAAAAGAAAGAGGAGTGATATGGGCAAGCAGGAAGAGACAGCGATTTCTCCCACTCGCCGGGAAAACTACGCGGAGTGGTATCAGCAGGTCATTCGAGCGGCGGATATGGCCGAATCCTCGCCGGTGCGGGGCTGCATGGTCATCAAACCCTGGGGGTATGCGCTCTGGGAAAATATCCGGACCGTTCTTGACGCCATGTTCAAGGAAACCGGGGTGCGCAATGCCTACTTTCCGCTGTTCATCCCCATGGCCTTCCTGGAGCGGGAGGCGGATCACGTGGAAGGATTCGCCAAGGAGTGCGCCGTGGTAACGCACCATCGGCTGGAAAAGGCGGACAAGGGGCTGCAGCCGGCCGGGGAACTGGGCGAACCGCTGATTGTCCGGCCCACGTCGGAAACCATTATCGGGGACGCCTTTTCCCGGTGGGTAAAAAGTTACCGGGACCTGCCGGTGCTGATCAACCAGTGGGCCAACGTGGTCCGGTGGGAGATGCGTACTCGTATCTTTCTGCGTACCAGCGAATTCCTCTGGCAGGAGGGCCATACCGCCCATGCCGACGAGGCCGAGGCCGCCGAGCGGATGGTCCGGATGCTGGATATTTACGAAGTGATGGCCCGGGATTACCTGGCCATTCCCGTCTTCAAGGGCCGGAAGACCGAAACCGAACGGTTCCCCGGGGCCGTGGACACCATGTGCATCGAGGCCATGATGCAGGATCGCAAGGCTCTCCAGGCCGGTACCTCCCATATGCTGGGCCAGAATTTCGCCCGGGCCTCGGATATCCGCTTTCAGAACGAAAAAGGGGAGGAGGCCTATGCCTGGACCACCTCCTGGGGAGTGTCCACCCGCCTCATCGGCGGACTGATCATGACCCACGCCGATGACAACGGCATGGTCATGCCGCCCCGCATCGCCCCGGCCCAGGTGGTTCTCATGCCGATTGCCAAGAAGGAGGCGGATCGGCAGGCCGTGATGGCCTTTGCCGACAACCTGCCCGGGCAGCTGAAACAGGTCTGGTATGCCGGCCGTCCCCGGGGCGGGGAGGTGGATGACCGGGACATCGGCGGCACCCGCAACTGGGACTGGATTAAAAAGGGGATCCCCCTGCGGCTGGAGATCGGTCCCCGGGATATCGAAAAGAACGCGGTTTTCGTGGGCCGCCGGGATCGCCATTATAAAGACCGCGAATCCATGCCGGCGGATCGCTTTGTGGCGGAGATCGGCAGCATCCTGGACAGTATCCAGGACGCCATCCTGGAACGGGCCCGTGGTCACCGAAAAACCCATACCACCGTTATCACGGGTAAAGACGATTTTTACGCTTTTTTCACCCCCGCCAACAAAGAGACCCCGGAAATCCACGGCGGTTTTGCGGTCTCGCCCTGGTGCGGTTCAGCGGCCTGCGAGGAAAAGATCCAGGAGGATCTTTCCGTTACCATCCGCTGTATTCCCGAAGAAGAGAGCCTCCGGCAGCCTGCCGGGGAACCCTGTATCTGCTGCGGGCAGAAGGGGCAGGGGCGGGTGATCTTTGCCAAGGCCTATTAATCCGGGTCATTTTCCTGTCGATCCCGGGGACGGGGGACAGCCGGAGGATATGATCCCCTCTGTCCACTTGCATTTTTGAGCGGCTGTCCTTATATTTTAAAATAGATGTGTCGGTCGGGTTGACAGCTGCCGCCCCGGGAAGGGGCGTCTTTTTATCGAATCATGCCATGATACGGATTTCCGATATACTGGATATGCTCCAGGAGAACAATCCTGCGGCAGATCCTGATATTGTCCAGCGGGCGTATATTTATTCCGCCCGGGTCCACGAAGGACAGGTGCGCCTTTCCGGCGAGCCCTATCTCTCCCATCCCCTGGAAGTAGCCGGTATTCTGGCTTCCATGAAGCTGGACGGTGTCTGCGTAGCCGCCGGACTGCTTCATGACGTCCTTGAGGATACCGGGGCCACGGAAGCGGAGCTGGAGGAAATATTCGGGGAAGAGGTGACCGCCATTGTGCGGGGACTGACCAAGATCAGCAAGCTTCCGTTTGACAGCGCCAAGGCCCGGCAGGCCGAAAGTATCCGCAAGATGATCCTGGCCATGGCCGATGATATCCGGGTTATCCTGATCAAGCTGGTGGACCGGCTCCATAACATGCGTACCCTGACCTATCATAAAGATTACAAGCAGAAACGGATCGCCCAGGAAACCCTGGATATTTATGCCCCCATCGCCTCCCGGCTGGGTATTTACTGGATCAAAAGTGAACTGGAAGAAATCGGTTTCCAGACCCTGTGTCCGGAAGAGTATGAGAAGATTTCCCGCAAGATCAACAAGGACAATATCGAGCGGGAGGAATATATTGAAACGGTTCGGGATTATATCCGGGAAAAACTGGAGAAAAACGGACTGAAGTGCGATGTCTCCGGCCGGCACAAGGATTTTTACAGCATTTATCAGAAAATGCGCAAGCAGGATCTGCCCTTTGATGAGATTTACGATATCATCGCCTTCCGGATCATTGTTGATACCGTTCCCCAGTGTTACGAGGCGCTGGGCGTTATTCATTCCCTGTGGCGTCCCATTGCCAAGAAGTTCAAGGACTATATCGCCCTGCCCAAGCCCAACATGTACCAGTCGCTGCATACCTCGGTCTTCGGTCCGTTTGGTGAGCGGGTGGAAATCCAGATCCGCACCCATGAGATGGATACCGTGGCCACCTCCGGCATCGCCGCCCACTGGAGTTACAAGGAAGACAAGGGGCGGTCAGGCAAGGACGGTCAGGCCTACGCCTGGATTCAGAACCTGGTGGACAGCCAGAATGACGAGGACACGCCCGGCGAATTTCTGGAAAATGTCCGGCTGGACCTGTTTTCCGATGAAGTTCATGTCTTTACCCCCAGCGGGGAGATCCGTTCGCTGATCAGCGGGGCTACGCCGGTGGATTTCGCCTATATGATTCACACCGAGGTGGGGCACCAGTGCGTAGGGGCCAAGGTCAACGGCCGCATGGTGCAGTTGTCCTATGTGCTGCAGACCGGTGACATCGTCGAGATTCTGACCTCGTCCCGGAGCCAGCCCAGCCGGGACTGGTTGAATTTTGTCAAGACCGCCAAGGCCCGTTCCCGGATCCGGCGCTGGATCAAGGCCGAAGAACGCGAGCGCAGTATCCAGCTGGGCAGGGAAATGTGCGAAAAGATGTTTCGCAAGTATAATCTCAATTTCAACGAGATGGTCAATTCCGGCCGGATGGAAGAGGTGGCCGGCCAGTTCGGGTTCAAGGCTGTCGACGACCTGGTGGAACACGTGGGCTACGGCAAGATTACCCCCCGGCAGGTGGTGCAGAAGTTCTTTCCCCGGGATTCCCATATCGGCGAGGAAAGTACCTCCTTCCTGAATCGCCTGATGGGCCGGATGAAAAAGAAGAAACCCACGGACGGGGTCATTGTCCACGGCATCGATGACGTGCTGGTCAAGTTTGCCCGCTGCTGTCAGCCGGTTCCGGGGGATTCCATCGAAGGATACATTACCCGCGGCAGCGGGGTAACCGTTCACCGGAAAAACTGCGTCAACCTGCTGAAGGTCACTCCGGAGCGCCGGATTGACGTGGAATGGGCCGCGGATATTCCCTCCCAGTATCCGGTCAAGATCGGCATTCGTTCCCATGATAAGCTGGGGCTGCTGGCGGAAATCACGACGCTGATCAGCAGGCACGGGGCCAACATTCTAAGCGCCAATACGGAGACGGGGGATGATAAACAGGTCCAGAGTGCTTTTCTGATGACCGTGAACGGAACGGATCAACTGGAACAGATTATCCGGGATATCAAAAAGCTCAAACCGGTTTTTGAAGTCAAGCGAATGAATACGCTCTGACCCCGGATATCTCCTGAATGACTGTCGGGGTGGGGGGAGACGGATACCGGCAGTTCCGTCCGCGCCGGAAGGTCGTTTCAGGCCGCCTTGATAACGAATCCCGATTTGATGCAGCGGGTACAGACATATATTTTTTTCACCCGGCCGTTGTGGACCGCCCGCACTTTCTGCAGATTGGGATTGAAGCGCCGCTTGGTAACATTATGGGCATGGCTGACATTGTTGCCGACCATCGGTTTTTTACCGCAGATTTCACATTGTTTGGACATGATTCCTATTTACCTTTAGGTTAATGAGTTCTGTTATTGTATAAGCAATAAAATATATAAAATAAATTATACCAAGTAAAGATTTTTTTAATTTTTTTTGTTTTCCCGCAATGATTGACAAGCCTGTAAAAAGTCTTTTTTACAGGCAGTGTTAAGTTTTAAGTGATTAAGTATTTAAGTAAAATCAAAAACTTATATTTTTATTATTGGACGGGCATAACATTTTTTAAACTTTTTACGAAGCCATCAATGATTAGATTATTCGTTTTTTTCCGGTACTGCTGGAGCGCTCTTTTCCTTATTTTCTTCTTTTTCTTCGGCGGCGGCTTTTTCTTCCGCTTCCGCATCGGCCAGCGCCTCTTCGCAGAGGCGGAGATAGTCTTCGGCCGTCTGGACATCGCCCTCATCCGGGTATTGGTCGATTACCTGCCGGAACCGCTCCCGGGCGGCCTGAAAATGATTTGATTTGAAATAAAATTTGCCCACGTAGAGATGGTGGGCAGCCAGGCTGCGGCGGCAGCGGTCAATATGTGCTTCGGCTTTGGCGGCATACTCGCTGTCCGGAAACTGCCGGCGCAGGCGGGTAAAGGCTTCGATGGCGTTTTTTGCCGGCGTCTGATCCCGGTCAATGGTGTCCAGCCGGTTAAAATGGCAAAGTCCCATGCGGTAGATGACAGAGGGCAGGGCTTCGTTGCGGGGATGAAGCCGTTCAAAGGCTTCGTAGGCAGTGACCGCGCTGTCATATTCTTTCATTTCATAATAAGGGTCGGCGATTTTCAGATCCGCCAGGGTGGCATACTTACTGAAGGGATACCAGTCCTGTAGCCGTTCAAAGGCTTCCACCGCCTTTTTGTAATGACCTTTTTTAAATTTGGCCATGCCTTCATCGGCCAGCTGCCGGGCGGTCTGCTCCTGCTCGGGCTTGTGCGCGCAGCCGGCTCCCAGGACAAGCAGCAGGGCCATGATGACCAGCAGGGTAATTCCTGTTTTGAATTTTTCGGGTCTTGTTCGCAGCATCCTTATTCCCTTAAGTAAATCGGTGTTGTGATCCAGCAGATACAGCAATATTGTGCAACCATAGGCAAAGCTGCCGGACATGTCAACAGCAAAACCGACAGGTTGGTAAAAAGTTCAATGGCCGCCACGCGACCGGCTGACTTGCGCGGGAACCGGCTGTCGGCCATGGTGAGAAAGACGGAAGGCTGCGCCCCTGATTGGCATCGAAATCAGGAGGCGGCAGGGTGCTCGGAGGCGTCGGTCGTTTCCGGCGGGACGGACCGGCCGGTATCAGTTACTATGAAGGACAGGAGCCGGTTGCATTCCTTCTCCTTGACGGTGATGTCGAACCGACCCACGGAAATGGTTTCGTCGGGTTCGGGAATACGCCCGATATACCAGAGGACGTAGCCGGAAAAGGTGTCATATTCCCTGGAGGCTGGAATATGCATGGGGATGACCTCGTTGATTTCTTCAATATCGGATTTCCCCAGCACCACCCAGTTATCGGGTTTGATTTTGACGATATGAGGTTCGTAGCGGTCGGTTTCATCAATGATATCACCGACCAGTTCCTCCAGCACGTCCTCCAGGGTGATCAGGCCGGCCACGTCGCCATGTTCGTTAATGACAATGGCCATATGGCATTTTCTTTTTTTGAACTGCTTGAGCAGGCTGTTGAGCTTTTTGGATTTAGGGATGAAATAGGGAGTGGTCATCAGCTCCCTGGTGCTCAGGGGGGTGCGGGAAGCGGTGTAATGGCAAAAAACGTCCTTGATGTTGATGATACCGACAATGTTCCGGATATCGTGCTCATAAACGGGGATGCGGGTAAAGCCCGAGTTCAGCAGCTGGTCCAGGGGCAGGTCCTGATTGACATCAATAGCCAGCATGTCCGTGGTAGGGGTCATGATCTCCGAGGCGCTGGTGTCGTCCAGTTTGAAAATATTGTGGATGAACTCTTTTTCTTCGCCGTTGATTTCCCCTTCCTCTTCGGTGACGTCGATGATGGTCTTCAGCTCTTCTTCGGTCATGACCGGGACCGGTTTGATTATGCCGGTGATCCGGGAAATGAAATTCAGAAAAACGATAAGCGGCCAGAAAACAAGCGAGAACCAGTAAAGCGGATAGATGACAATCCTGGCGATCATGTTGTTGTTTTTGGTGGCCACGGATTTGGGCAGAATTTCACCGAAGACCAGGATAAAAAAGGTCATCACGCCGGTGGCCACAGCGGTGGCCATGCCCACGGCATTGGCGGGCATGAGCTTGATGATCACGGTGGTGGCCAGGACCGAGGCCCAGATATTGACCAGATTATTGCCGATGAGAATGGTGGACAATAAATGGTGGGGATTGTCCTTCATCTTTTCGATCAGCAGATCAAAACGATTTTTCTTTCTGGCCAATAAGCGGGACTTGGACCGGCTCAGCGAAAAAAGGGCCGTTTCTGACAAAGAAAAAAAGCCCGACAGAATCAGCAATATGACCAGGGTAATGATCTGTGATGTCATGATTGTTCCCTCCGGAAGACGAGGGAAGCAGAGGGAGGTTCGGAATTTTCTTTATTCGGATTCAATCTTCTGGTATTGTGCGATTTATTAAAGTTTTTCCATTTATTCAAAGAATCATCATCACATGCTGCTCCTTTTTTTATGATAGGACCCCCGGTTCCGGATGTCAACGAATTACTTGAAATTTTGAATTAATAGCGGCAGGAGATCGTTTTGTGGACGTAAAACGGTTGTATGACATACCTTCCTGGAAATGGCCGGTCCAGGCCGGCGCCATGATTTATGCGGCGATTTCCGATCGCGGGACTCCGCGGAGCGAACGTCTATTGGCCCTGGAGCTGGCCGGTGACCCGGCCGTTATCAATGACCGTATGGCCGGCGCCCTGATTGCCATCCTGCGGGATGCGGTGGAGGACGCGGAGGTCCGGGAGCAGGCGGTAATGTCGCTGGGGCCGGGTCTGGAAATAGCGTATCTGGATGATTTGGATCTTGTCGATGATTTGCCCGGCGAGATGGCGGACGTGGAACGGTTCAGCGGAATTTCCACCTCCCTGCTGGTCTGGATCCAGGAAGATTTGAGCCGGTTATACCGGGATGCCGCCATGCCGGAACCGGTGCGCCATCGTATTCTGGAGACCTCGGTGCGGGCGCCGTGGGACTGGCATATCAATGCCGTCAATGCCGCCTACCACAGCAGCGACAAGGAGTGGCGGCTGACGGCCGTTTTCTGCATGGGGTACCTGGCCGGTTTTGAGGCGCAGCTGGCCGAAGCCCTGCATAATCCGGATCCGGATATTGCCCTGGAAGCTGTGAGCGCCGCTGTTAATCACGGCATGGCCGATGCCCTGCCCCGCTTTGGGGAGATTCTTAGCGCCCCGCCGCCGGACAAGGAGACCCTGCTGCGGGCAATTGACCTGGTCCCGGAGATCTGGCCGGAAGAGGCCGATGAATTGCTGGGATACCTGGTCAACGCCCCGGACCGGGAAATCGCGGCCGCCGCGCTGAATGCCCTGGTGCTGGCCGAAACCATGCTGGAGCTGGCTGATGATGACGAAGAGTAACGAAGAAGGATTCTGTGATGCGGATTGATCTCGATTTCGGCGGGTTCTCGCTACCGGCCGACCTTTTTGATACCCCCCTGGCAGCCGCCTTTGCCGCCGGCCTGCCGTATACCGTTCCGCTGACCCAATGGGGCGGGGGACTGTACGGCCCCATCGGGACTGATCTGGCGGAAAACGAGCCCGTCTCTGATATCCCGGCCGGCGGCCTGGCCTATACCGGCCGGGGGAACCTGTTCTGCGTTTTTTTCGGTCAAACCCCGGCCTGGCCGGTGGAATATATCGGCCAGATCCCGGATGAGCAGTGGCCGCGGCTGCTTGCGGCCGGCTCCTTGGACCAGGTGATCATCACAGCCGCCTGACCGGAACGTCAGGAGGTGTTTTAGCTATGCATCCACCCCCTCGTTATCTGGCCGCTCTGGAGGACGGCCGCCTGGACACGGCCCTGGCCGCAGCCCGCAAAGGACTTTGCCAATGCCGTCTCTGTCCGCGGGCCTGCGGCGTGGACCGCACCGCCGGCGAGACGGGCGTCTGCCGCACCGGCCGTTCGGCCCGCGTGGCCGGCTGTCACGCCCATTTCGGTGAAGAAGCGCCCCTGGTGGGGCGGAACGGATCCGGCACCATCTTTTTTTCGCACTGCAGCCTGTTGTGCTGCTTCTGCCAGAACTACGAGATCAGCCACCACGGGGAAGGGCAGACCGTTTCTGAATCGGAGCTGGCGGAGATGATGCTGGCGCTGCAGCAGCAGGGCTGCCATAACATCAACCTGGTCACCCCTTCCCACGTGGTGCCCCAGTTCCTGGGAGCGGTCAAAAAGGCCGCGGAAAAGGGATTGACCCTGCCCCTGGTCTACAACTCCAGCGGTTATGACAGCGTGGAGACACTGCGGCTGCTGGAGGGAATCGTCGACATCTACATGCCGGATTTCAAATTCCTGGATGAAACCATGGCCGATCAGGCCTGCGCCGCGCCGGACTACGGGGCGGTGGCCGCCAAAGCCATTATAGAGATGCACCGGCAGGTGGGTGACTTGGTGGTGGACGCGGCCGGCATCGCCCGCTCCGGGCTGCTGGTTCGGCACCTGGTTCTGCCGGACAACCTGGCCGGAACCGAGGCCATCATGCGGTTTCTCGCCGAGGAGGTCTCCACTCAGACCTATGTCAACGTCATGTCCCAGTACCGTCCCTGCGGCGATATTTCGGCCGTGCCCGGTCTGAACCGCCCGGTGACCGCGGCGGAATATCACCGGGCCCTGAACCAGGCCAGGGCGGCGGGAATTCGCCGGCTGGACAAGGGGATGTGAAAAAAGCTGCAGGTCCTATTTCTTGGCGGTATTGATACCCAGGGGCTTGTACAGCGGGCAGTAGCCGGTCATCGCCGACATGAAAAATGATCCGCTGAGAATCAGCAGCAGGGCCCAGTACCCGGGAAGTTTGCCCATCAGGAAAAGAACCACAATGACAATGGCGATGGCCGCCCGCAGCAGCCGGTCGATGAGGCCTTCATTGATCATTACAATCTCCCTTTTCTAAAATTGAGTGATTCCAATTTTACCGCAAACCCCATGGCCGCATGGCGGACGGTAGCGTTGCGGTTCATTCCCCGTAGTTTCTACCCCGACTATTTCATGAATTTTTCTAAGATGCAAACGGTGAAAATTCCATAAACAGTCCATTACAATTTGTATTTTGAAACGAACTTTGGGGTGCCAGAAACATAACACAGCAGTGCGGGGCGGGCAACTTGATACGAGTCCTTCAGGATTCAAGCCCATCGACCAGGGCTTCATATTTTTGATGAATCATCTTGCGGTCAAATTCATTAAACGCAACGAGCATGGCCTGGTCCTCTTCATCCGTGACATACTGCCGGGCCGCAGGGAAAAATACCTTGTCTTCTTTTGCGATGTGCCGGGGATAGAAATCGGCCAGGGTTTCAAGATGATCGGCGATCTCTATTAGCGCGGTATCATCACCATTCCGATACCGGGTATTGGCAGCCACCAGCGCCTTTGTAACTTTTCTGCCAAAGACATGCTCGTCCTTCAGTTCCTGCATGATGCGGCGGTCTTCTTCGGACAACGACCGCTGTTCCAGGTCCCGGAACATTATGTCTTCTTCCTTGCCGTGATGGGTTTGGTCCGCGTATACACGGATAAAATCCACCGCCGTATCCACGAACAATGGCTCAACGGTCTGGGTAGAGCGAATCGCTGCCGCCCTTTCGCCGAGTAATGAAATCATCCGTTCGATCAGCCGGTGCTCGATCATGAGCAGTGCGCGTGCCTGCATGGGGAACCCTCCTTATCTTCAGCTGACATCCTTGAATACGTCGGCGGGGAAGAAACAATAGGGGCAGGCTTCCGGTGGTTCGTCGCCTTTATGCACATACCCGCACATGCCGCAGCGCCACAACTTCTGGCCTTCGCCGGCCAGCGGGTCCGTTGTCCGGTTCACCGGCAAATCCGACAAAGACGGCATCACTGACTCATAATTGGTGAGCATAAATCCGGAAATCACCACCCGCTGGATTTCGCTGGTGCCCTCGTAAATCATGAACAGCCTGGTATCCCGGAAAAATTTTTCAATGGGGAAGAACCGGGTGTATCCATACCCCCCGAATATTTGAAGGGCATCGTTCACGACCTCCATGGCCGCTTCGCTGGCGTAAAGCTTGGCAACCGATGCGGACGTGTTGACATCCCGGCCGTTGTCCGCATCCCAGGCTGACTTCCATGTAAGCAGCCGGGATGTCTCCACCTTCTGGTACATGTCCGCCAGTTTGAACTGAATACCCTGGTAGTTCTTGATCTTGCTGCCGAAGGTTTTTCGTTTCCTGGCATAATCCAGCGCAAATTCCATGGCCGAACGAGCCGCGCCCACGGCAAAAGCGCCAATGGCGGGCCGGGTGAGGGAGAACGTCTGCATGGCGAGAACAAACCCCTCGCCGGGCGGTGCCAGCACGTTTTCCGCCGGCACCCGGACATTCTTCAATTGGACACCGGCCGTGTTGGAGCAATGCTGGCCCAGCTTGGGAATGGGCAGCCCTTTTGTCACCCCCTCCCAGTCCATTTCTATCAGAAACGCACCGATGCCGCCGTGCTTGGAATCCGGGTCGGTTGTGGCAAACACCGTCATGTAATCGGCGACGCCACCGTTGGTGATCCAGAACTTGGTGCCGTTCAGGATGTAATCCTCGCCGTTCTGCCTGGCTTCACAGCGGATACCGGACACGTCCGACCCCATGGTGGGCTCGGAGGTGCCGAAGCAGATCAGCTTGAATTCCTTTGCAATCTTTGGAAGATACTTTTTCTGCACCGCTTTATTGGCGGACAGCAGAATCGGGGCCGTCCCCAGGGAATTGTCAAATATCGAGGTGGCCAGCCCCGGGCAGGCGGCTGCAATCTCCTCGATCATGATCACCCCTTCCAGGATGCCGTATCCCTTTCCGCCGTACTCCGCCGGAATGTTGACATTCATCATTCCGGCGTCATATGCCTTTTTCAGCACCTCCAGCGGGATATCGTCTTTTTCATCGTAATAAAAGGAAACCGGCAGAACTTCAGTAACGGCAAAATCGCGGGCTTTTTTCTGAATGGCCAGCTGCTCATCGGTCAGTGTAAAATCAGGCATGATCCCTCCCTTTACTTTTTTCCCCTCCTGACGAAAGCGATTATTTCCTCAATATCTGGCACCTCTGGAATATCATAAACCTTTATCCATTCGATGGTCCGATCCGGTGCGATGAGAACATTGGCCCGGCTGGAAATCCCCATGTCTTCCACAAATAAACCGTATTCCCTGGCCACGCCGCCGTGGGGCCAGAAATCGGCCAGCAGATTGGTCTTTTTTATCCCCATGGCGTCCGCCCAGGCCTTCTTGCATTTGAGGCTGTCCACGCTGATACCGTATGCCATAATATCCAGTTCCTGGAACACAGCATATTTGGCCTCGAGGGTGCGCATCTGGATCTCGCAGATCGATGTCCAGGCCAGCGGGTGAAAAGACAAAAGGATTCGCTTGCCCGTCAGTGACATCGGGTTTACGGCTTGATTTTCCTGATTGCTAAGCGTGAATTCGGGGGCCGTATCGCCCTTCGTAAGATAATGATGTGTCATAGTGATTTGCTCCTTCAGTGCCGCGATGGTTGCGAAAACATGAATCGGTAATTTTTATCAATCAAATCCTGTTTGCCTGAAACTGTAAATAAAGGATTTTTCCCATATAAACAGAATAAATGCTGTATTTTTTTGATAATGATTTCAGGAGAACAGCCATTATTACCGGCGGCGGCCGCGGCCTCGGCCGGTCGGCAGCCATTGCCATGGCCCGGGAAGGGGCCGCCGTGGCCATTACCAGCCGCACGGTCGGAGAACTGGACGAGACAGCGGCCCGGATTAAGGCGACGGGAGGAAAAGTACTGGTTGTGCCGGGCGACGTATCCGACACCGGCCATGCTACCGTTTTTTGCGCAATAAAATACATTATTCACCGCATTGTCCCTGCCGGATGAACGATATAGGGTATTTAATCATAAGACGAACGGATTATCGGCTAATCAGCATTGCATGGAAAAGGAGATGAATATGGCTGACCCGGCAAATAAGTACTCAGAAAATGTTGACGGACCGTTTTACGTGGATGAGGAGTGCACCTTCTGCGAGACCTGTATTGAAATCGCTCCGGACAATTTTGCATCCCAGGACGATGAATATGCTTATGTATGCAAACAGCCGGAAAACGATTTGGAAAAAGCGGCATGTATCGAAGCCATGGAAAGCTGCCCCACGGAAGCCATCGGCGATGATGGCTGATGTTCCTGCAACCACCTGACCGTATGACAGTATGCATCAGCAATGAAGCATCCGGGCCTGGCTGGCCGGGCTTTGGCGCAAAATTTTTCATACCACTATCGGGAAAGGAGACAACAATGTCAATGCCCAAAGATGAAATTCAGTCAGAAGTGCAGAACGCATGGAAAAGCTACATGGAATCTTTGAACAAAGCCGTATTAATGCTGGACGATCAGATTAAGGAGGCATCGGAAATGGCGGATCAATGTACTGCCGAATGGTGCCAGGCCACTGAACACGTACTGGATGACCTGAGCAATGACCTGTTTTCAATCAGCGAGCCGCGATGGGCGGATCCGGAAGATTCCAAAAAGATCAAGGATATGAAACACCGGATCCACGATATATACGCCAAGTATCGCGGCATAGCGCAGAAACAGGGCCGATAGCACGCAACGTTCGGTAAACGGCTTAGTTGTTCAATCATCGGTGATAGTGTCCAGCCCTGTCCCCGGGACAAAATGATCGGCCAGAAAGACGAGGCCAGGGACGCCCTTTCCCGGATGAATACCAATGTTTTCAGCCGCCTGATGGTGGTCGATGAAAACCAGCGGCTGGTGGAGGGTATTGCGGTAACTGGATATTTCACGAATTTTCTCGACCTTCGGGCACGTCACCTTGAGCGCATCTGTTGTGTTGCAGGGGGAGCCAGGGGCTCGGGTTCCAATCAACTCGTGAAATATCTCGTGAAATATCCGGGCCAGTAAAAAGTCCAAGAGCAAGGCGCAGCGTTTGGCTTTTTACTTGGCCGTCAAATCATTTCTTTGAGGTAAAAAAACAAGACCACAAAACAATACCCCAGTTTCAGGGCAGTGGCCACGACGTTGCCGATGATGACGCCCCAGCCGGCGCGGATGGCCTGGCCGGTTTTATTGCCCACGGCCAGTTCGCCGATGACGGCGCCGGCAATGGCGCCCAGCAGAATGCCCCAGGGGGGGACCAGGAACATGCCGAAGAACATGCCGATGACCGATCCCCAGACACCGGCGCTGGAAGCGCCGTATTTTTTGGCGCCGGCCGCGGCCACGAAATAATCCAGGATGGTCATCAGCGCCGCCGCGCCGGCCATGATCAGCAGAAAGGTCAGGGAGAACGGCTCCCAGCCCCGGGCCAGGCTGAGGATCAGCAACGACAGGTAGCTGACCACCGGACCGGGAATGACCGGCAGGAGGCAGCCGGCCAGCCCGATCAGGGCGACCAGCAGGCCGACAATGATGAGAATAACAGTCAGCATGGTATTTTCGCGGCTCAGTCGGTAACGCGAATGGCCTGGATGGCCTGGACGGCTTCGCGCATGATGCGGGCGAACAATTCGGCCACGGTAGGAAGATCGTGGACCAGCCCGATCCCCTGTCCGCAGGAGATAACGCCCACGTCGGTCTGCCCGGTGGCATACATCTGCCGGGCCTTGTCCCCGGCCACCACGCTCAGGACCTCCTCGAAGCTGCCGCCGTCCTTTTCAATGGCGGCGCATTTTTCCGCGGCCGGATTGGACCAGACCCGGTGGGTGGCCCCGATGGAGCGCATGATCAGCATGGTATCCTGCTCACTGGCCTGGAGCAGGGCCTGCTTCAGGTCTTCATGAATGGGGCATTCCCGGGTAACCAGCAGGCGGGTGCCCATGATGACCGCCTGGGCGCCCAGAGACAGGAGCGCCGCCACGCCCCTGCCGTCGGATACGCCTCCGCCGCCGATGACCGGGGCGTCGATGGCGTCCACCACCGCCGGGACCAGGACCAGGGTGCCGATATCCAGCTTGCCGGTGGCGCCGCCGTTTTCATAACCGACCACGGTGATGATGTCCGCGCCCAGCTGCCGGGCCTTCTTGGCATAACGGATGCCGACGCACTTGTGAATCCAGGTCAGGCCGGCCTTTTTGAACCGGCCGCACAGGTCTTCGGGCGCAAAGTGACCGGACGTTTCGACGATCCGGACCCCTTTTTCAATCATGACGTCCAGGTAGATGTTGTTGTCAATGGCGGTCATGGCCGGGAACAGGTTGATGTTGACCGCAAAGGGCCGGTCGGTCAATTCCTGGACCCGATCAATGGCCGCGGCAAAATCTTCCCGGGTTTTGTAGATGGCTGAAGCCAGGATCCCCAGGCCGCCGGCGTTGGAGATGGCTGCCACGAAATCAGCGTCGGTAATGGACATCATGGTGCCGCCGATGAGGGGATAACGGATGTTGAGCAGGTCGGTGAGCCGGGTTTGAATCATAACGGTTACTCCGGGTTGCGTTGCGAATTCTTGACATTCCCATCCCATCTATTCCATACTCACCTTATCCTGCTAACCGCAAAGAATCAAGAGGCGACTGTCATGAATCGTTCCGGCCCGACCGCCTGGTTCCGGGAAAAGGGCGGCATCCCCCGCGTGGCGCTGATTTCCGGCCTTCTTTTTGTCGTATCCCAGGTGGCCATTTACCTGGTCATCCGCGAGCTGCCGCCGGAAAAGCTGGTGGCGCTGCAAACCACCTTTTCCCGGGCCGAATTTTTGTCCATCATCGCTACCTGGAAAATGACCGGCGTGCTGGATTCGTTTAAGACCCACTTTTATTTTGATTTCTTTCATCCGCTCTGGTACAGCATTTTTCTGGCCTCGCTCATGGCCATGGCCTTTAATCTTAACAAAATAGCGGCAAAATATAACCGGCTGCTGATTATCCCCTTTCTGGCCGGCTTCCTGGATCTGGTGGAAAACAGTGTTCATGTTTTCCTGCTTCATAATATCGGCGCCACCACCGGTACGAAGATTTTTGTCAGCGCCCTGGCCGCCAATCTGAAATGGCTGCTGGCGGGAGTGGGAATCGTCATTGTGGTTGTGCTGCTGGCCAGACGAGTGGCGGCGGGGCGGTCCTGATATGAAAGTGTCAATGCAGACGACAATATTTTCCGGAACCAAAGGGGGGCGTGAATATGATCACCGTGAACATCCCCGGATATCGAAAACTGGAATTGTCTTACCTGGTCATGGATTATAACGGGACCCTGGCCTGCGACGGGAAGCTGATCAAAGGGGTGGGGCCGGTCCTGGAAGAACTGGCCGATCAACTGGAACTGCACGTGCTGACGGCGGATACCTTCGGCCGGGCGCGGGCGGAGCTGGTGGGGCTGCCGGCGGTGCTGCGGGTGTTGCCGGAAGGAAACCAGGACGAGGGCAAGCTGGAATGCATCCAGCGCCTGGGCGAAGCCGGCACCGTCGCCATCGGCAACGGCCGCAATGACAAGCTCATGCTGGCCGGGGCTGGCCTGGGCATCGCCCTCATCCAGGAAGAGGGGGCCTGCGTGGAGACGGTCATGGCGGCGGACATGGTCTGTCCGGATATCCTCTCGGCCCTGACCCTGCTGACCACACCCAGGCGGCTGGTCGCCGGTCTGCGCCGCTGAGCGGCTGGAAGCATGTCAAGTCGTCAAGGCATCATCGCCTTGACATGCGTGGCTGTTCCTGTTACCGGTAATATATTGGTTGGAAAACGGAACACGGTGAAAGACCGTGGCGGTCCCGCCGCTGTAACCCCCACAAGGGCTGTCTGTGTTATGCCACTGCGACGTCGGTAAACGTCGTGGGAAGGCCGGGCAGCCGGGGAAGCCAGAAGACGTTCCGGTCGATGGGTTTTGCGAAATCTGATGGTAAAGGGTTTCGGCAGGTGGTGTATCCTGCCGGAGCCCTTTTTTTTGTCCGGCGGGTCAAGGTATTGAACAATGGAAGCCAAGGCCAAGGAGTCGATTGATGAAACAATTACAAGAAATGATTCAATCCATTGTACCGGCGGATCAAGAAATCCTGGCCCGGGCCCGGCAGCGGCTGGCCGACCAGGCCAAGCCGGCCGGCAGCCTGGGCCTGCTGGAGGATGTTTCCGCCCGCCTGGCCGCCATCGCCGGCACCCTTGACGTTCATTTGCAGAACAAGGTGATCATCACCTGTGCCGGGGATCACGGGGTGGTGGCCGAAGGTGTCAGCCTTTTTCCCCAGGAAGTGACCGCCCAGATGGTCTTCAATTTCGTGGCCGGCGGGGCCTCCATCAACGTGCTGGCCCGGCATGCCGGGGCCGAGGTGCGGGTGGCCGACCTGGGTGTCAATTATGATTTTGATCCGGATCTGCCGATTTTCCATAAAAAAATCGCCAAAGGTACGGCCAGCTTTCTCCGGGGACCGGCCATGAGCCGGGAACAGGCCGCGGCCGCGGTGACTGCCGGGGTTGAGATCGTCGAGGAACTGCTGCGGGAACAGCCGGTGGACATGCTGGGAACCGGGGACATGGGCATCGGCAATACCACCCCCTCGGCGGCGGTGATCGCGGCTTTTTCCGGCATTGCCGTGGAAAAGCTGACCGGCCGGGGAACCGGCGTTGACGAGGCGGGCTGGCGGCACAAGGTTGATGTCATCCAACAGGGCCTGGCGCAAAACCGGCCCGATCCCGCCGACCCCCTGGATGTGCTGGCCAAGGTGGGCGGTTTTGAAATCGGCGGCCTGGCCGGGCTGGTGCTGGGCGCGGCCGCGCACAAAATACCGGTGGTCTGCGACGGTCTCATTTCCACGGCCGGCGCCCTGATCGCCTGCCGCCTGGCCCCCCGGGCCCGGCAATACCTGTTTGCCGGACATCGCTCGGTGGAGACCGGACATCGGTTCATGCATGAACAACTCGGCCTGGAGCCGCTGCTGGACCTGAACCTGCGCCTGGGGGAAGGCACCGGTGCGGCCCTGGCCATGGAGCTGCTGGACGCCTCCACCCGCGTGCTGGCCGATATCAAGACGTTTGCCGAGGTCAATATCGAAAATGTGCAGGCCGGGTAGGAGCCATCAATCCTTAGTCCCGCCACGGCGGGACCGAAGGGTGAATTTTTTTGATATATAATAGATTGAG
>CAYTQK010000023.1:0-18928 GCA_964439745.1 uncultured Desulfobacterales bacterium
ACCTTGTCGGCGCCTTCTCCCTGTAAAATGGACTTTTCCGCGGTCCGGTCGGGATACCCCAGCTCGATGCGCATGAGAAACCGGTCCAGCTGGGATTCCGGCAGGGGGAAAGTGCCGGAATGTTCCAGGGGGTTCTGGGTGGCGATGACGAAAAAGGGCGTTTCCAGGGCCCGGGTGCGGCCTTCGATGGTGACCTGTTCCTCTTCCATGGCTTCCAGCAGGGCGCTCTGGGTTTTCGGGGTGGCCCGGTTGATCTCGTCGGCCAGCAGCACCTGGGTGAAAATGGGACCGGCATGGAAGCTGAAAGTAGCGGTTTTCTGGTCATAGACCGACATGCCGAGGATGTCGCCGGGCAGCATGTCGCTGGTGAACTGCAGCCGCTGAAACTCCAGGTTGAGGCAGCGGGCCAGCGCCTTGGCCAGGGTGGTCTTGCCGATGCCCGGAAAGTCTTCGATCAGCAGGTGTCCCCGGGCGAACAAGCAGGTCAGGGCCAGGCGGATCTGGGGCTCCTTGCCCAGCACCACGCTGCTGATCCGGCGCACCAGGTCTTCAAAACGATCAAGCATCATTTGATTTTTTCCACCCGACAGAGCAGTGCCTTGATCGGCACCGAAGCGCTGACCGGACAGAGCGGCTCGTCATTGGTCAGCAGGTTGATGTTGAGACGCTGCCAGCCGTTGTCAACGCCGTACCAGAAACCGTGGGGCGAGTGGACCACTTCGGGATGGATGCCGTCAAAAAAACGGGCCTTGATTTCGATTCGCCCCCGGGGGGAAGCCAGGTAGACCCACTCCCCGTCGGTGATGCCCAGCTGGGCGGCCGTGTCCGGATGAATCTGGAGCTCCGGGTCCGGGCACCGTTTTTTCAGGGAGGGAATGTTGCGATGGGAGGAGTGGTAGTAGACGAGATTGCGGCCGCCGGTGGTCAGAATCAGCGGATACTCCCGGGACAGGACCGGGGTGCTGAAGGGGCTTTCGTCCGGTTCCCGGAAGACCGGCAGCGGTGAAATGTTCAGCCCCGCCAGGTAGTCGGCGCACAATTCCACCTTGCCCGAAGGGGTGCGGAAGCGGCCGAAGATTTCATAGCGCTTGTACTTGACGGGGTTGACATAGCGGCCGCCCGACCGCTTGAATTGTTCATAGGTCAGGCCGATAGGCTCCAGGCGGTAGTCCAGGGCCGCTTCGATGGACGGCCAGTAGTCGTCCAGGTTCATTTTTTGCGCCAGGTCGATGAGAATCTGCTTTTCATCCCGGCATTCCGGCACCGGCTCCACCGCCTTGGGCTGGGCAAAAACATGGTTCTGCATGAGCAGGTCCTCCACGTCATCGCGTTCGCTCCAGTGGGCCGGCGGCAAAATGACATCGGCCAGCTCGGTGGTGGGGGTGTGAAAATAGTCCACCGCAAAGAGAAAGTCCAGGGACAGGAGAATCTCCCGCACCCGGGCGGAATTGGGATAGGCGCAGACGCTGTTGTTGGCGAACAGGCCGACCGCCTTGACCGGGTAGGGCTTGCCCTCGGCAATGGCCGGCCAGACCGTCTGGGGCGGGCAGGGGATGGGGACCATGCCCATCAGGGGGTAGGTGTCGCCGCCCAGCTTCTTGGCGGCCTGGGCGGACGGCAGGTTGCGCCCGGCGTCGAACTCGCTGCCGTAGCAGCTTCGTTTCTTGGTGGGCGGGCTGCAGTTGAGGTTGCCGCCGGCCACTTCCAGGTTGCCGGTAATGGCGCTTAAAATGGTCAGGCCCCGGGCCAGGTCAAAGGCGTCGTTGGCCTGGCAGACGCCGCCCATGCCCGGGCCGACGGCGGCCGGAGCGGTGGCGGCAAAGGCCGCGGCCGCGGCCCGGATCTGTTCGGCCGGGATCCAGGTGATGGATTCCACGTGTTCCGGGGTGAACTCGGCCACGTGCCCGGTCAATTGGTCGAAACCGCTGGTCCAGTTGCGCACGAATTCCTTGTCATAAAGCTCGTCGGCGATGATAACCTGGATAAAGGAGAGTACCAGGGCCACGTCGGTGCCGGGGCGGATCTGGAGCCAGTGGTCGGCCTTTTTGGCAAAATTGGTCCGGCGGGGGTCGACCACGATCAGGGTGGCCCCGTTTTTCAGGCCCTGGTTGATGGCGTACAGGTAGAGACCGGGCCAGGAGGCCTCGGGATTATGCGCCCACAGCAGAATGCAGCGGCTTTCGGCGAAATCCGGGTCCACCAGCCCGAAGCCGGAGGTGGCGGCGCTGCCCAGGGCGATGGGACCGCCGCTCATATTGGAGGGGGCCATGAAGTTGGGCGATCCGAACCGCGTCAGAAACCGGTTCAGGTAGGGGGCCAGGCCGCGGGTGGTGCCGGAACCCAGCACCACCGACTCGGCCCCGGCCTTTTCCCGGCAGTCCAGCAGGCGCTCGGCGATGATGTCCAGGGCCTGGTCCCAGGAGACGGGTTCAAAGCGGGTGCTGGATTTTCCGCCCACCTTGACCAGGGGCCGGGTGATCCGGTCGGGGTGATAGATGATTTCCCGGACGGCGCGGCCCTTGGGGCAGGTATAGCCGCGGCTGAAGGGATGGGTCTTGTCGCCGGAAATCCCGGTGACGGTGTTGTCTTCGGTTTCCAGGATCACCCCGCAGCGTGAGTGGCATTCAAAGCAGAGGGTGCGCACGGATTGGGAGCTCATGTTCGGATCCTGTCAGTTGGGCCGGCGGCCGTTGGCAGCCGGTTGCGGCTGTTAATGGATGGTAGTATGCAGCAATTCTATTAAAAATATCATTTTTACCTGTTTTTGTCAATGTCCGGGACCGGCCGGAAGCGGTCGGTGCCTATGTGCTCAAACCGGACAACGGGAATGGCTGTAAACCGAAATGAGCGATTTCAGGGGTGTTGACGTGCCAGATGCGGGGCAGCTCTAAGTCCCCTGATAACATGTCCATGCCACGGACATGAATCAAAAACGTGTCCATAAAAACTCGTTTTCTGGACACGTTAGGGGGTAGGCGTCATGATATGCACGGTCGTGGTGCATATTTTCGAATCGTGCACTGATTTTTTTAAAATCAGTGCACGATAGAATAATTTTTAAACAAATCAAGAAGTTGTGTGTTGATATACAAAACATTTCTTCCCGCCCGCTTGCTTTTTAAAATTCCTATTGATTCCAATTCTTTAAGATATCTTCCCGCCACATTGCGCGAGGCGATTCCTCTTTCCACCAAATTGTCAATTCGCGTATAGACGTTGGTAAACAGGGTTTCAACCAGTTCGTGGGAATAAATTTTCGGCCGTTGCGCCTGAATGGTTTTCCGGACGCCTTCCATCAGGGCCACAATGGCCTTGCTTAAATCCAGGGTCGCTTCAGCGGTCTTTTCCACCGCGATCAGCATGAAACAGACCCATTCCTCCCAGGCCTCTTCGGCCGTGACCCGTCGCAGCAGCCGGTAATAATCGGCCTTATGCGCAATGATATAGCGGCTTAAATACAGCAGGGGATCGGACAGCAGTTCCTTCATGACCAGATAAAGCACGTTGATGATCCGGCCGGTTCTGCCGTTGCCGTCATAAAAGGGATGAATGGACTCAAACTGATAATGAATCACCGCCAGCTTGACCAACGGGTGCAGATCATCTTTTTCCGCATGGATATAGACTTCCAGGTTGGCCAGCAGGTCCCGGATAACCGTTTCATTTTCCGGCGGGGTATACATCACCTCGCCGGTGTGGTCGTTCACCAGTTTGGTGCCGGGCAGCTTGCGGATTCCGGCCCGGCTCTGTTCCAGGGCTTCCTGCACGGCCAGAATAGTATTGGTGGTCAACAGGCCCCGGGCCTTGACTCGGTCAAAGCCCTCGTAAAGCGCGCGGCGGTAATTCAAGACCTCTTTGACCGCCGGTTCCAGCGTTGGTTTATCAGCAGCCAGGGCCCGGAACAGTTGGTCATGGGTGGTGACGATATTTTCGATCTCCGAACTGTCCTTGGCTTCCTGCAAAACAATAGAGTTGATTATAATGGATTTGTTGGGCAGCAGTTCGGCATATCCCTTTAACTCGGCCAGGGATTGATTGGCGGCCACCAGACACCTTAACACCCGCTTTGTTTCCAAATCCGCTTTGGGCGGCAGCAGGGGCAGGTCGTTATATGGCTTTTGCGGGTCAAAGCTCATGACCTGTGCTCTCCTTAAAAGCAATAGCCGGAAGAATCATTTTCCTTCCAGAACCGGGGGCTTCATCATCCGTTAATATCGACCCCTCCGGGCGTCGTTTCCCTGTGGATCAATGCTTCGTTCCACCCAAGATCAAAAAGCACCGGATCAATCAGTTCGGTTCGGGTCTGTTTTTCATCGCGCGGCACAGTCTGCTTCTTGCCTCCTTTGGTGTCTTTTCCCAGGCAACGGCATGGCTGGCGGGTAAATCAGTCAAAAAATAGCAGTAATGGGAAAACGAGTAAAGAAAAAAGGCGGCAGTCCGTGTCCACGGGCTCCGGCGGGTGCCGTTTTTTGGGGCCGGAGGGAGTTTTGTGCGCTTGCAAGTGCCGCGGCAAAACACATTGACAGGAGCGGCGGGGTCTGCTATTTACAATGAAACGGCCGCCGCCCGGCGGTCCGGGGGGATATCAGACCTAACCGGAGGTGCCTCATGATACGCCTGCTTGCCAAGCTCCTCAAGATTCTCAATTCCGAAACCGCGCCCGGCCAGCTCAGCGCCGCCTTCGGCCTGGCCCTGATCATGGGGCTGACGCCGCTGTGGTCGCCGCACAACCTGCTGGTCCTGCTGCTGGCCCTGATCCTGCGGGTCAACCTGTCGGCCTTTATCCTGGGCTGGCTCGTTTTTTCCGGCATCGCCTACCTGGTCGATCCGGTCTTTCACGCCCTGGGGTATGCCTGCCTCACCCTGGCCGCCCTGGAATCCTTCTGGACCACCCTCTATAATATGCCGCTGGTGCGGCTGACCGGCTTTAACAACTCCATTGTCCTGGGCAGCCTGCTGGTCTCGCTGGTGCTGTTTGTTCCCCTCTATCTCTTGTCCAATTTTGTCATCCGCCGCTACCGCCGGCATATTCTCGCCTGGGTGCAGAAAACCCGGCTGGCGCAGATCATCAAATCGACCCGGATCTTTTCCGCTTACCAAGCCGTTTCCGAAAGGAGTTGGTCATGAAGAATATTTTCCGCGTAAAGGGCCTGGCCGCCTTTATCGTGATTTTCGGCGGATTGGTGGCCGGCCTGGTGTTTTTTGCCGATGACCTGGTGGAAAAGGGCCTCGAGGCGGCCGGCACCCGCGCTGTCGGCGCCCGGGTGGAGCTGGCCGACGTGGATCTTTCCCTGTTCCCGGCGGGCCTCACCCTTCACGCCATGCAGATCACCAATCCCGACGCGCCCATGACCAATGCCGCCGAGATCGCCCGGCTGGCGGTGGCCATTGAACCCCTGCCGCTGCTGGAAAAAAAGGTCCACATTCCCGAGATGACCGTGGCCGGGCTGCGTTTTAACACTGAACGCGCATATTCCGGGGCCATTGCCAGAAAGAAAAAAGCGGCCGCAAAGCCGGCCGAAGACGAGGGAAAAAAATCCCCCCGGTTTCAGCTGCCCGATTTTGATCAGCTCGATGTTGACAAGATCCTGGCCAGGGAATCGCTGCAAAGCCTGGAGGAGATCGAAAAATTAAAGCAGACCGCCGCCGAAAAAAGGGCCGCCTTCCAGAAACGGCTGGAAGAACTGCCGGACAAGGACAAAATGCGCCAGTATGAATCCCGGGTTAAATCTCTCGGTGATCGCGAGGGGCTGGCCGGCATTGCCGGCGGCATCCAGGAGGCCGCCGCCATCAAAAAGGAAATCCAGGCCGACCTGGATCGCCTCCGCCAGGCCCGGCAGGAGGTGACCACCTCTCTGGATTCACTGCAAAAGCAGGTACAGACCGTGGCCCGCAGCCCGCAGCAGGATGTGCAGCGGCTGACCGAAAAGTATTCCCTCTCCCCCCAGGGCCTGGGCAACCTGACCGGCCTGCTCTTCGGGCCGAAAATCCAGCACTGGCTGGAAACCGGCCTGGCCTGGTATGACAAGCTGCAGCCGGTGCTGGCCGCGGCCGGCGAACGCGGAGACGGGGAGGCCGAAGTCAAGCCCGTCCGGGGCAGGGGGGTCACCGTCAAGTTCGCCGATAAAACCGCCGCCCCGGATTTCTGGATCGCCCATACCGAGGTGTCGGCCGCCACCCGGGCCGGCGACATTGCCGGGACCATTGAAAACATCACCACCCAGCAGCCCCTGCTGGGCCGGCCGTTGACCTATCGTTTTACCGGGCAGCAGCTGGAAAAGCTGGACAGCCTGGATATCGACGGACGGCTGGACCATGTCCGGCCGGACCAGCCCGAAGACACCCTCAACGTGCGGGCCCGGGGCTGGGGGATCACCGACCTGGCTGTCAGCCGCGACCAAGCCTTTCCCGTTATCCTGGACCAGGGGCGGGTGGACAGCCGCCTGGAAGCGGCCATTGAAAAGCGCGTTTTGTCTTCGCAGGCGGATTTTGCCGTGTCCGACGCGGATTTCTCCCTGGTCGAAAAAGAGTCGTCCAACGCGCTGGAGCAGTCCGTGGCCGCGGCCCTGGCGGATATTTCCCGCTTTTCGATCCAGGCCAAGGTGAGCGGCCCCCTGGACGACTACCGGGTGTCGGTCTCTTCCGACCTGGATAAGGTCATGAAAAAGGCGGTATCCGGGGTGGTGGCCGACCAGGCCAAAGAATTTGAAAACCGGCTCCAGGCGGTCATTGCGGAAAAGACCGACGGCCCCCTGGCCGAACTCCGCAGCCAGGTCAACGGCCTGGGCGGCATAGAAAAAGAACTGACCCAGCGCCTGAACATCGGGCAGAACGTGCTCCAGATGGGCCCCTCGTCGGGCGGCACTTCCCTGCCTTTCGGCCGATAAGGCGTCAGCTGCCGGGAGAGCCGCGGCGGCCTATTCCGGCAGGTGCCCCCGGGCCACGGCTTCTTCGATGGCCGCGGCGGCATAGTCCCACAGGTCGGCCGCCCCTTCGGCCATGCACCGGTTCAGGCCGGTGACCTGGTCCTTTTTCACCCCGTGCTCCTGCCAGGATTTTCCTTGCGTAAACAGGTTGTGCAATAGCGGCTGCAACCGGTCCAGGGCGGCGGCAAAGCGGGCTTCGGCCGTCTGGCGGCCCTCGAACTCCTCCCACAGCGCCCGGAACTCTTCGGCCTGGTCGGCCGGCAGCAGCCGGAAGATGCGGTCGGCCGCGGCTTCTTCCCGCTCGGCCTTGTCCTGCCGGGCCTGGTCGTCATAGGCAAAGGTGTCGCCGGCATCGATCTCCACCAGGTCATGGAGCAGCATCATGCGGATGACCCGGAACAGGTCCAGGCCGTCGGCGTTGGCATGCTCGGCCAGCACCATGGCCATGACGGCGATGTGCCAGGAGTGTTCGGCCGAGTTTTCAAACCGGCTGGTGTCGGTCAGGTAAGTCCGCCGGCCGATGGTCTTGAGCCGGTCGATCTCCAGGATAAAGTCGATCTGCTGCTGCAGGCGCTGGGAATTCATCATAACTTTCCTTTCCGGGTGTTCTCGTCGGAAGCGGCCGGCCGTCTTTCGTTGACAAACAAAGAATCTATGATAGTAAAAGATTTAGCTGCGAACAACCATCAAATGCAAGGCGGAGGCGAACCATGAACGGGGGGACTTTTCAGAAAGTAGGGCAGTCGGAACAGCGTTTGTACGGTCCGCGGGCCATGCTGGTGTGCGGTTTTGCACTGTCCGAACAGGAAGCTTTTGCAGATATGCTGGCCCGCCAGGGACTGGCGGACGTGGCCGTGATTGCTGCCGCGGCCGCAGAGGAAAACGAGCGGCTGGGCGATCTGCTGGCCCGGCCGGACCGGTCCGGCCGGGGGGCGGCGCCGGGCGCGGCGCGGGCCGTGATCATGGCCGGCATTACCGAGCAGGAATTGCACCAGACCTTGTCCGCCTACCGGGAACTGGGCCTGGCCCGGCCCCTCTGGGCCACGCTGACGCCCCATTCCGAAAACTGGACCCTGGCCGAATTGCTGGCGGAACTGGCCGAGGAGCACCGGGCCATGGAGAAAAAGTCGGCCCGCACATCACAAAAATAACCGCTTTTGGTTCGCCCGTTCCATCGCGGGTTACTCTTCTTCGGGAAAATTTTTTTCCAGAAACTGCCGGGTCAACCGCTGCACGCAGATGTTTTCCGGCGCGTGATAAGGGTTGGCATAGGGATCCATCTCCAGGATTTTTTCCAGCAGGTATCTGGCCTCGGTTTTCTTCCCCAGGTGATACTGCACCTCGGCCTTGGCGAAATGGGTGTACAGATAGGTGGGGTAGGCGATCACCGCCAGTTCCAGGCCGTTGATGATGGTCTCTATTTTGTAGCCGGCCAGGCCGAGCCCCTTTTCCGCCACCCAGCCGCCTTTTTCAATGATGGTGGCCGTTGAAATCAGCGGTCCGCAGTAAAAATAGGTGGTGTTTTCGTTGGCGGTGAAAACCAGGGTGTTCATGATGGTATTGAGAGACCGGGCCTTGACAAAGAGATTGGCGTGCTGGATGGAACGGGACAGGTTCGGCTGTGGCAAGTAGTGGGCGGGAACGCTGTGGGAATCGATTTCCAGGGCTTTCTGCCCGTAGTCGTTCCCTTCCTGGAAATAGGGCCGGGCCGTCTCCGGATCGCCCTGGGAAAGATAATAATAGCCCAGGTAATAATCGCCGCGGGCCACCCAGGTCTGGGCCGTCAGGTTGTCCGGATGGGCGTCGGCCAGCTGGCGCAGGATGTCCACGGCCCGCTTGCCTTTTTCAATATCCTCGCGCTGATCCCAGTAGATCAGGGCCTGGGAAAAGGCGGGCAGGTCCAGGTCGGGCAGGGCCCGGCCCACCGGTACCGGCAGGTGCCGGAGCAGCTTTTCGGCGTACGTGTCGGCGATATAGTCGAGATCCGCGTAGGAGGTGACCGCGGTGAGGAGGAGCTTCATGGCGGTCATGTTGCCCGGATCCAGGGAGAGCAGCCGGGAGGCGTGGTCTTCAGACTGTTTCAGGGACGCCTCCCGGTCCCGGCCGTGATAGCGGGACTTCAGGTAATAGGCCCGGGAGAGCCACAGGTGAACCGCGCTTTGATCCGGATGATCGGCTTCCAGCCGGTGAAGGACCGCCAGGATTTCATCGATGTTGTCGCCCTCCCAGTGCTCCTGCCACAGGACAGCGACCTCCTTCCAGCGCGGATCGTCCTCGGGCAGGGGAAACCGCATCTCCCAGGCATCTTCCGCAAAAGCGATGGCGGTGGTCAGCAGGAACAGAACAAGAACAGCGACGATTGTGGTCGCGAATTTTTGCATCATGTCACCCCCCTGCCGATCCGGAATATGAATCCGGCCGGTTGCCGGACCGGCGCTGTTACATGGTAATGCCTCTGTTAAAAAGGTGGCCAAAATTGAAGGTTAATGATATCAATGTGTACAGTCAAAAACAAGCACTTATGCCGTTGACGGCAAAATTGCCGCGCCACCGGAGGATGCAGGCGCACCGGCGGAAACCATCATGGACTGGGAGGGAGAGGGATATGGGAAGACTGCTCGTGGCCTTTGTTTGTCTGCTGGGGCTGGCCGGGGGAGCCGTGGCCGGGCCGAATTTTCACCCGGGGAACTGGGAAATCACCACCACCACGGAGATGGTCGGCATGCCCGGCATGAACGTGCCGGCCGCAACTCACCGGCAATGTATCCGTGAAGAGAACCTGGTGCCCCGCAGCGAAGGGGAAGCGCAGGAATGCAGCGTCAGCGATGTTGCCATCAGCGGCGACACGGTCTCCTGGAAAGTGGTCTGCTCCGGCCAAAATGGCAGCATGGAGGGGACCGGATCGGTCACGTACCGCGGCGAGACCATGTCCGGGACCATGGACCTGGTCATCCAGGGGGCGGACATGCGCGTGAAAAACACCATCCGTGGTCGGCGGATCGGAGATTGTAAGTAGCTTTTTTTGCGGGAAAATGAGTTATGGTGGATTTGTGGCATTTGCGTATTTTCAAGCAGGTGGTGGACAGCCGCGGATTTTCCCGCGCCGCTGAGGCCATTCATCTGAGCCAGCCCACGGTCAGCAGTCATATCAAGGAGCTGGAGCGGCATTTTGACTGCCGCCTGCTGGACCGGGTCGGCCGGACCACCCGGCCCACCGGGGCCGGTGAGCTGCTCTACGCTTACGTCGGGAAGCTGCTCAGCCTGTATGAAGAGACGGAAACGGCCGTAGCCGAATTCCTGGGCACTATCCAGGGGCGGCTGACCGTGGGCGGCAGCACCATCCCGGCCGGGTATATTCTTCCCCGCCTGATCGGCGGATTTCTGGCCCGGTATGAAAATGTGCACATTTCCCTGGCCACCGGGGACAGCGCCCAGATTATCGCCGATATCCTGGACTACCGGCTGGAGTTGGGTGTGGTCGGCGTCCGTTCGACGCACCGTCAGATTAGGCAGCAGGAATTGATGCACGACGAGATGCGCCTGATCGTTCCCGCCGGCCACCCCTGGGCGAAAAAACGAGCCATTGATCTGGACCAGTTGAGCCGGACACCGTTTATTTCCCGGGAAAGCGGTTCCGGCACGCGGCAGTCCCTGGCCGCCAGCCTGGCCGCTGTCGACCGTGATATTGAGGATCTGCGGACGGTGGCGGAGTTCGGCAGCACCGCCGCTGTGATCCAGGGCATCAAGAACGAGGTGGGGGTATCTATCCTCTCCCCGCTGGCGGTGACCGACGAGCTGGCCGACGGATCGCTGCGGGCCCTGGCCGTGACCGGGCTGGATCTGTCCCGGTATTTTTACCTGACCACCCATCGTGGCCGGACGTCGTCGCCCCTGGGCGCGGCCTTTATCCGGTTTTTGGAAGAGCTGCCGACGGCCTGAGGCATTCGTCCGCCGGCCGTGCCTTGCGTGCGACCCGGCAGCGGAGAAAAAAGGAGCCAGGACATGTCTGAAAATCAGATCGGCCAAGAGACCACAGACCAGGAAACCCGCCAGATTCAGAGGGTGATGCTGCTGGCCTTTCTGCTTAATCTTGTCCTGGCCGGCGTAAAAATCGCGCTGGCCGCCTTGTCCGGCAGCCTGGCCGTTACCGCCGGGGCGATTGATTCGTTGACCGACTCCTTTGCCTCGGCGGCGGTCTGGCTGGGAGTGAAGCTTTCTGACCGGCAGTTCAAAAATTTTCCCCTGGGCCTGTACAAGATCGAAAATGTCATTTCCGTGGTGGTGGCTTTTTTTATCCTCCTGGTGGGGTACGAGATCGCGCGGCGGATTTTTTTCTCCCCTGTCCCGGCGCCGCCCCGGATCACGCTGATCGTGGTCGGGCTGATGGCCCTGTCCACGGTCGCCACCTTTTTGTTCGGCCAGTACGCCCTGCGCCTGGGTCGGAAGACCGAATCGCCTACCCTGCTGGCCGAAGGCCATCATCGCCGCGCGGACGTGCTTTCCTCGCTGGTGGTGCTGCTCTCGGTAACCCTTAATTATACCGGTATCCGGGTTTCCGTGTGGGGACTGGAGATCGATCAGCTGGCCGCGGGTGTGGTCCTGGTCTTTATCGGCATTGCCGGGGTGCGGCTGCTGCCCGACGGCATGCGGGTCTTGCTGGATGCTTCCGTGGATTATGAAACCCTGTCAACGGTCCGCAAGATCATAGCCGAGGAGCCGGTGGTCAGAGAAATCAAGTCGCTGGTGGGGCGCAACTCCGGCCGCTTCCGATTTCTCCAGGCCGATCTCGTCCTGCGGACCGAAGACCTGAACAAGGCTCATGACATCTGCAACCGGATCGAAGAGAAGATCCACGACCAGGTGCCGCATGTCGGACGGGTCATGATTCATTATGAACCCATGTCCGCCCGCTACCGGCGGCTGGCCGTTCCCCTGGCCGATACCGGCCACACCGTCAGCGAACATTTTGGCCAGGCCCCGTATTTTGTCATTTTTACCCTGGACCGCCAGGAGCGACGGGTGCTGGAGAAGAAACTGGAGAAAAATCCCTACACCGAGATGGCCCAGGGCAAGGGCATCCGCGTGGCCGAATGGCTGATCTCCCTGGGGGTGGACAAACTCATCGTCAACTCGGACATCAAGCACAAGGGGCCGGGCTACGTTTTCGCCAATGCCGGCGTTCAACACCAGGTGGTGGCCACCGATGATTTATACCAGATTGAGCGTTCTTTGTTTGGGTAGTTGCAGCCAGGTTGATTTTCCCCCGACCACGGCAGTTGCTTCTGGATCTCATTCGCCCCGGGTTGTTAAAATGCCTGCCAAACAATCGTCTTGATGACAACCTTCCGTTTTTATGTATTTACCTGGTTTTTAACCCGGTTGCACCCCGGGTCGAAGGACAATCCGGGCAACCAAGAAAAAACTTGACATTCAAACGTATGTTTAATACGAATGTTTTAAATATTTTTATATTCAAGTTTGTCCCATTTGCCCCGGTAGATGCGGTAAACTTTGAAACGCTTAATTGAAGCTATCTGTATTATCATGACATCACCCACGGACAATACCCGGGAACGGATTCTGGATCAGGCCGAACGGCTGTTTGCCGTCAAGGGATTCGAGACCGTCACCATCCGGGAGATCACCGGGGCCGCCCGCAGCAACCTGGCCGCCGTGAACTACTATTTCGGCAGCAAGCAGCAGCTTTACCTGACCGTGTTTCGGGAGCGCTGGCTGCGGCGCTCCCGGCGCGTCAACGAATATTTCCTGCGGCAGCTGACGGACAAGTCCCGGCCCGGCATTTCCGAGGTGGTCGAGGCCCTGGCCCGGGTGTTCCTGGAGGGCCCCCTGGATGATGAGGAGCGGCGCTGCCACGCCCAGCTGATGCAGCAGGAGCTGGCGTCCCCGGGACCGGCGCTGGCCATGGTCCTGGAGGAAGTGATTCAGCCGTATCAGCGGCAACTGGCCGACCTGATCCGGCCGCACCTGCCGCCGGGCACGGATGAAGAGCGCCTGCGCCTCTGCCTGCTGGGAATTCTCGGGATGACCCTCTATTTCGCGTTCGCGCGGCCGGCGGTTACCATGGTGACCGGCCGGGAATATACCCCCCAGTTCAAAAAAAGGCTTATCAAACATATTACCGGTTTTGCCGTCAGCGGACTGAACTTTCTGGAAGCGGAGCAATGATATGAAAAACGGCTGGCCCCTGCCCCTGTTGATGAGTTTGCTTCTGACCGGGCTGGTCTTGTTGACCGGCTGCCCGGCGCTGGGCCCGGACTACCAGCGGCCCAATACCGGGGTAGACCTTCCGGAGCGGTTTGTCATGGACACCGCCGCATCGGACCGGCCCTACGCGCCGGAGCAATGGTGGCGGGAATTCGACGATCCCGCCCTGAACCGGGTGGTGGAGGCCGTCCTGGCGGGAAACCCGGACATTGAGCAGGCCGCCGCCAGCGTCCTGGAGGCGCGGGCCCTGGCCGGGCAGGCCCGGGCGGAGCGATTTCCCACCCTCGGCCTGGAAGCCAGTGCCGCGCGGCAGGTGCAGGGCTTCGTCGCTCCGCTCACCGGTGAAACCAATACCGTGGAAAGCGATGTCTACTCCCTGGCCCTGCCGGCTTCGTTTGAACTCGACCTGTGGGGGCGGCTGACCCGGGCCTCGCAGGCCGCCCGGGCGGATCTGCTGGCCGCCGAGGCCAATCACCGGACCATCACCCACTCCCTGGTTGCCGAAGCCGTCAGCCAGCATTTCCGGGCGCGCTCCCTGGAGGCCCGCCTGGATCTACGCCGTCGCTTGACCCGGTCTTACCAGGATAATCTGGAGCTGGTCGAGGCCCGTTATCGCCGCGGGTTGGCCACGGTGCTGGACGTGCGGCAGGCCCGCCGGATCCTGGCCCAGGCGGAGGCGGAAATTCCCGGTCTGGAAGAGGCGCTGGGCCGGGCCCGCCAGAACCTGGAAGTGCTGCAGGGGAAATATCCCCGGGGAGCCGAGGCGTCACCGCTGACGCAAGACCCGTTCTCCCTGCCGCCGCCGATTCCGGCCGGCCTGCCGGCGGACCTGCTCAACCGGCGACCGGATATTCAGGCGGCCGAAGCTTCCCTGGCGTCGGCCTGCGCCCGTATCGGCGTGGCCAAGGCCAACCGGTTTCCGCAGATTTCGCTGACCGGCGAATTCGGCTATACCAGCGACGAACTGGACCTGCTGCTGAAGCCGGAAAGCGAGCTCTGGAAAATCGGGGCCGGCCTGGTGCAGCCTTTGTTTGACGCCGGCCGGCGCAGAGCCGTGCAGCGGGCGGCCGAAGCCCGGTACCAGCAGCAGCTGGCAAAATACGCTAAAACCGTTTTAACGGCGCTGGCCGAGGTCGAGGGCGCCCTGTTGACCCGGGAGCAGGAGCTGGAGCGGCGGCGGCGGCTGGTGGCGTATTTCACCGAGGCCCAGGCCACCCTGGAAACGGCCCGGGACCGGTATGAACGGGGCCTGAGCAGTTATCTCAATGTCCTGGATGCCCAGCAGGCGGCTTTTCAGGCGGAATTGGGCCTGGTGGAGACGCAATATACCATTTATACCAACCGGGTCGCCCTGTACCGGGCCCTGGGCGGCGGCTGGGATGCCGCTTCAGCCAGGGCCGCCGAATCCGGGCGGGAACCTCATGATATCGAACAACCGGGGGATCAAACAGGTGAGCATAATGAACCATAAACGCCGAACAATCATTCACGCGGCCGCGGCCCTGGGCCTGATTCTGCTCTGCCTGGCCGGTTTTCTGCTGCTGAAGTCCAGCCGCCAGTCCCTGGCCCGCCACCAGCCGGCGGTTTCCCACCCCCTGGTGCGCGCAGTTCCGGTGCGGATCGAACCGGTAACCATGTCCATTGCCGGGCAGGGCACGGTGCAGCCTCGCAGGGAAAGCCGGCTGGTCGCCCAGGTCAGCGGCCGGGTTGAGCACCTGTCGGACAACCTGGTCAACGGCGGCCGGGTCCGCCGGGGGGAGCTCCTGCTGACCATCGAACCCCGTGATTATGAAATCGCGGTCACCCTGGCCGAGGCCAGCATCAAGGACGCCGAAAGCCGGTATGAGCAGGCCCGCCAGGAAGCCCGGGCGGCGCGGCGGGAATGGGCGCAGGTCCATCCGGAAGATGATCCGCCTCCGCTGGTGGCCAAGGAACCGCAGCTGGCCGCGGCCCAGGCGGCCCTGGACGCCGAGCGGGCCAACCTGGACAAGGCCCGGCTGAACCTGGCCCGGACAAGGATTACCGCCCCCTTTGACGGGCGGATCAGCGCCAAGCAGGTTGATTTGGGACAATACGTCACTCCCGGACAGTCCGTGGCCGCTGTTTACGAAACGGCCGCGGTCGAAATCGTGGTGCCCCTGGCCGATGGCGATCTGCGCTGGCTGGATGTGCCGGGATTTACCACGGATGCCGGACAGGGCGCGGCGGCCACGGTCCATGCCGGTGTGGCCGGACGCAAAATGACCTGGTCCGGGCGGGTGGTCCGGGCGGAAGGGAAGATTGATCCGCAGACACGGCTGGTGAACATCGTCGTGCGGGTGCCGGAACCGGATGCGACCCGCCCACCCCTGGCCGTGGGGCAGTTCGTGGAGGTGGCCCTGGCCGGCCAGACCCTGGAGGACGCGGCCGTCATTCCGCGGGCCGCGCTGCATGACGAGAATACGGTCTGGCAGGTGGATCCGGCCGAAGAACGGCTTTATTTCCGCACCATCGAGGTGGCCCGCCGGGATCGGCGCGGGGTGGTCGTCAGCGGCGGCCTGCACCCGGGCCAGCCGGTGGTGGTGTCGCCTTTAAAAACGGCAACCGACGGGATGAAGGTGCGTCTGCCAACCGCCGCGTCCGATGAAGCGGCTGATGACGGCGAAAAGCAGGACCCGGACATGGTCCCGGACAATCCAGCTGAGGGAGAGCGGACATGAGAACCGTCATCGCCTGGTTTGCCGGAAATCACGTGGCCGCCAACCTGTTGATGCTGTTCATACTTGTCGCCGGCGTTTTGACCGCCATAAACATCAAGCTGGAAGTGTTTCCGGAAACGGAGCTGGACAAGATCCGCATCACCGTGGCCTACCCGGGCGCCTCGCCGGCGGAGGTGGAAGAAGGAGTGGTGCGCCGGATCGAGGAGAACATCGCCGGCCTGGAAGGCATCAAGCGGATTGATTCCGTGGCCCGGGAAGGGGCCGCCGCCATTACGATCGAGGTCATGAAGGGCGGAGACCTCCAAAAGCTGCTGGACGACACCAAGGCCGAAGTTGACCGGATTACCACGCTGCCCGAGGAGGCCGAAGATCCGGTCATCCGGGAAGTAACCCGGCGTTCCCAGGTGATCAGTATCGCCATTTACGGGGATGTCGCCGAAGCCACCCTCAAGCACATCGCCCAGACCGCCAAGGATGAACTGACCAGCCGCGAGGGCGTCACCCTGGCCGAGCTGGCGGCGGCCCGGGGCAACGAGATCCATATCGATATTTCCGAGACCACCCTGCGCAAATACAATCTCACCCTGGGCAAAGTGGCCCAGATGGTGGCCAGCAGCAGCCTGGACCTGCCGGCCGGCAGCGTCGACGCCGAAGGCGGGGAAGTGCTTATCCGCACCAAGGGACGCCGCTATTATGCCGATGAATACCGGGATATTCCCGTCATTACCCGGCCGGACGGGGCGCATATTACCCTGGGGCAGATCGCCCGCGTCAGCGAGGGATTCGCCGATGTGGATCTTTCTTCCGAATTCCAGGGATACCCGGCGATCATTATCAATGTGTACCGGATCGCCGACCAGAGCGCCCTGGATGTGGCCGCCGTTGCCAAGCAGTACGTCAAGGAGCTGGCGCCGACCCTGCCCCGCGGCGTTCACGTGCAATACTACAAGGATCGTTCCAGCCTCCTCAAAAGCCGCATCGAACTGCTGACCCGCAACATGGTCCTGGGGCTGGTATTGGTCAGCCTGCTGCTGGGATTGTTCCTGAACCGACACCTGGCCTTCTGGGTTACCCTGGGCATTCCCATTAGTTTTGCCTTCGGCCTGCTGCTGCTGCCGTATTACGACGTCTCCCTGAACATGACCTCTTTGTTCGCCTTTATCATGGTCCTGGGCATCGTGGTGGACGACGCCATCATTGTCGGGGAGAATGTGTTCCGCCGGCAGGAGGAAGGCGGTGCTCCGCTGACGGCGTCGATCGAAGGCACCCTCCAGGTGGGCCGCCCGGTGATTTTCGCCGTGCTGACCACCATCGTCGCCTTCTGGCCCCTGCTGACCATTGGCGGTACCACCGGCAATTTCATGCGCAGCATCCCCCTGGTGGTTATCCTCGTCCTGGTCGGTTCCCTGGTGGAATCGCTGCTGGTGCTGCCGGCCCACCTGGCCCGGAGCAAGGCGGCGCGGAAAGCTGCGCAGCGCCCCAAGCGCATGAATCGCTGGCTGAAGCAGGTGATAGACGGGCCGTATCACCGCCTGGTGGAGTCCTGCCTGCACTGGCGCTACCTTACCCTGGCGGCGGGCGTGGGCCTGCTCCTGCTGACCCTGGGTATCTGGTCGGCCGGCGTGATCAAATTCACCTTTTTCCCCAAGGTGGAAGGTGACATGATGGAATGCCAGGTCACCATGCCGGCCGGTACCCCGCCGGAACGGACGATGGAAGTGGTCCGTCATCTTGAAAAAACGGCCAAGACCATGCTGGCGGAAAAGGACGCCGAGCGGCCGGAAGAGGCGCCCTCCCTGCTGGAGTATACGGCCGCCATCGTCGGTGCCCAGTTCGGCTATCACGGCAGCGGGGATACCGGCGGTCACCTGGCCCAGGTCTTGGTACAGCTGCTGGACGGCGAACAGCGGGATCTCAGTTCGGCCGCCCTGGCCCGGGAGTGGCGGCAGCGGGCCGGCCAAATTCCGGACGCGGAATCCCTGGTTTTTCAAAGCCAGATTCACAGCGCCGGCAATCCAGTGGAGGTCCATCTCTCCCTGGACGACCAGGACCGGCTGCTGGCGGCAGCCGAGGACCTGAAAGCCGAGCTGGAAGGATTTGACGGGGTGTTTGACATCACTGACAGCTTTCTGCCCGGGAAGATGGAAATGCGGCTTCGGCTCAAGCCCACCGGAGCCGGCCTGGGGCTGCAGCTGGAGGACCTGGCCCGGCAGGTACGCCATGCTTTTTACGGGGCCGAGGCCCTGCGATTTCAGCGGGACAAAGACGAGGTCAAGGTGCTGGTGCGGTACCCGGACGAGGAGAGAAAATCGCTGGGCAACGTGGAAGACATGCGCATCCGCACGGCCGACGGCCGGGAGGTGCCTTTTTCCGAGGTGGCCGCGGTGGACATGGAACGGGGGTATGCCTCCATTAACCGGGCCCAGCGCATGCGGGTCATCAAGGTGATGGCCGACGTCAATGAAAAGGTGACCAATGCCAATGAGGTACGCCAGAACCTGGTCAGCAACTATCTGCCCCGGCTGAAACAGAGCTATCCCGGTCTGCGCTATGTTATCGAGGGGGAAGGCCAGGAGCAGAAAGAAGTGCTCGGTGATGTCGGCCGGGGGATTCTCATCGCCCTGATGTGCATCTACGCCCTGCTGGCGGTGCCCTTCCGGTCCTTTTCCCAGCCGCTCATCATCATGGCGGCCATCCCCTTCGGCATGGTCGGCGCCGTCCTCGGCCACCTGCTAATGGGTTTCAATATCAGTGTCATCAGCCTGCTGGGCATGGTCGGCCTGGCCGGGGTGGTGGTCAACGACTCGCTGGTCCTGATTCACCGCATCAACGAATTGCGCAAAGAGGGGTTTGACGCCCATGACGCCATTATTGAAAGCGGCAAACTGCGTTTCCGGGCCATCATCCTGACCTCGGTGACCACCTTTGGCGGGCTGACCCCGATGCTGCTGGAAAAAAGCCTGCAGGCCCGGTTTCTGGTGCCCATGGCCGTCAGCCTCGGGTTCGGAGTGCTGTTTGCCACCCTCGTCACCCTGCTGCTGGTTCCCTGCGGTTACATGATCCTGGAGGATGTGCATC
>CAYTQK010000024.1:0-18591 GCA_964439745.1 uncultured Desulfobacterales bacterium
TCCCCGTTCCACCGTGGCCGTGATATCGGGATTGACCAGGCAGCAGGTAGCCGGAGAAATCAGGCTGCTATGCAACATCAGGTCGCGATCAACGCCCTTTTGCCAGAGCCGCTCCCAGACGGCTTCCAGGCGCCCGGCCAGGGAATCCAGGGATTCTTGGGAAAAGGGATCGGTATTGGTCGGCACGATACCCCAGGCCAGAACACCGCCCCGGTCCAGGAACCGCTTGATACCCTGGGCCGAGGCGGCCAGGATATCGCCGTTGGTGTAAACGTCCATGGCAAGAATATCCATATCCAGGGAAAGAAGGAAATCCCAGTCCGGGTTGCCGCACAGATGAATCCCGCGGGGGCGGTCGATCATGGCGAAAAAGGCGTCCAGGTCCGCCTTGGCCTTGGTGTCGCTGTAGCCGGACAAGGCGGAAAACAGGAACTGGAGTCCGGGTTCATCCACGAACATGAAGGCGTTGGCATTTTTCTGAATCAGGCGCTGCAGCTGCACATTGACCCGCCTGGCCATGAATTCGAACATGATCGGCCGGACGGTGTCGTCGAACAGGATGGGCCGGTCGTATTCATCGCAGACATTGAAACCGAAGCTGACCGGGCCTTCCAGCTGTCCCCGGATGGCCGGGCGATCAGCCAGATCCAGTTCCAGGAAACGATGATATACCGCCGAGTACTGTCGGCTGACGTCAAATATTTCCGGTGAATCCATGGCGGACAGGTAGGTCTCCAGCTCGGGCATGAATTTGTCATGGGAAAAGGAAAGGGTGCGCTTGTCCATGTCCAGGACAATGCCGGGAAAATGCTCCGCCGCCTGGACATACATGTCTTCGTAATAGCTCAGGCGGGGCAGCTGCGGCCAGAAGGGGATGTCCAGGGAGAGGGCGCACTCCAGGGCCCGGTCGATATCGGTGTGGGGCATGACGGCCATGGCCGTGGTCAGCAGGTTGCCGGGAATGGGCATGATAATAATCTCCTTGGTGGCCGTTTTTCCGCGCCGTGTCTATTTCAGAACAAAAAAACTCCCGCCCGGGAGCCTCTGGCCGGGCGGGAGGGGAGTCTGGCTGACAGATGTCATCAGGGTTCCGGGGCGAAGATTGCCGGTGGTTTTTCCGTGCTGCCGGTGGCATTGGGATATTCTTTATACTGGTGGGCCTTCCGGTTTTCCGCCAGCAGGGATTCGGCCTCTTCCATGAAGGCGTTAAACCGCTTCTTGCATTCGTAAAAACCGTGCCACCAGGCGTAGTCCGGGGCCATCATGGCGGCACCCATGCGTGCCCGGCGGCCTTCATGATGCCAGAGCTCATAGTATTCCACTTCCAGGGCCTCGTCAAAGAAGCGGCTGTCATCCAGCAGTCCTTTTTCGTAAAGCCGGTCCAGCATGGCCTTGGCCGGGGCAAAGTACACTTCATTGTACTCGGCCACCACTTCATCCATGGTCTGATAATGACCTTTGATCCAGGTATCGCCGTGGCACTGGCGGCAGACGGCCTGCATCTTTTCCCGCTCCTTCTGCCAGTTGGTCGAAGCCGGAAAAGCGGCGAAATTTTCCGGCCGCACGGTCAGCGGGGCCTGCAGCTCCCAGGAGAGCCGCTCGGTGACATCATGGGTGGTGCGCACGGCACCGCTGCCGGACATGTGGCAGGTGGCACAGGTGGGTCCCCGGTAATCCACACCGGCGGACCAGGTGCCGGGGGCGGCCGTCCAGTTGTACTCATCCCCGAAGGCGGTGTAGATGTCGCCGTGCTTGGATTCCATGTAGATTTCCAGCTGGGGATGATCCGGCCCCAGGTGACACTGGCCACAGGCCTCGGGCTTGCGGGCTTCCATGACGGAAAACCGATGGCGCGTGTGGCAGCTGGTGCAGCTGCCTTTGCTGCCGTCCAGGTTTATCCGGCCGACGCCCACGTTGGGCCAGGTGGCCGCGGTCAGGCCGCCGTCTTTCTTTTTCTCCAGGACTGTCCCGTGGCAATAGAAGCAGCCGGAAGTCCGCTCCACATCGCTGTTCATGCCGTCATTTAGCCAGGGGTCAATTTTCCAAATGATTTCCAGGGTATTGGCGTGTTTGCTGCGGCTGTATTGTTCGGCTTCGTTGGGATGGCAGCGGGAGCAGTCCTTGGGGGTGACCACGCCGCTGACCGGCACCCGGTAGCGGGGCCGGGCATAGGGATCGTCCTGGTTCTCGTACTGTTTGTCATGGGCCTGGTTGACATCGTCTGCGAATTCCTCGGTCTGATGACAATCGATACAGGTAATGTTGGCGCTGGCATGCCGGCTGTTGGCCCAGTCCGAGAAAAGGCCGGGATGTTCGCGCTTGTGGCATTGGATACAGGCCACTCCGGCATCGGAGATGCTGCGTTCGATGCGGAATTCTTTTTGCTTGGTCATGTCACTGGTATTTTCCGCCGCGGAAACGGCAGGACCGCCGCCAAACACCAGTGCCACCGTCAGCAGCAGACAGACCGTTAGGGAATGTTTCCTTTTCATAGTCCCTCCTTACTATGTAACTATGTAAAAAAACAGGTTTGTCTCCCGATTCGTGATCTATAACGGTTTAAACTGTTTATAGCGGTAGATCGGGGTGGGGTTGTGCACCAGGTCGCGGTGACAGTCCACGCAGCGTTTTTCCCGGCCCGGCAGGGCGTATACCACTGCCCGGTGTGCCAGCATGGCTCCCCGCTTGCCGGGAATGTGCAGGATGTTGCGGTGGCATTTCATGCATTGCGAATTGTCAAACGAGGCATAGGCTTTTTCCCGGTTTTCCTGGTGGTCGTATTCCTCCATGAGAAAATGGGCAATGACGTCTTTGAGCCCGTGGATGGTTTTGGTGTAGAAAAAATCGACGGTGTCATGCGGAGCCGGCAGGTGACAGTCCATGCAGTCGGCCACGAATCCCTGGGCATTATTGACATGGGTGGAGGTCTTCCAGGTATTGACGGCAAAACGGATTTCATGGCAGGAGGCGCAGAACTGGGGGGTGGAGGTGCGGACCATGGTGTAGTAGGTCATGCTGAAGAGGGGAAAGCCCAGCACGATACCCAGGCCGATCAGGATAAGCGCCTTGGTTTTTTTGCTGAATCTGCGCATTGGCCACCTTCCCGGAACGATGGTGTGGGCGAACAAAGCAGTTTATTTTTTTATAAAAAGAAATTTGATGTGTCAAAAGCAGGGCCGCTACCGGCAGCCCGGATTCTGTTTTCCCACAGTAGGGGTGGAGCTTCCGGACATACCGGCCCAGCGGCCAAGAAGCTGCTGCAGATCTTTCTGCTGGATGGGTTTGGCAATATAATCATCCATACCGGCGGCAAGAAAAGATTCCCGGTCGCCGGAGACGGCCGAAGCGGTTACGGCAATAATTGGGATGCGTTGCTTTGTGCCGGCCTGAGTCTCTTCCTGCCGGATCCCGGCGGCCGCTGTCAGGCCGTCCATTTCCGGCATCTGTCCATCCAGTAAAATCAGATCCAGGGCGTTGCTGCAAAACGCCCGGACCGCATCCCGGCCGTTATCGACGACCACCACCTCATGTCCCATTTTTTCCAGCATCATCCGGATTACCCGCTGATTGAGGACATTGTCTTCGGCGAGAAGAATGCGCAGGCCCGGCGCCAGGGAAGAGCGTGTCTTTGTTCCGGCTGGCAAGGGGTCGGAACTCGCTGCCGCCGGTAGCCTGCCCGCCGAAAGCATCGAATCAGAACAGGCCGAAGTGTGCCGGAGACCTCTCATCGCTTTTGCCAGGCATTTTTCCAATTCCGCCATCCTGACCGGTTTAAGGAGAAATCCCGCCGCCGGGAGCTGCCGTTCCGGTGAGTCGTGACTGCCCCGCTGGTCGGCTACCAGTATCAGGGCGGTTCTGGCCGCATCAGTTTGCAGGTGGATCCGGGCCACCAGGCCGCCGGCCTTGATACTGTCGCCGGTAATGTCCACCAGCACGGCGTCAAAGGCGTTTTTATCCGCTGCCTCGTTTGGCAGCAATCCCTGGACGGTGGAGATATCCCGGGCGCTTGCCAGCAGGCATCCCCTCCGGCGCAGGTGTTTTTCAATCATTTTCATGGTGATGGTCTGGTCGCCGGCCAGGAGCACCGTGATTCCGGCCAGGCGAGACTGCTTTGCCGGATCCGCCCCCTTGCTGATAAAATCCATTATGACTCCCCCCTTGATAATTGCCGCTTTAACCCGGTTGGCCGGGTAAAAGCGTTCGTGCCGATGTACCCCCGTATATGCCCCACCCACAATGCCGCTCGATTCAAGGTGCCGTCAGGAAAAATTTTCCAGATTTTATTGATAACGGAGGTTGCAAGTTTTTACAACTGCTTTTTGGGGAATCGTTTATCCGCGGTGGTCATTAATGACAGGAACATGCTATAATAATTTTTTACAGGAAGCAAAGAAAATTCGGGATGATTGGAAATGAAACCCCCATGGAGAAACGGGGGCAGGAAGCAGAGCCGATAAGAGATTCGCAGCGTCCCTGCTGTCAGCCGGATTATCTCAATGCGGCCGCCGGTACGCCAAGACACCGATAAAAGACAAGCCAATGAAGATACTGATTGTCGAAGATGCCGCTGCCACCCGGAAGATGCTGGAAATATTGCTGACCCGGTGGGGATATGAAGTCTTGACGGCAGAAGACGGGAGCCGGGCCCTGGAGATTATCAATGGTCCGGACCCGCCCCGGCTGTTTATTCTGGACTGGATGATGCCGGAGGTCAGCGGTATCGAGTTGTGCCGCCATATTCGATCCGCTGCCACGGGAATCGAAAACGGGTATATTGTCCTGTTGACCGCCCGGGTCGAAACCCGGGACATTGTCACCGGTCTTGAGGCCGGTGCGGATGATTATATTGCCAAGCCCTTTCACCCGGAAGAACTGCGGGGACGGATCGGTTCCGGCCAGCGGATCATCGAACTGCAGGATGCCCTGGACCGGCGCGGCCGGACCCAGGGGGTGCTGGAAATGGCCGGCGCGGTCTGCCATGAGTTGAATCAACCGCTGCAGGCAATCATGGGATATGCCAACCTGATGCTGATGGATATACCCGATACCAGTCCCCTGCAGGAAGGATTGCAGATCATCAAGCAGCAGGTCGACCGCATGGCCGAGCTGACCCGCAAGCTCATGCGGGTTACCCGGTATGAGACCCGGGAATACGTGGACGGGCATCGCATCGTGGACATCGACCGTTCTGCCGGCGAAGATGCCGGGTGCGACCAGCCGGAAGAAGAATGAACCGGCCGGCAGGGGGCCTACCCGGCTGCCATGAAAGAAAAAAGCGGAGAGGCTCAGGTCTTGAAGAACATGCCGATGATAATAAAAATAAGACCGATCCCCAGCAGGATCAGAGAAAGGTTGATATGGGCGAATTGCTCCGCCCAGGGGCGGACCGCAGGCCAGGGGATACTTCCAATCCATTCCAGGCCTACCAGCTGATTGATGGTGAAAAACTTGAAATCCACCGAAGGCATCACCTTGGAAATCATTTGAAAAATAAACAGGAACCCGGCGCCTACCCAGATGACAAAACCAATAACGGAATATTTCACGCCTGTCTCTCCTTGCGAACGTCCATTAAGTTGCTGACTCATCCCGGATGGCCTGTACACAGGCGAACCGGAATCTCATTTTTATTAACAATTATATTCCAGGTACGCGCAAAAAGCAAATGGGAACATCCAGGCCGGAGCGTCCGGGCCGGCGCCGATGACCGGAAGTGTTTTTCTTTTGATCGGGAAATTGGCTGTCAATTGTTTCCGCCTTACCGGTTCTGTTTTTCCGGGAAAAGGGACCAGACCGAGTCCTTGTCGGCCCGGCAGACGCCTCTTTCGGTAATAAAGCCGGTGACCAGGCGGGCGGGAGTGACATCAAAGGCATAGTTTGCGGCCGGGCTGTCTTCGGGCACCAGCCGGATGGTTTCCAGGCCGTTGCTGGACAGACCCTGGATGAACCGGACCTCATCCGGATCCCGTTCTTCTATGGGAATCTGTCCCAGACCGTCTTCGGTTTCCCAGTCAAAGGTGCTGGAGGGCAGGGCCACGTAAAAGGGGATGCCGTTGTCCCGGGCGGCCAGGGCTTTTAAATAGGTGCCGATTTTATTGGCCACGTCGCCGGTATAGGTGGTCCGGTCTGTTCCCACGATGACCATGTCCACCAGGCCGTGCTGCATCAGGTGGCCGCCGGCATTGTCTGTAATGACAGTATGGGGGATGCCGTAGCGGCCCAGTTCCCAGGCTGTCAGGCGGGCGCCCTGGTTCAGGGGACGGGTCTCGTCCACCCAGACATGGATATCGATTCTGTTGTCAAAGGCGGCGTAAATGGGCGCCGTGGCGGTACCGTATTCAATGCAGGCCAGCCAGCCGGCATTGCAGTGGGTCAGGATGTTGACCGGACCGCTTTTCTTGGTGGCGCGGATTCCTTCAATCAGGGGCAGACCGTATTGACCGATTTTTCGGCAGTTTTCGGCTTCCTCGTCGGCAATGGTCAGGGCTTCCTGGCGGGCCGCAGCCACGCTGTCGGCCGGCGTTCCGGCCGTCTTCACCACCCGGCGGATCCGGTCGACGCCCCAGGCCAGGTTGACGGCAGTCGGTCGGGCCTTTTGCAGCCGGTCGCATTCCCTGTTGAATTCTGTGGTAAAATTGCCTGCCCCGGCGTTCCGGGCCGCCAGAAAGGCGCCGAACGCACCGGTGGCGCCGATCAGAGGCGCGCCCCGGACCAGCATCTGCCGGATAGCCTCAATGACATCATTGACGGTAACCAGGTCAACGATTTTTTCTTCATAGGGCAGCAGGCGCTGATCAATAATCTGGACGGTCCGGCCGTCCTCTTTCAGCCAGATCGGCCGCCCGGTGCGGGAATTTCGACTTGTCATGAGGCAGTTCCTTTCATTATCAGCATGGCGGGGACGCAGGTCCGATTTTAACAGGACAATAGCATAATGATGTATCCGCTAGCCCGGATATTTGAGGAATTATTCCGGCGCATCCCGGTCATTTCCCAGCTGTTGTAGCTGTTCTTTGCGGCGGGCCAGTTCTTCTTCCAGCCGCTCCAGTTCCTGGATGTGTTCCGGCCTGACCGAGTGGGGCGGTATTCGCTGCTCCTGTTCGGCCAGATCCTTTTCCAGCTGCCGGATTTCCTGTCGCAGTAAATTTTTCTGTTCATCCATCGTGGTTGCCCGATACTTTTTGTCTGGCGGTTATTTTTGCCATAAGCGTTTTCAATTGATGGCTGCCTTGTATTGGGCAGATTCGCCGGGTCTCATCGGCGCATGAGAAGCGGCGGCCTGATAAATATTACCAGGGTATGGTAGCTTGACGGCCGCCGGATTGCAACCATGGAGTAAAATCCGTCCGGCCGTTGCCCCGGTTTGACAGGTAGTTGATTTATAATTATTATTAAACAATAATCACCGGTATTGATTTATCGTCCGTCTTACTCCTGACGACGGGACCGTTTCCTGGCAATCCCTATCCGGGTAAATAAATAATGATCTTTCCAAGGACGTGGCTGCATCATTTTTTGTCGGGTCTGAAAAGCCGTTTTCGGCGTTTTTCCGGAAAAGACACCCTGATCGGTCAAGTCCTGCTGGACAAGGGAATTGTTGCGGCAGCCCAGCTTGACCACGCCCTGGATGCCCAGAAAAGCCGGCTGATTGAAGACGGACAGGCCGTTCCCCTTGGCATGGTCATCGTGGATCTCGGATATGCCGAGGAAAAAACGGTAGTTGATGCCATCAACGAGCATTATCAGCTGGACGTCTCCTCGCTGTCCGACAACATCCGGGAACTGGTGGGCCGGCTCCGGCGTCCCCTGGTCGAAAAACTGCCCACCCCGCACCTGCCCATCTGGCTTCAGCTTTCCGTGACCATGATGCTGATGGTGGTCCTGACGGCCCTGGCCTTGAATTATTTCAGCCTCAACCGGCAGAAGGAGCAGTTGTATCAGCGGACCCTGACCATCGGTCTGGTCAGCTTGAATTATTTTGACAACAATGCCCGGGTGCCCATGCTCAAGGATAATTTGCTGCAGCTGAATGCGCTGCTCAAAAATGCCTCCCAGGTTGAGGGCATTGTTTACTCTTTTATCACGGATAACTCCCTGCGGATCAAAGCCCATACCAATCTGAACCGGATCGGGGACAAAATGCCGGCTTTCAGCAATACCGAAAAGATCCAGCGCAAGGGGCAGGATGTGTATTTCAACCATGTGCTTCCCGACGGTACCCATGTGTTGAATATCTCCCGGCCCATACTCTTTAGGGACAAGCGGCTGGGCATGGTGCACGTGGGGGTTTCCCTGGATTTTATCGAGCAGATGATTCATCAGGAGCGGCTGACCCTGCTGGTCACCACCCTGGTTATCCTGTTTCTGGCGCTGCTGTTGGCGCTGACCCTGGGGTTTCGCTACTCTCTCCCGATCAAGAAACTGGTTTCCGCCACCCATGAAATCGGCCGCGGTAATTACCGGCACAAGGTACGCTTGCAGCGCAATGATGAGCTGGGCAACCTGGCGCGGGCCTTCAACCGCATGAGCGATGAATTGTGGCGGAATACCATGATGCAGGAGTCCTTTGGTAAATACGTCGGCAATGAGGTATTGGAAATGATCATGGCCGACCCCAGCCAGCAGTGGCTGAAGGGGAATCGCAACGAAGCCACCATCCTGTTTGCCGACATTCGCGGTTTCACATCGTTTTCCGATGAAAAGGAGCCGGAGCAGGTTGTTGTCATGCTCAACGCCTATTTTGAGATTACCGCCCGGGTTATCATGGAGCACGGCGGCTACGTGGATAAATTTATCGGGGATGCCGTCCTCGGTGTTTTTGGCGTGCCCGTGTACCGCAGGAAACACATGGAAAGGGCCCTGCGGGCTGCCGTTGATATCCAGGAACGGTTGCAAAAATCCGCGCAAAATGGTAATCCCCTGTTAGCCAAAGTGGGCATCGGAATTGACAGCGGGGTGATTGTTTCCGGCAATATCGGTTCCCAGGAGAAAATGGAATACACGGTTATCGGCGGCAGTGTCAACGCGGCTTCACGCTTGAGTGATCTGGCCGGTCCCGGTGAAATTCTGATCAGCAGAACGGTATATAACAAGGTAAAACATATGATTACGGCCGAAGCCAGGCCGGCCCGGCGAATCAAGGGGTTTGCCGGCCCGGTGGAGACGTTCAAGGTGCTGGGTGTCCGGAACAGGCAGCCGCGTACGGCCAAGAGAATTGCAAAATGAAAAGAGCGGTTTTTTGTTTTTTGATCGGAGCGCTGATCCTCCTGCAGGGATGTAGCGCCCTGACCCGGTTGACTTCCGAGCCCCCGCCTCCGGAAGAGGCGCAGACGCCTGCGGAAACGGAGGCGGAGCCGGAACGTCCGGCTGTTAAACGCCCCCGCTACATAAAACCGTGCCCGGCTGCACCTTCTCCGGAGAAGGCCCGGCTGGCGATTGAGAAAAAATTGAAACTGGCCGGTCAATATCTGGATGCGGACCAGTATGACCAGGTGGTGCCCCTGGCCGAAGAAATTCTGACCACAGACCCGGATAACAGCCGGGCCGTGGCCCTGCGAAATGAGGCCTCTTACCGGTGGGGCGAGCGGCTGTTTCATAACGGCGATTACCAAGAAGCGCTGCAGATGATGAAACGGTTGCCGTCCGATTACAGGGACGCGGAATCGTTTAAAGAGCGGATACATCGCAAAATGCTGGTCCAGGCCGAGGCTTTATATAAGATCGGTGTCATGCATTTCATTAATGAAGATCTGGAAAAGGCCATTGACTCCTGGGAAAAGACGCGGGCCCTGAACCCGGAGCATCCCTCGGCGCAAAAAGATATAGAAAACGCGAAGAATCTGCTGGAAGAATATGAAAAAATTGAACAACCGTAACCACTGAGAACACATGGAGGGAGAAAAAGCACTGATGATAAAAAGCAAGTTGTTCTGGCAGGGGAGCATGACCGGGGCTGCCGCGGGCTGGATTTTTATTCTCTATGGATTGCTGGCACCGCTGCCGCCGGGGCTGGTAACCGGGCTGTGGTGGGTAATCCTGATCTTGTGGGTGATCGGCCATCCCCTGGAATTGTTTCAGTCGCTTTCCGTGGGGAGACAGGCCGGTATTGCCACCGGCCGCACAATCATCATGACCCTGGTTTTCGGAATCACCTGGTGGATTCCGATCAAGCTGGGTGTTTTTACGGAATCATCATAGGACGTGTCAGGCCTTAAGAAAAGGCGCAGCGGTCCACCGGGACGAATAACAGATGCACCTGAAAAAGATCATCATTGAAGCGGAGTCCTTTCCGGCTGCGGACCGTTATCCCTTTACCCTGGAAATCCTGAAGCACACCAGAGAAATACCGCTGACCACACCGGTAACCTTTTTCGCGGGAGAAAACGGAACCGGCAAATCCACTCTGTTGGAGGCCGTGGCCCGCCGCTGCAACATACAGATCTGGGACGGCGAGCAGCGGATGCGGCTGCACGGCAATCCCTATGAAAAAATGTTGCCCGTGTGCCTCTCCGTGGAATGGCAGAACGGTCCGGTACCCGGCTCTTTTTTTGCTTCGGAAATCTTCCGCCATTTCGCCCAGCTGCTGGATGAATGGGCCGTGGATGATCCGGCTGTGCTGGATTATTTCGGCAGCCAGTCCCTGATGGAAAAATCTCATGGCCAGAGCCACCTGGCCTTCTTCAAGACCCGCTATACTGTTCGCGGTCTTTATTTTCTGGATGAGCCGGAAAACGCACTTTCCCCCCGGAGTCAGCTGGAATTGCGGCGGGTGCTCCATCGGGCCGGCAAGAACGGCGAGGTTCAGTTTATCATCGCCACCCATTCGCCGCTGCTGCTCTCTCTCCCCGGAGCGACCATTTTCAGCTTTGACCAGGCGTCACTCCAATCAGTTGCCTGCGAAGACACGGATCATTACCGCGTGTACCGGGATTTTTTTCTGTACCCGGAGCGATTCTCCGTGGAATAGGTAAGGCCATCGGCGGGACAATACCACCGGACAGGCAGGGCATGACTACGACCACCATTCAGGGACATATCGAACGCATCACCTATACCAATGAAGAAAACGGGTTCACCGTGGCCCAGCTTCAGCCGGCCGGTCGTTCAGACCTGGTCACGGTGGTGGGCAATTTTGCCGCCGTGTCTCCTGGTGAATACCTGGTCATGACGGGTGAATGGGGGCATCATCCCCGTTTCGGACGACAGTTTCAGGCTTCCGAATACCAGACCCGGCGGCCGGCCACCGTTGAAGGCATCCGCAAGTACCTGGGATCGGGGCTGGTCAAGGGGATCGGGCCGGTCATGGCCGAACGCATCACCCGCATGTTCGGGGCGGATACCCTGGAGGTGATGGACAACAACATCGAGGCCTTGAGCCGGGTGCCGGGAATCGGGAAAAAACGGGTGAAAATGATCACGGCGGCCTGGCAGGAGCAGCAGGATATCCGCCAGGTGATGGTGTTTTTGCAGAGTCACGGCGTGGGCACAGGGTATGCCGTGAAGATTTTCCGGACCTACGGCCGGGATGCCGTGGCCGCGGTCACCGCTGATCCTTACCGCCTGGCTGCCGACATCCAGGGTATCGGCTTTGTCACGGCCGACGCCATTGCCGGCAAGCTCGGTTTTCCCAAAGACAGCCCCCAGCGGATCCGGGCCGGGGTGGTGCACGTGCTGAATCAGCTGGCCGACGAAGGGCACGCCTGTTATCCGGAAGATGACCTCCTGGCACAATGTGTCGAGATTCTGGAAAACGCCCGGACGCGGGTGGCCCGGGAAATAACGGCCATGGCCGGTGAGGAGACCCTGCAGATCGACCTCTTGCCCCTGGACAGGGACGGTCGCGAAGCGATCCGCATGGTTTACCTGGCCGGCCTGCACTGGTGTGAAACCATGATTGCCCGGCGGACGAAGAAGCTGGCGCGTCATCCCCGGGCGGTGCGAAAGATCGACACGGACAAGGCGGTCGCCTGGGTGCAGGAGAAACTGGCCATGACCCTGGCCGACAAGCAGGTCGAGGCCGTCAAGACGGCCGCCACCCGGAAGGTCATGGTGATCATCGGCGCGCCGGGAACGGGCAAGACCACCATCGTCAAGGCGGTACTGAAAATTTATGCCGCCCTCGGCGCCCGGGTGCTCCTGGCCGCCCCGACCGGGCGGGCCGCCCGGAAATTAAAGGAGGCCACCGGCCATAACGCCCGTACCATCCACCGGCTGCTGGAGTACAGCCTGGTTCAAGGCGGATTCCAGCGCAACAGCGACCGGCCCCTGAATTGCGACCTGCTGGTCATTGATGAGGCCTCCATGATCGACACCGTCCTGATGTACTACCTGCTGCAGGCGGTGCCGCTGACCGCCACCGTAGTGCTGGTGGGGGACGTCAACCAGCTGCCGGCGGTGGGACCGGGCAATATCCTCAATGACATGATCGCTTCCGGCCTGGTGCCGGTGGTGACCTTGAACGAGATTTTCCGCCAGGCGCAGCAGAGCCGCATTGTCGTGGCCGCGCACATGATCAACCGGGGGGTGGTCCCGGATCTTTCGACAACGGACGAAAAAAGCGATTTCTTCTTTGTCCGGGCGTCTGATCCGGACCATGCCGTGGATGTTATTACGGAACTGGTTACCCGGCGCATTCCCGGCCGGTTCGGCCTGGATCCGGTGGATGATATCCAGGTGCTGACCCCCATGCACAAGGGTGCCGCCGGGGCCGCCAATCTCAACCGGCGGCTGCAGCAGGCCCTGAATCCCGACGGCGGCGGCATAGGCCGGGGGGAGAGCACCATGGCAGTGGCTGACAAGGTCATGCAGATCCGGAACAATTACGACAAGGGGGTGTTCAACGGAGATATCGGCCGGGTGTCACGGATCGATTCCGAGGCCCGCCGCATGACGGTAATCTTTGACGAACGGCCGGTAACCTATGAAGCGGGCGATCTGGATGAAATCGTCCTGGCCTATGCCATCTCCGTGCACAAGTCGCAGGGGTCGGAATACCCGGCGGTGGTCATACCGGTTTTGACCCAGCATTACGTCATGCTGCAGCGCAACCTGATTTATACGGCTGTCACCCGCGGCCGCCGGTTGGTGGTTCTGGTCGGCACGCCCCGGGCCGTTGCCATCGGCGTCAAGAATAACCGTACCGGCCGGCGCTATACCGGTTTAAGACAGCGGCTGCAGCAAGACGTACCGGATGAGCCGCATCAAGTCCGGCAATGAAGCTGGTAAATGGATTCCTGCTCGTCCAGGATTTCCTTGAGGATGGATAGGTCGGTCATGGGATTCATGATGACCCCGCGCAGCACCACGATGCCGCGTTCGTAACGGCGCCGCATGAGAGTGGTGCGGGAGACGAAGCTCCGGCCGGCCTCCCGCTGCACGCGCTGCACGGTGCGGTTGATTTCGTTCAGACGCCGGGTGGCCGCCTGCTTTTCTTCCTCGGTCCCGGTGAGGATGGCGTTTTTTAAATCCGGGGGACAGACCCGGTAGGTCAGGATGTTCAGCTGGGGCGCGGTAACCAGTTCGAACAATACCCTTTTTTGAATCTCCTCGGCAAACCGGCGGGCCGTGTCCAGGCCGTGATCGATGAGCAGGGCATAGCCGTTTTTGCCCATGATTTTGAGGGCGCTGTCCAGAACCAGGGAGTTGGCTTCGCGAGAGCCGGACAGGGATTTGATGCCCAGGTCGACCGAGCCCAACCGGTTGACGTAATTGGCGTGATAGGCCACGCCATCCATGGTCCAGGGAGATTTGAAATAGACCATGCCGCAGCTCATGGGCATGTAGAGCTGTTTGTGGCCGTCGATGGTGACCGAATCGGCCAGGTCGATGCCGTCCAGCAGGTGATGATAGGTTTTTGACATCAGGGTGGGGCCGCCCCAGGCGGCGTCCACATGATAAAAGAGGTTCTCCTCGGCGCAGATTTCCCCGATCTGCCGCAGGGGGTCGACGGCCCCGGTTTCGGTGGCGCCGGCGATACCCACCACCGCGATAATGCGGGTGTCGCCCGCCTGTTTGATATCGCGGATAGTTTGCCGCAGGCAGTTGATGTCCAGCCGGTGGTGCTTGTCCACGTCAATGGCGATGATGTTGCGGTTGCCGATGCCGAGGATGCCGCCGGCTTTGCGCAGGGAATAGTGGCCCCGCCGGGAAACCAGGACGACGCTGTTGCGGACGCCGTAGTATTGATAGGCCGCCGGTACTCCCTCGATTTCAACACCGCCAAAATCCCCGTCCGGTCCGAATACGATACTGCGGGCCGCCCACAGGGCCGTCAGATTGGCGGTTGTGCCGCCTTCCACGAAGCAGCCCAGGGTGGAATCGGCATTCTGGACATGTTCCTGGTAAAAGTCTTCCGGAAGATTGAAGATGAGCCGGTGTACCTTGGCCAGGACCTGTTTTTCCAGGATGGAAAAAACCTTGGAGGTCTCCACCTTGACCACATTCTGGTTGAGCGCCGCGGCAATGGTTTTCAGGTGGACCATGAAAAAGGGAATGGCCGAGGTCATGTGCCCCACAAAGTAGGGCGAGGCCACGTTGACGGCATGGGGGGAGATCTCTTTGATCAGCTCGCGGATGACTTCGGCCAGCCGCCTTTCCGGGTTGTCGCTGATGACTGTTTCGGTGAATTCCCGGGAAAGGGTTTTCAGGCTGATGGCTTCGGTGATGCCGACGTGTTTGCCGAGGAACGCATGCAGGCCGAACAGGATCTGTTCCATATATTTGACCAGCGTGGCCCGGCAGGCTTCGTCCTCGGGACGGATGAAGGTGCGCATCAGCGCCTGCCAGTCGGCAACCAGGTTGTCGGAAGAAGAGCGGTGCGGCGTCTGTGCTTCTCCGGCATGGCTGTACTTGCTTCGATTCATATTCTGTTCCGGTCTGCGGCTGTTCCTGCCTGCTGTATTGACGGTTTGTTTCTGGATTTTTTATCGTGTTTTCAGAAAATATCAAGACAAAATCGTGGTTTTATCCAGCTGCCTGAAAAAAAGGCGAACCGATATGATGTTTTTTTCAGGGTACCACAGAGCCGCTCGCCGGTACAAATAAATTGACGGACAGGCGCGGTATCGGTTCTGTGGGAAACATTATTGACACCATCTCCAATTTTATATATAAAAAGGATTTTAATTAAAACAGTCCGTCACTCGCTTTTTCGCTGCGGTTGGGGCGAGAAAACCGGGGGGCTGACGGTGCAGCGAAAAGCCGGGACGGTCCCGCTTGTTGTGCATAGGGCCCTCTTTACAAAGGGCGATCAGCAGGAGAAACGCATGGAAAAGACGATTACAATCAATGATCAGGAGCTGTCCTTTACGGCGGGCGAGACCATCCTGGAAGTCGCCCGGCGCAACAGTATCGATATTCCCACCCTGTGCCATTTAAAGGGGACCACCCCCACGGGTACCTGCCGGGTCTGCGTGGTGGCGCTAGCCGGCCGGGCGGAGCTGGTCACGGCCTGTTCCACGCCGGCCGAGGAACCAATGGTGGTGGAACCCGAATCGCCGGCCGTGGTCGCCTCGCCCCGGGCCCCCACCCGGGACCTGCTCCCCTCCGGCAACCACAACTGCGCGGTCAGCGGCACCTCGGGTAAGGACTGGACGAGTTTTCAACTGGGGGTCCAGGCCGATGACGGGGCCGAGGAACTTTGTCCCGCCTGGGGTGACTGCCGGCTGCAGGACCTGGCCTACCGGTACCAGGTCAAGGGCGTTGAACCGGGCAAAGACGGGGCGCCTTATCCCATGGAGGTTGTCAATCCTTTTATTCTGCGGGATTTTTCCCGATGCATCCGCTGTGGCCGATGCGTCAAGGCCTGCCGGGAAGTCCAGGTCAACAATGCCATTGAAACGCGGCTGACCGATGATGGCCGGGTTGAAAAGATCGTTACTTCCGCCGCGGATCGTCCCCTGGCCGATTCCGAGTGTGTCTTCTGCGGTGAATGTGTCCAGGCCTGCCCGGTGGGAGCGCTGGTGGAAAAAGATGCCCGCTTTACCGCCCGTCCCTGGGAGACCCGGAAAGTAAAAACCACTTGCAGCTATTGCGGGGTGGGTTGCCAGATTTACCTGCATGTCCGGGACAATACCGTGGTCAAGGTGACCGGGGCGGAAAATTCTGCTCCCAATTACGGCAGCTTGTGTGTTAAGGGACGCTTCGGTTTTCCCTTTATTGCTTCGCAAGAGCGCCTGACTACCCCCTTGATCAAGGAAAACGGCCAGTTTCGGGAAGCCGGCTGGGAGGAAGCCATCGCCCTGGTGGCTGAAAAGCTGTCCGGAATAAAGGATCACTCCGGGCCGGACAGCATCGGCGTGTTTACTTCGGCCCGGGTTACCAACGAGGAAAACTACCTGGCCCACAAGTTCGCCCGGGGGTGCCTCAAAACCAACAACATCGATCACTGCGCCCGTCTCTGACACAGCTCCACGGTGGCCGGTCTGGCCGCCGCGTTCGGAAGTGGAGCCATGACCAATACCATCGGGGATATTGAAAAAGCCGAGGTCATCCTGGCCACCGGCACCAATACCACTGAAAATCATCCGGTTATTTCCTCTTTTGTCAAGCGGGCGGTGGAGAAGAAGGGGGCGGCTCTCCTGGTGGTTGACCCGCGCCGCATCAAGCTGAGCCGGTTCGCCGAAAAATGGCTGCGGCCCAATCCCGGCACGGACGTGGCCTGGATCAACGGGCTGATGCATGTCATCATCAAGGAAGATCTCTACCACCATGAATTCGTGGACAACCGCACCAGCGGGTTCCAGGACCTGAAAAGCATGGTGGACAAGTTCACTCCCGAATTCGTGGAGAGCATCACCGGCATCGCCGCCGACGATATCGTGGCCCTGGCCCGGCGATATGCCGGCGCCGAGCAGGCCAGCATTCTTTACTGCATGGGCATCACCCAGCACACGACCGGCACGGATAATGTCAAGTCCCTGGCCAACCTGGCCATGCTGTGCGGCAACCTGGGCATTGAGGGCGGCGGGGTCAATCCCCTGCGGGGCCAGAACAATGTCCAGGGCGCCTGCGACATGGGCGGGCTGCCCAACGTGCTGACGGCGTACCAGAAGGTGGGCGACGAAGCCGCCCGGAAAAAATCAGAAGAAGACTGGGGCGTTACGGGTCTGCCGGCCGAACCGGGACTGACGGTCACCGAAATGATTCCGGCGGCGCACGAGGGGAAAATCAAGGCCCTGTATATTATCGGGGAAAACCCGCTGGTCTCGGACCCGGATTTGAATCATGCCAGAAAAAGCCTGGAACATCTGGATTTCATGGTGGTGCAGGATATTTTTCTGACCGAGACGGCGCAGATGGCCGACGTGGTCCTGCCCGCGGCCTGCTGGGCGGAAAAAGACGGTACTTTTTCCAATACCGAGCGCCGGGTCCAGCGGGTCCGCCAGGCGGTGACCCCGCCCGGCCAGGCAAAACCCGACTGGGAAATTATTTCCGCCATCTCCACGGCCATGGGCCTGCCCATGAATTACCGGAACCCGGAAGAGATCATGACCGAGATCGCCCGGTTGACCCCTTCCTACGGCGGTATTACCTATGCCCGGATCGAAAGGGAAGGACTGCACTGGCCTTGCCCGGATCAGTCGCATCCGGGTACGCCGGTGCTCCATGTGGGTCAGTTCCCCTGCGGCCGCGGCAATTTCCACGCCATTGACTATCTGCCGCCGGACGAACAGGTGGATGAGGAATATCCTCTCTGCCTGACCACCGGCCGGCTGATCTACCACTATCACACCGGCACCATGACACGTAAAACCCCGGGACTGAACGAGCGGGCGCCGGAAAATTTCGTGGAAATCGCCGCCGATGATGCCCGGCGGTTCAATTTGAATGACGGGGAGATGGCCACCATCTCCTCCCGGAGAGGCGAGATTACCGCCCGGGTGAAGGTCTCCGATACCAGTGTGGCTGGTACGGTATTTATCCCTTTCCATTTTGCTGAATCGGCGGTCAATTACTTGACCAATGCCGCGCTTGACCCGGTCGCCAAGATACCGGAATACAAGGTATGCGCGGTCAAGCTGGCCCGGGTCTGATCCGGACGACGTCCGGGGCTGCCGGGTGTGTGGGTAAGAGGCACGAAGGAAACATAGCGCGGAAGGCGGCGGCCTTCCGGATTTCGGGGGCGGCCGGCAGGCCGCCCCCTGCATCAGCAAGGGAGGCGGATACCTATCCGTAAGAAGTACGATGCTGGTATTAACCCGAAAGTTTAACGAAAAAGTAAGGGTAGGCAAGGATATTGTCGTTACCGTGATCCAGATCGATAAGGGCAGTGTCAAGCTGGGATTTGAGGCGCCGGAGGAGGTGACCATTTACCGCGATGAAGTGTATGAAAAGATTGCCGCTGACGAGGGGAGCGCCGGGGAAGGAAATGAGACAAAAGATCCGGAGACGGAATGATAATCCGCCTGTTCTTGAAAGGTGCCGTGAAGGTACCGGACCGGAGCAGGAATCGGGTCCGGCCGCCCAGGGGGGCTTTTTTCGCTGAACCAACCAGGTCCTGATGGTCGGGGATGGCGGTTCTGTCGTTCATTTCGGGCAATTTTCTATCAATCACTGCCGAGGTGATGTCATGCATTATGAAGGCAATATGAT
>CAYTQK010000025.1:0-18507 GCA_964439745.1 uncultured Desulfobacterales bacterium
GGATCGTTAATAACGGGGGGTTGCAAGGACATACAGAAAGGGATTCATCCGGAATATCATCAGGCCAATGCCCGCTGCGTGTGCGGCAATGAGTTCACGGTCGGTTCCACCCGGGAATCGATCAACGTGGAAATCTGTTCCAAGTGTCACCCCTTTTTTACCGGCAAGCAGAAACTGGTTGACACCGCCGGCCGCATTGAGCGGTTCCGCCGGAAATATGCCAAATACGACCAGAACAAGGCCCAATAACCACGGTAGAAAAGCGGGCACGGTAACCGGTCATTGGTGACCGGGGCGGCATCGGGTGGAACCATGAACCATCAGGGACTGGTCCCTTGACAGGGAAGCAGCCGGGCAATGTTCGATAAATTACAGCAGGTGGAAGACCGGTTCGCTGAGCTGGAATCCAGAATGGCGGATCCGGCGGTAATCCAGGATCGGGAAGCCTATCAGCGGTACAGCCGGGAGCATGCCGAGCTGGCCAGGATGGTTGAAACGTACCAGGAGTACCGGAAGACCGGGACCGACCTGGCCGAAAGCCGCGAACTGCTCCATGATAGTGATCCGGAAATCAAGGCGCTGGCCCAGCAGGAAATTGAGACGCTGACCCGCCGGCAGGAAGAGCTGGAGAGCCGTCTCAAGAAACTACTCATTCCCCAAGATCCCAACGACGACAAGAACGTGCTGATCGAGATCCGGGCCGGAACCGGCGGGGAAGAAGCGGCCCTGTTCGTCCACGACCTGTTTCGCATGTACTGGCGTTTTGCCGAGCAGAAGGGCTGGAAAACGGAAATCATGAACAGCCATGAAACCGGCGTGGGCGGGTACAAGGAAGTGGTCATGATGATTTACGGGAAGGGCGCTTTCAGCTATTTCAAGTATGAGAGCGGCATTCACCGGGTGCAGCGGGTCCCCGAAACCGAGACCCAGGGCCGTATCCATACCTCGGCCGTGACGGTGGCGGTTCTGCCCGAGGCCGAGGACGTGGAGCTGACCATCGACCCGGCCGATGTCAAGACCGATGTCTTTCGTTCCAGCGGTCCCGGCGGCCAATCCGTTAATACCACCGATTCGGCCGTACGCCTGACCCATCTGCCCTCCGGCCTGGTGGTTACCTGCCAGGACGAAAAATCACAGCTGAAAAACAAGAACAAGGCCATGAAAGTGCTGCGGGCCCGCCTGCTTGATCTGCTTATCAAGGAGCAGAATGAAGCCCGGGACGGTCAGCGCAAGGACCAGGTCGGCAGCGGGGACCGCAGCGGACGGATCCGTACCTACAATTTTCCCCAGGGCCGGGTGACCGATCATCGCGCCGGCATCACCATGTACAAGCTGGACGCCATCCTGCAGGGCGATCTGGAGCCGCTGATCGAGGGCCTGGCCGCCTATTTTAACGCCCAGAAGCTGGAATCCCCGGAAGAATTCTCCCCGGACAGCGGTAATGCCTCCTGACCAAGCTCCCTGGACCGTGCTTGACGTGATCCAGTGGACCACCCGCTATTTTACCTCCCGGCAAGTGGAAAGTCCCCGCCTGTCAGCGGAATTACTGCTGGCCCATGCCCTGGGCCTGGATCGCCTGGATCTTTATCTTGATTTTGCCCGGCCGCTGGAGAAAGAAGAGCGGGCCACCATGCGCGGGCTTGTCAGGCGGCGGTCCGCCGGTGAACCGGTGGCCTATATTACCGGTGAAAAGGGCTTCTGGGAGAGCTCCTTCGAAGTGACCCCCGCCGTCCTGGTACCGCGGCCCGACACGGAAACCCTGGTGGAAAGTGCCCTGGCCGAATTGTCCGGCCGCTCCGCAGCCGGCCTGGCGGTCTGGGAACCGGCCACCGGTTCCGGGGCGGTGGTTTTGTCCCTGGCGGCTGCCGAACCGGACGTCCGCTTTCTGGCCTCGGACCGCTGCCCGGCGGCCCTGGTCGTGGCCCGGCGCAATGCCGCCCGCCACCGCCTGCTGGACCGGGTGGATTTTTTTGCCGCCGACTGGTTTGCCGGCCTGCGGCCGGGCGGGATGGCCGTTGACCTGATCGTGGTCAATCCGCCCTACGTGTCCGCGGCCGAGATCGAGCGGCTGGCCCCGGAGATCCGGGACTACGAGCCCCGCCAAGCCCTGGACGGCGGCCAGGACGGTCTTGTCCATATCCGTCATATTATCGCCCGGGCCGCGGATTTTCTGAACCCCGGCGGTCTGCTGCTGATGGAGATCGGCTGGGATCAGCGGGCTGCCGTGACCGATCTGGCCGCCTCTTCCGGCCGGTACACGGCGGTGGATTTTATCCGGGATCTGGCCGGACATGACCGGGTGGCCCGCCTGGCGAAAAAATCATAAATTCCATCGGCTGCGGTCCGTTTTTTTGTGGACTTGAGGGTGATTTGTTTTTATTCATAAAAATGATTCCCCCCGTTCATTTTTATTGCCGGGAAAAAATGTGAGTCCGGATACTTTATCCAAAAAACGGGGCCATTCGGCCGGGAATCGGGGCGGATAATAAAAAAAAGGTTGTTTTGATGAAATCGGATCTGTTATATAAGTGGATTTAACATAAGCATGGCAGCATAAAACACACGTTTTCCGACCGGATTCCGGGTGCTTTGGCAATAAAAAGCGGGATTCCGGGATGACGGAAACGGCGGAAAAACCCAAATCAAGGAGACAGGCATGAGCAACCATGTAACCATGAAGGAACTGCTGGAAGCGGGCGTGCATTTCGGTCACCAGACCCGGCGCTGGAACCCCAAGATGAAACCCTATATTTTCGGGGCCCGCAACGGGATCTATATTGTCGATCTGCAGAAGACCGTTCGGCTGTTCAAGGACGCCTATGAGTTTATCGTCAAAACGGTGGAGAACAATCGCTCGGTCCTGTTCGTCGGCACCAAAAAGCAGGCCCGCGAGTCCATTTACGAGGAAGCCAACCGGGCCGGGATGTATTACGTGCACAACCGCTGGCTGGGCGGCATGATGACCAATTTTCAGACCATCAAGAAGAGCATCGACCAGCTGCATCATCTTAATGAAATTATCAATGATGGTTCCATCGAGATGTACCCCAAGAAAGAACAGGCGCAGCTGACCAAGCATCGGACCAAGCTGGACAATGTGCTGGGCGGAATCCAGAACATGACCCGGCTGCCCGGGGCTGTTTTTGTCGTGGATATCAAGAAGGAGGCCATCGCCGTAAATGAGGCCAATCGGCTGGGGATACCGGTGGTGGCCATGGTGGACACCAATTGTGATCCGGATCCGATCGATTATCTCATCCCCGGCAATGATGACGCCATCCGGGCCATTCGCCTGATCACTTCGCGCATTGCCGATGCCTGCCTGGAAGGCGCCCGCCGCCGCCAGGAGAAGCAGCAGGCGGAAACCGACAAGAAGACGGCCGAGACCGCCGCCGAAAAAGCCGCCGCCGAGGCGGCCGAGCAGACCGCCGCTGAACGGGAGGTGATTTCCGACGGCAGCGAAGGGCCGATCGTGGAACGTATCCGGCGTTCCGGGTTCTCCTCGGTTTCCGATTTCCAGGACAATTTCGAGGACCTGCCTTCGGAATCGGCGGAACCCCCGGAAACGCAGCCGGAAACACAGCCGGACAATCAGCAGGAAGACAATCAACCGGAAATGACGAAGGAGTAAAGTCCATGGCAACAATAAGCGCCGGCATGGTCAAGGAACTGCGGGACAAGACCGGAGCCGGAATGATGGATTGCAAGGAAGCCTTGACCGAATGCAACGGGGATATTGAAAAATCGGTAGACTATCTGCGCACCAAGGGGCTGGCCAAGGCGGCCAAACGCTCCGGGCGGGAGACGGCCGAAGGCGTCATCGAATCGTATATACACATGGGCGGCAAAATCGGCGTCATGGTCGAGGTCAACTGCGAGTCTGACTTTGTGGCCAAAACCGATGATTTCAAGGAGTTTGCCCGTAACATCGCCATGCACATCGCCGCTTCCAGTCCGGCCGGCATCGAACCGGAAGACGTGCCGGAAGAGGTGGTGGAAAGGGAACGGGCGGTCTACCGGGAGCAGGTCCTGGAAATGGGTAAGCCGGAAAACATGGTGGACAAGATCGTTGAAGGCAAGATCAAGAAGTTCTACAAGGAGGCCTGTCTCATGGATCAGGCCTATGTCAAGGATCCCGGGATTTCCATCCGGGATTATGTCAACGAGATCGTTGCCAAGATCGGTGAGAACATCAACATTAAACGGTTTGTCCGTTATCAACTGGGAGAATAAATCCGTTGACAAAACCCCGGTATCGGCGCGTTCTTTTGAAACTGAGCGGTGAATCGCTGATGGGAAACGAAAGTTTCGGCATCAGCCCGGAGATGATCCGCTATGTGGCGGACGAAGTGGTCACCGCGGCGAAAATGGGTGTGCAGATCGGCGTGGTCGTCGGCGGTGGCAATATTTTCCGGGGCGTGGCCGCCAGTTCCTACGGAATGGACCGGACCGCCGCGGATCACATGGGCATGCTGGCCACCGTTATCAACAGCATTGCCCTGCAGGAGGCCATTGAAAAAATGGGGGTCGAGACCCGGATCCAGACGGCCATTGAGATGCATGCCGTGGCCGAGCCTTATATCCTGCGGCGGGCCCTGCGGCACCTGGACAAGGGGCGTATCGTCATTTTTGCGGCCGGGACCGGCAATCCCTATTTTACCACCGACACCGCCGCCGTGTTGCGGGCCGAAGAGATTCACGCCGAGATTTTTATGAAGGCCACCCGGGTGGACGGGCTGTATGATTCGGACCCGGAAAAATCCAGTGATGCCAAGTTCATCGAGCAAACTACCTACATGAACGTGCTGGAGAATCAATGGGGGGTCATGGATTCGACCGCGATTTCGCTGGCCATGGATAACAGCCTGCCGCTGGTGGTTTTTTCCATCAAGGAGCCGGGCAATATCGGGCGGATTATCTGCGGTGAGAGGATCGGTACCTATATCAGCAATCATTGAACCGGCAGCCTGCGCCGAGCAGAGAGGGGACAAGGCATGATTGACTTAGTGTATGACGAAACCCGGGAAAAGATGGAAAAATCACTGGCGGCCTTTGTCGCGGAATTGCGCAAGGTCCGGACGGGCCGTGCCTCCCTGTCCCTGGTGGACGGTATTACCGTTGATTATTACGGTACGCCCACCCCGCTGAACCAGATGGCTTCTTTGTCGGTTCCGGAAAGCCGGCTGATCGTCATTCAACCCTGGGATGCCACGGTCATCAAGAACGTGGAAAAGGCCATCCTGCAATCCAACATCGGACTGACACCCAGCAATGACGGCAAGGTGATCCGCCTGACCGTGCCGCCCCTGACCGAGGAGCGCCGCAAGGAAATCGCCAAGCAGCTGGGGCAGATGGCCGAGGACTACAAGGTGGCCGTGCGCAATGTCCGCCGGGATGCCAATGAAAATCTCAAGCAGATGAAAAAAGACGGGGATATTTCCGAGGATGACGCCTTTGCCGCCCGGGACAAGGTCCAGGAGATGACCGATAAATTCGTGGAGCGCATTGACGAGGTGTGCAAGGAAAAAGAAAAGGAGATCCTTGAACTCTAATCTTTCTGCGGAAGATTCCGGCCGGCGCCTGGAGCCGGAACGAATGCCCGCCCATATCGCCATCATCATGGACGGCAACGGCCGGTGGGCCAAAAAGCGGTCGCTTCCCCGGCTGGAAGGGCATCGCCGGGGGGTGGAAACGATCGAGGCGGTGGTCAGTGCCTGCCGGGATCTGTCCATCTCCTGTTTGACCCTGTTCGCTTTTTCCACGGAAAACTGGAAGCGTCCGGCCGACGAGGTGGCCGGAATCATGCGCCTGCTCAAGGAGTTTCTGGGCAGACAGCAGGCCAAGCTGCGGGACAACGGCATTCGCCTGAACGTGATCGGAGAACGCCGCCGGCTGTCCGAAGACGTGCGGCAGGCGCTGGATGAGGCCATGGCTGTCACCGCCGCAGGCGACCGGATGGTGTTGACGGTTGCCTTGAGTTACGGCGGGCGGGCGGAAATCGTTCGGGCTGCCCGGCGGCTGGCCGCAGCGGTTCGGGCGGGCCGGACAGCCCCGGACGAGATTGATGAGCGGACTTTCGCCGCTTACCTGGACACGCACGACCTGCCCGATCCGGATCTGCTTATCCGTACCAGCGGGGAAATGCGGCTCAGCAATTTTCTTTTATGGCAGCTGGCCTATACCGAGATTTTCATTACCGAGACCTTCTGGCCGGATTTTGACGTTGATGAACTGCAGGCCATCCTGCAGGCCTACCAGCGCCGGGAGCGGCGTTTCGGGAAAGTGTAAGCCGGCCCGCCATCCCCTTGTTTTGTCTGCTAACATCGCGGGAGATACGCAGAAAATGCATTCGCAACGGTGGTTGACGGCAATTATCCTGATTCCCTTGGTGGTTTCGATCATCTATTTTTCCGCCCCCTGGTTTTTTACCCTGTTTGTCTGGGCGGCATCCCTCGTAGCGCTGTACGAATATTACGGTATCGTGCTGTCCGCATCCGGGCAGAAGCAGCAATTGTCGCCGCTTGCCCTGTCCGGTTTCCTGGCCGGAACCGTCATTGTTTTTTCCGCCGCCGCCGGTCGGTATGACCTGGTCTGCCTGGTACTGTGCGGAATGCTGCTGTTTTCAGGCGCCCTGGCCCTGGGGCGGTACGGGCGGCAGCCGGACGCACTGGAAAACGTTTTAAAACAGATTACCGGGCTGGTTTACCTGCCGTTGATCCTTTCGCTGGCGGCGGTGCTGCACCGGAGCCAACACGGTGCCACCTGGGTTTTTCTGCTGCTGATCATCGTCTTTGTGGGGGATACCGGGGCCTACTATGCCGGCACCTATCTGGGCCGCCATAAACTGCTGCCGCGGGTCAGCCCCAAGAAGACCGTGGAAGGGGCGCTGGGCGGCCTGCTGGCGACGGTGCTGGCCGGGTGCGCGGTCAACGGGATTTTTCCGGTACTGCCCTTCGGCCTGGACATGCCCCGGTTGCCCTGGGCCGGCGCCGTCATTCTCTTTATAACCATCAGCATCTGCGGCCAGGCCGGGGACCTGTTCGAGTCGATCCTCAAGCGGGAGTCGGGCGTCAAGGATTCCGGGGTGATTTTCCCCGGCCACGGCGGGCTGTTGGACCGCATTGACGCCGTTCTGTTCGCCATTCCCGTGGCCTATCTTTTCAAGGTGTACGTGTTTTCGGCATGAAACGAATATCCCTACTCGGTAGCACCGGTTCCATCGGGACGAGCACCCTGGACGTAGTGGCACGTTTTCCGGAACGTTTTTCCGTGGTCGCGCTGGCAGCCGGCGAAAATACCGCCCGGCTGGCCGAACAGATCCGGCGCTTCGCTCCGGGAATCGCCGTGGTCATTGATGAGAAGCGGGCCCGGGAGCTGCGAACGCTGCTGCCGGCGGATACCAAAGTCGAAATTCTGCATGGTCCGGAGGGCTACCGGGCGGCCGCGGCCATTGCCGGCGCCGATATGGTGGTCTCGGCCATGGTCGGTGCGGCCGGACTGGAACCCACCATTGCCGCAGTCGAGGCCGGAAAAACCGTGGCCCTGGCCAACAAGGAGGTGCTGGTCATGGCCGCCGATGTAGTCATGCCCCTGGCCGCGGAAAAGGGGGTGTCCATCCTGCCGGTGGACAGTGAGCACAGCGCCATCTTTCAGTGCCTGGCAGGCCAGGACCGGCAATCTATTGATCGAATTCACCTGACCGCCTCGGGCGGCCCCTTTTTGAACAAGAGCCGGGCGGAGATGGCAGCGGCCGGCCCGGAAGCGGCCCTGTCCCACCCCACCTGGGAGATGGGCAAAAAAATATCCATTGATTCGGCCACCCTCATGAACAAGGGGCTGGAGGTGATTGAGGCGGCCGCCCTGTTCGGGGTGACCGCGGCGGAGATCGAGGTAATCATTCATCCCCAGAGTATTGTACATTCCCTGGTATCTTACGTGGACGGCTCCATGCTGGCCCAGCTGGGGGTGCCGGACATGCGGGGCGCCATCGCCTATGCCCTGTCCTACCCGGAACGGCTGTCGCCGGTGCTGCCGGCGCCGGACCTGGCCGACCTGGGAACGCTTTCTTTTGAAAAACCGGACCTGGAGAGATTTCCCTGCCTGGGCCTGGCCTATGAGGCCGCCCGCCGGGGCGGGACCTGCCCGGCCGTGTTGAACGCCGCCAATGAAGCCGCCGTAATGGCCTTTCTGGAAAAACGGATTTCCTTTTTTGAAATTCCGGCCGTGATCGAAGGGGTGCTGGCCGATCACCGGCCGGTGACTTCGCCCGGCCTGGCCGACATCCAGGCGGCCGACGCCTGGGCCCGCCAGGCGGCCGCCGGGAAAATCACCGGATAAACAAACAGACGGTAAAATTATGACAAGTATTGTGGCCCTGGTTATCGTACTGGGCGTATTGATTTTTTTTCACGAGTTTGGTCATTTCCTGCTGGCCCGGCTGTGCGGGGTGGGAGTGGAAAAGTTTTCGCTCGGTTTCGGCCCGCGCCTGTTCGGCTTTACCGCCGGCCGCACCGATTACCGGGTTTCGGCCATTCCCCTGGGCGGCTATGTCAAAATGGTCGGGGAAGATCCGGAAGAAGAGGTGTCTGCGGCGGATGCGGCCGTATCCTTCACGCATAAACCGGTCTGGCAGCGGATCCTGATCGTGGCGGCCGGACCGGTCTTTAACCTGCTGCTGGCCGTGCTGATCTTTTCGGGGCTGTTTTGGGTGCAGGGACAGACCTATCTTTCGCCGGTTATCGGTGAGGTCTCCCCGGATATGCCGGCCGCGGCCGCCGGCCTGACGATGGGGGACCAGATCAAGGCCATCAACGGCACCCCCATTCAGACCTGGTCGCAGGTGGCGCAGATGATCGAAAATTGCGACGGCCGGACCCTGACAGTGACCATCCAGCGGCGGGACGAACGGATGAACCTGACCATTACCCCCCGGCTGGCAGACAGCCGCACCATTTTCAACGAGCCCACCCAGCGATACCTGGTGGGCATCTCCCCGGCCGCGGCCGTGCTGCATGATCCTGTTATCGGCCTGGTCTCCCTGGACGAGATTATCCAGCAGCCGCTCGGTCCCGTGGCCGCCCTGGGTGAAGGCATCGGCCAGACCTTCGAGATTATCCGTCTGACCGGGGTGGGGGTGGCCAAAATCATCGCCGGATCGGTATCTACCAAGGAGATCGGCGGGCCCATCCTGATCGCCCAGATGGCCGGTCAACAGGCCGAGCACGGCGCTTCCAGCCTGCTGGCCTTTATTGCCTTTATCAGCATTAACCTGGGCATTCTCAATCTGCTGCCTATCCCGGTGCTGGACGGCGGTCACCTGATATTTTTCTTCATTGAAGCGGCCCGGCGCCAGCCGGTTACCCTGAAAACCCGGGAAACCGCCCAGCAGATCGGCCTGTTCGTTCTCCTTTTTTTGATGATTCTGGCCTTTTACAATGATATTATGCGGTTTTTTGAGTAGAGGGAGACAGGCATGCCACACCGGCTGGAAATCGCGCTGCAACCCGGTCTGACCGATGCCGAGGGCAATACCGTCCGCAACCGGGCCAATGATTATTTCGCTCTCGGGGTGACCGGGGTGCGGGTAGTGCGGGTCATTACCTTTGACGCCGCCCTGAATGAGGAGCAATTGGCGGTCGCCCGTGACATCTTCACCAACCCGGTCACCGAGATCTCCTCCTACGAACCTTTGGCCGTGGAGGCCGACTGGATCATCTGGGTCGGTTTTCGGCCCGGCGTCAAGGACAACCCCGGCGATACCGCCAAAGAGATCCTGGCCGACAGTTTGGAGCGTCCCTTTGGCGAGGCCGAGGGAGTTTATACCTCCCGTCGGTATTGCCTCCGCGGACAGGACCTGACCGCGGGCCAGGCCGAAACCATCGCCCGGGAACTGCTGGCCAACGACACCATCGAGCAGTGGCGGATTATGGCTGCCGCGGACTGGGACCCGGACGAGGGCATCGGTTTTATCATTCCCCGGGTGGTGCTGGATCACGTGCCCACCGTCACCACTGTTCCCGTGGCCACGGACGAGGAGCTGATCCGGGTCAGTGCCGAGCGCAACCTGGCCCTGAATCCCAACGACGTGCCCACCATCCGGGAGTATTTCCGGCGGGCAGGCGTGCGGCAGGACCGGGCCGCGGTGGAGCTGGACGAGCCCACCGATATCGAACTGGAATACATCTCCCAGGCCCGGAGCGATCACTGCAACCACAACACCTTCCAGGGCAAATTTTATTACCGCGACAGGGATAGCGGCGAAACCACGGTCATTGACAGCCTGTTTGCCACCTGCATCCGGCAGCCGACCCTGGATCTCAAGGAAAAGCTTTCCTGGGTGATCTCGGTGCTCTGGGACAACGCCGGCGCGGCCCGTTTTGACGACGAGCACTATTACGTCATTACCGGCGAGACCCACAACTCCCCTTCCAACATGGAGGCCTACGGCGGCGCCATGACCGGCATCGTCGGGGTCTACCGGGATCCCATGGGCACCGGGCTGGGCGCCCGCCTGGTCATGGGCGGCTACGGCTTCTGCACCGGTCACCGGGATTATGCCGGCGAGCTGCGGCCCAAGCTGCATCCCCGGCGGCTTCTGGACGGGGTCATCGAAGGGGTGCGCGACGGCGGCAACAAGAGCGGGATTCCTACCACCTTCGGTCAGGTCTGGTTTGACGACGGTTACCTGGGCAAGTGTCTGGTGTTTGTTACCGCCATCGGCGTCATGCCGGCGCGCATCCACGGCCGGCCGACCGCGGAGAAGACCACCCGGCCCGGAGATCTCATCGTCATGTGCGGCGGCCGGGTGGGCAAGGACGGCATCCACGGGGTGACCGCCTCCTCGGAGGTCTTCTCCGCGACCACTCCCGCCGGGCATGTCCAGATCGGCGATCCCTATACCCAGAAGAAGATGCATGATTTCCTGCTGGCCGCCCGGGACGAGGGCCTGATCGGCTTCATCACCGACAACGGCGGCGGCGGCCTGTCTTCCTCGGTGGGCGAATCGGCCGTGTTTGCCGGCGGCTGCCGGGTCTGGCTGGACAAGGTTCCCCTCAAGTACCAGGGCCTGGACCAGTGGGAGATCTGGGTATCCGAATCCCAGGAACGAATGACCGTGGCCGTAGCCCCGGAAAAGATCGACCGTTTTCTGGAATTGTCCGCCCGCCACGCGGTGGAGTCCACCGTTATCGGCGAATACACCGCTACGGGCAAGCTGCATGTTCTTTACCACGACCGGACCTGCGCCTATATCGATCTTTCCTTTATGGAAGCCGATTTTCCCCAGTGGGAATTCGAAGCCGAGTGGCTGTCCCCGGAGGCGCGGGGATTGTGCGAACCAGTCCTGGGTTCGCCCACCGATTACAGCACCCTTTTGTGCGACCTGCTGGCCCGGCCCAACATCTGCAGCCGGGAGTGGATCGCCCGCCAGTATGACCATGAAGTCCAGGGCGGCAGCGTCATCAAGCCGCTGGTGGGCGTCCGCCGGGATGTCCCCTCGGACGCCGCCGTGACCCGGCCGTTGCTGTCTTCCGACCGGGGACTGGCCTTTTCCCAGGCCCTGCTGCCGGCCTATTCCGCCATCGATACCTATGACATGGTGGCCTGTACCATTGATGAGGCCGTGCGGCGTCTGATCGCGGTGGGCGCCCCGGCAGACGGCATCGGCGGGGTGGATAATTTCTGCTGGCCCAATATTCAGTATCATCCCGAAACCAATCCCGACGGCAAGTACAAGGCCGCCCAGCTGGTGCGGGCCTGCCTGGCCCTGCGGGATGTCTGCCGCGACTACGGCATTCCCCTGCTGTCCGGCAAGGACAGCATGTACGTGGACGGCCACCTGCCGGGGCCCTACGGCGAGACCCGCAAGATCTCGGCGCCGCCCACCATGCAGTTTTCGGCCACGGCCGTGGTGGCCGACGTTCTGCGGTGCCAGACCATGGATGTCAAGACGTCCGGAGATTATGTCTATATCGTCGGCCACACGGGCAACGAGCTGGGCGCCTCGGAATATTACGCCCATTTCGGCCTGACCGGGCGGAATCTTCCCCGGCTGGACGCGGCCGCCTTGCTGCCGGTCTATCGCGGACTGGCCGGGGCTATCCAGAAGGGCCTAGCCGCCTCGGTGCACGGCATCTACCGCGGCGGCCTGGCGGTACACCTGGCCCTGGCGGCCCTGGCCGGGGAACGAGGGCTGGACATTGATCTGGCGGCACTGCCGCAGGCCACGGATCTGCGCCCGGACGCCCTGCTTTTTTCCGAAAGCGCCGGCCGCTTCATGGTTACGGTGGCCCCGGACGACGCTCCGGCCTTTGAAAATCTGCTGCCCGCTGGCAGTTTCGGCCGGGTCGGCGAGGTCACCGATGCCGGCGGCCATCTCATTGTCCGCGGCCGCGGCGGCGAACCGCTGGTGGATGTACCGGTCCTGACGCTGAAACGCGCCTGGCAGGCGCCGCTGGGAGGATTGATATGACAAATGCCGCCGATAAAACCGTCCGAGCCCTGGTTTTGTGCGGCTACGGGCTGAACTGCGACCGGGAAACCGCCTTTGCCCTCGACCGGGCCCGGGCCGCGGCCGAACGGGTGCACATCAACGCCCTGACCAGCCGGGAAGTCTCCTTGTCCGATTTTCACCTCATGGCTTTTGTGGGCGGTTTTTCCTGGGGGGACGACCACGGCGCCGGGGTAATTTGTGCCCACCGCCTGAAGACGCGCCTGGGCGACGAACTGGTGGCTTTTGTGGAGGGCGGCGGCCTGGTTATCGGTATCTGCAACGGCTTTCAGGCCCTGGTCAACCTGGGACTGCTGCCCGGGCTGGACAATGATTACCGCCGCCGATCCGTGGCCCTGATTGCCAATGACTGCGGCAACTTTCGAGACGACTGGGTGCGCCTGGCCGTGACCGCCGATTCCCCGTGCGTGTTTACCCGCGGCCTGGAGCGGATCGATTTGCCTGTTCGGCACGGGGAGGGCAAGTTCTACTGCGCCCCCGAGGTGGCCGCGCGCCTGACCGCCGGCAGCCAGGTGGTCCTGCGCTATGCCGATGCCGCCGGCAACCCGGCCGGCGGTGCCTTTCCGGACAACCCCAACGGCTCCCTGGACGATATCGCCGGCATCTGCGACCCCACCGGCCGGGTCTTCGGTCTCATGCCCCATCCCGAAGCCTGTCTTTTTCCCACCAGTCATCCCGACTGGACCCGCCGCAGTGTTCTGGCCCGCCGCCGCGGTGCTGCCTTTCCCGCGGGTGAACCCACCGATGGCCTGCGCCTGTTTGGCAATGCCGTGGCCTTTGTTAAGGACCAGGGGCGGTAAGCCGGTCCGGTCGGCGAGAAAACCGGACAGTTTTGGCGGGTTTTAACCTCCAAAAAATTTTATAGCTGGGTGCCGATACAACGGCTTTTCTCCTTTAAAGCGAGCGCTTTTATTTATATAAAAATTTGAATTTAATGATTTTTTCTTTCATCCTGGAGTTTTTTCTTAGTGCCTACAGCCGCAATTGTTCCGGGGAGTACCGGCGGTAGTGTCACGTTTGCTATTTTTAACAGCTGCCAGCCGATTTCATTTCATTTTTCCTTGCGTGCAGCCATTTTTCAACACGTAATTTCCGGATTTTTTCTTCGACCTTCAGACGGGCTTTGGCCGCATCCGCACGGGGATGAGCGATCAGGTAGCGCGAGCGTTCGCCCGCAACCTTTTGAACGGCTTCATACTTGGCCTGGCGGATGGCGGCCATATCTTCAGCCCGGGTCGGATTGCGCCGCAGGATATAACGAATACTCTGGTCTTCAACTTCATAGACGGCTTCATTGTTAAAATGACGGCCAAGTGCAGTGCAATAAATTGAAATAATTCAATAAAATAACACTTTTCAAAAAATTTCATGAAATATCCGGGTTAGGGATAATACATGTACAACCGGTGAATCGTCTGGGCGTGCCAGCGGCCGCGGCCGGAAAAGGTGGGCACGTTGTGTTCGTCCAGGTAAGCGGCCACTTCTTCATAGGTCATGTTCTCATCCCGCAGGTTTTTGATCATTTCCAGAATTTCCTGTTTACGCTGATCTATTTTGCGACGGCGCGGGGCTTTTTTGTGGGAAAGGTTATGCCGCATGGTTTCCGGCATGCCGGTGGCCAGTTTTTCCAGGGCTTCGGCCTGGCGCTCGCTGGCCGCGGCTGCCCGGGCCTGGCTTTCGGCGAACTGGTTGAGACAATTCTTCAGGACCGGGGCCAGATCGTCGAACAGGGCCTTGAGGTAGTCGGGGATATCATTTTTTTTCTGCGGATTGGACTTGCCGCGATTGTCATGCCGCTGCTGTCCCTTGTATTTGTTGTCATACTGTTTCTGCTGATAGCCTTGGTTGTTGCGCAGGTTTTTGAGAAAATCATTCATAAAAAGCTCCTCCGATTTATTACAAATAATGATTGGTAAGCAATCTCAAGCGGGTTTCGGGTTGGTATATGGTTGCACCGCCGGCGGCAGATATTTCCGCAATTGGGCCAGGTCGGTAATGACCAGGTCCGGCCGGGTGTCGTTCAGCTGCCCGTCTTCTTCCCGCAGGCGCAGGGAACGGGCATCACCTGCGAAAAGGGCCGTCTGAAAGCCGCTTTCCGCGGCCGGTCGGACATCGTTGCGCATGTCATTGCCCACGTACAGGGTCTGGCCGGGAGAAATCCCCCGGCGTTCCAGTACGGCGGCGGCCTGGTCAAACATATAGCGGGAAGGCTTGGCCCGACCGTGTTGATAGGAGTAGAAGAGCAGGTCCGGATCGGCCCAGGCCTCTTCCGGCCGTGCCTGGAAAATATGGGCCAGCAAAAGCGGCGTGTAAAACTGGGCATTGGAAATGATGCCGGCGGTCAAACTGGTTTGCCGGATTTCTGCCAGCAGCGCGGCGGCGTGGGGCATGGGATAGACGGGATTGACCGCCATTTCAAAGGCCAGGGCAAAGCGCCGGGCCGCGGTCAGGTCGTCCAACCCCAGGACATCGGCCCAGATCTCTTCGATGACCACTTCCGGCCAGTCAATGCCTTTTTCCTGCTGGCGGGCATGGTCGGCCTGGACCGCCGCTGCAAACCGGTTGCAGAGTTCGTCCGGGGGAGTTTGGATATCCATCCGGGCAAGCAGGGCGGCGACTTCCGTATTGGCGGACAGGCGTTCCCGGGCCAGGGCGATGTCGCCGGAGGCGCTGATGAGCAATGTGCCGTAGATGTCGAACAGGAGGGCCCGCAGCGGCCTTTGCAGGCTGCCGCCGGGTTCCAGGCCGGTGGGCAGCGGCTCCAGCGGCGGGGTCGAAACGGTGATGGTCAGGACCTCGCCGGTATCGGCTTTATGCATATTCTCCCCATTGCAGCAGGTTGAATCTTTCCGGGTTAAAGAACCGTGTCAGGATTACCTGTTTATCCAGACGGTGCCGAACGGGCAGGTCCCGAACGGCCCGGTAGGCGGCGGTTAATCGGTCCGCCGCGGTGCCGGCGGCATAGTCCCGGCGCACGGCCCGGTTGTTGGCCGCGATTCGTTCCGGTGCCGCGGCCGCGGCCGGAAAGGCCAGTCCGGGATTGCCGGCGGCCAGTTCCCGCCGACAGCCGGCATCGTCCAGAAGCAGGCTCAATACCGCCTGCTGCAGGGATTCGTCCAGCAGGCCGAAAGCCACGGTGTCCCGATCCGCCAGGGCGGTAAACCATTGCCGGGTCTTGTCTTCTGCCGGGATATTGAAAGCGCGGCAGGCGGCGGTCACCGCCCGGTCGATTTTTGCGGCCAGTTCGCCGGGCGGCAGCCAGGCCGTAGGGATGTCAAGCCGGGTATAGAGATGGGCCAGGTCGACGCCGGCGCTTTCAAAATCACGGCACAGGGCCGGGAGTTTCCGTCCGACCAGGGGCTTTCCAGCCGTCCAGGGTTCCAGAAAGGCAAAGCCGAATCCCTCGGTAATGCTGGTGCTGATCATGCAGGCCGCTGCGGCCACCAGGGCATGAAAATCCCGCGCGGTAGAGGCTTCAAAGATCACCGGCAGGTCCCGGTCCGCAGCAAAGGCCTGCCAGCTTCTGTAGCCGGGCATGTCGGCCGGGCTGTTGGGCGGCAGGGTAATGGCCAGCTGATCGATATTTTCAAAGAACAAAGACAGCAGAAGCGCTTCGCCGATATTTTTACGGCGGATGGCCCGCACCGGGTAGAGGGCCAGGCCTTTCTGCCCGCCCGGCGGTGCCGATTCCTCAAAAGGGTTGACGGCGTTCGGTACCAGATGCACGCCGCCGGGATCGGCCCCGGCTGCCAGCAGGATATCCCGGTCCCGGGAATTGATCACGCCCCAGTGGCAGTCGGCCGGATAGGGATCCTTGGCAAAATAGTGACGCGGCCGTCCGTCCTCGGCAAAATCGTGGACCTGCAGAAAGAGGCGCAGCCCTTTTTTCTGCAGCTCCCGGATGATTCGCAGCAACCGCCGGTTTTTGGCCAGCAGCGGGTTGTGGATGTGAACCAGGTCGCATCCGTCCGGCCAGCGGGCGGTGATAACGTCCAGGATCGCTGCGGCGACCTCCCCGGGGGCGTTGCCGGCGGCCGGATTCGGCTCGTCATAGCCCAGACCGGGCACAACGGCGGTGTCCGCGGGAAAGTTTTCCGGGCCAGACTCTCCGGTTATCACTATATAATCGGTGCTGCCGCGGGCGGCATTGATCTGCCGCCTGATAACAGTGGTAACACCGCCCGGCTTCAAATGGTAATGGATGACGGCGATTCGCATCAGCGGTCCGGTTCCGTCGTTTGCTCTGGATTGTCAGGGTTTGTCAGAACGCACAGAGTAAGAAAAAGGCAGAAAATGTTCCAACGTCAGAATATTTCCGGTAACCCGTCTGGTTAACTTTACTTTTTATGTCATGAAATCTCTGTTCATGCAAGAAATTTTTCTGCCTCAGGCCTGTTGCCCAGTGCTTGGCATCGGAATAAGGAACCGGATTTTTGTATCAAATTTATACCGGCAGCGACATCTTGGCGATCTGGGTCCGGCTGGTATTGAACATGCTGCGGGTCAGGCTGGCCATGTTGTCGGTCAGGCTGGTGTCCACCTCCGGCTGGTAGAAATCCAGATAGTCCATGAGCCGGTTGGACAGATTTTTGCCGGACAGTTCGGCCGCGCCCAGGTTGTCGGCGTACACGCAGCGGCGGTTGAGAACCAGCCAGGGCTTGTTCTCATTGGCCCGGTCACGAAGCAGGATGGCGTTGCCGCCGGTGGCGTATTGGGGATCGTTGACAATCCGGATCTCGGCATTGCCAAAAACAAAGATATCTTTTTTGCCGGCCAGCTGTTCGCCGGGATTTTCCTTTTTTTCCAGAAAATAGACCGGGGCACCGGTCAGCGCGGCCAGCTTGTCTTTACCGCTTTTGCGGTCGTTATATCCGGCCGTTTCAAAAATGGCCGTTATTTTCATGCCGTTGGTTACCGCCGTATCAATATATTCATGAATGTCTTTTTTGGGGTTGACCACGCAGGCTGTTTTTTCCACCGTACACCCGATCACATAGGAAAGGGCTCCTGAATCATCCATCACAATCTGTTTAAAAAACATGATACCCTCCTTTTTCAGGGATTGTGGGGGTTGGTCGCGTCCTTCAGAATCACTTTCAGGACGGTTCCGGATTTTTGTCTTTTGCTTTTGTTTGACGGCTTCGTAAATGGTTATGGATTCCGGCCCGCGCCGGAAGGACGATGTAAAGACTTTTTACGGGGCCATCAAATTCATAGCGGTAATTGATTTAATTTATCTGAATAAGTATCTGAATAAAATTAATACAAGAATAATGCCAATTTTGAGATGGCGTTTGTTTAATTTAAGTATTCGCAACAAAAATGGTTTTAAAGACGGCTGCCTGGAGTTGGGAAAAAGAGGCTGATAATTAAAATAAATATTTAAATTCAAAAATTTATGGAAAGAAAAGACTTTCGCGAGCCGGGGGCGGACGATTTTTCCGGGCAGTTAAAATAAATTATATTTTAAACTGATGATATTATGAGGTGGATATTTTTTAACCATTTGTATCGATATGCGGGAAAAGTGTTCCTGCCTGATGAGACATTTTCTGTCAAAGAGGACCCGGGTATTGGACCGATCTTCAGTTCTGAACAGGAACTATCCAGAATATTTAACAAAGCGGTATTTTTTTACAAAAAAGGCGGCCCTGGCGAGCTGACGGATTTCGTCATTCCTGACAAAAACTGTTGAGCGGTTTGGGGGCATTTGTTCAGCCGCGTTCCGGGTGAGAGCCTTATGACTGGTGATAGCGGGTGGGATCGGCCAGGCCGGCCTCGGCAAATCCTTTTTTCCGGAGGCGGCAGCTTTCGCAACGGCCGCAGGCCAGTCCGCCGGCAAAGGGATCATAGCAGCTCAGGGTCTGGGAATAGTCTACTCCAAGGGCGGAGCCGGTTTGGATAATTTCGGCTTTGTTCATGTCGATCAGCGGCGTCTGGATGGTGAGGCGCGTCCGGCCGGTAATTCCGGCCCGGGTGGCCAGATTGGCCATGGTTTC
>CAYTQK010000026.1:0-18126 GCA_964439745.1 uncultured Desulfobacterales bacterium
CGGGGAGACCTTTCCGACAAGACGTATGAAAAGATCAACACCCGGCTGACCCTGTAGCCCGCCGCCCGGGCCATACCCATCCTGGCGGCCGGGGATGCGGCCGTGCAGGCGATCACCGCCGGCATGCCGGCCGGCTCTGTTCTGCTGAAGGTGCTGCCGGAGGGGCCGGCCGTCAGCCTTACCTTTGGCGGCGGTGAAGTGGTTATGAACCAGGGGGAGGTCCCTGATCCTTCGGCCTGCATGTACTTCAAGGACGTCCATACCGCCAACGCCCTGCTGAATCAGCAGTTAAACCCGTTCGCGGCCATCGCCCTGGGGGATGTCATGATCCGCGGCCAGCTGCCCCTGATTGACGCCATGGATCTGATTCTGGACCGGGTGCCGCAGTACCTGGCGGCCTGATCGATACGAGAAAAGCGGATACCAAGCTGCCTGAAGAAAAAGGAAGACGCATGAAAACATACACCTATGAAAAATCAAGGGCCTTGTTCGAGCGTGCCGTGCAGGTGATTCCCTGCGGGATTTACGGCCATTTCAGCCCGGCCCCCCTGATCCCGCCGGAACATTATCCGTTTTACGCGGAAAAAGCCAGCGGTGCGCGGTTCACGGACGTGGACGGCAACGAGTTCATCGACTACATGTGCGCCTACGGACCCATGGTCCTGGGCTACAATTACGAACCGGTCGACCGGGCCGCCCGGGCCCAGTATGACCAGGGCAATTGCCTCAGTTCGCCTTCACCGGTCATGGTGGAGCTGGCCGAAAAGCTGGTGGCAACCGTTACGGCGGCCGACTGGGCCTTTTTCGCCAAGAACGGCAACGATGTGACCACCTATGCCGTCATGGTCGCCCGCAAGGCCACCGGCCGCAGGAAAATCATTCTCATCAAGGGCGGCTATCACGGGGTGGCGCCCTGGACCCAGACCTACGGTCACCACGGCATCATCGAGGAGGACGCCCGCCATTTCATCCGCATCCCCTGGAACGACGTGGCCGCCCTGGAAGAAGCCATCCGCCGGTATCCCGATGATATCGCCGGCTTCATGGCCACGCCCTACCATCATCCCACCTTTGCCGACAACGAAATGCCGGCCGAGGGATACTGGCAGCAGGTGGAAACCCTCTGCCGCAAAAACGGCATCGTCCTCATGGTGGACGATATCCGCTGCGGATTCCGCCTGGATATCCGGGGATCGCACCACTATTTCGGATTTACCCCGGACCTGGTCTGCTTCTGCAAGGCCGTCGCCAACGGCTATCCCATTTCCGCGCTGGTCGGCAGCGAAGCCCTGAAAAACGAGGCGGCCCGGATCTTTTACACGGGCAGCTACTGGTTTTCCGCCGCTCCCATGGCCGCGGCCATGGCCACCATTGATGAACTGCAGCGAACCGACGGGATAGAGCACATGCGGAACTACGGTGAAAAGCTGCGGGATGGCCTGGCGGCCGCGGCCCGGCGGCACGGCTTTGATTTGAAAGTCACCGGGCATCCGTCCATGCCCTATCTGCGGCTGACGGATGATCCGTCCCTGATCCTTCACCAGAAATGGTGCGCCGAGTGCACCCGGCGCGGCGCCTTTTTCACGTCCCATCACAACTGGTTCGTCTCGGCCGCCCATACCGGGGCGGACCTGGAACTGACTCTGCAGATCGCCGACGAGGCCTTCGCGGCCGTCGCGGCCAACGTATAACCAGAGGGAGGTGCTTATATGGCCCTGTCACAGGAAGACCTGAACATGCTGGCGGAAAAGGCCCGCCAGGCGAGAAAAGACATTGTCGATATCACCGGCTGGGCCGGCGGCGCCCACATTGGCGGGGGGCTGTCGGTGGTGGATATCCTGATTATCCTTTATTATCACTATCTCAACATCGACCCGGCGCGGCCGGACTGGGCCGACCGGGACCGGCTGATCCTCAGCAAGGGGCATGCCGGGGTGGCCTATGCCCCCGTCCTGGCCCGCAAGGGGTATTTTGATTTCGACCTGCTGAAGACTTTCAACAAGTTCAAGTCGCCCTTTGGCATGCACCTGGACGGCATGAAGGTCAGGGGGGTGGATGCTTCCACCGGCTCCCTGGGCCACGGCCTGTCCATGGGCGTGGGCCTGGCCCTGGGCGCCCGTCTGCAGAAAAAGGACTGGTATACCTATTGTATCCTCGGCGACGGCGAGTGCAACGAGGGCTCGGTCTGGGAAGCGGCCATGGCGGCCGCCCATTACCAGCTGACCAACCTGGTCACCTTCGTGGACAAGAACAGGCTGATGATCGACGGCCGCACCGACGAAGTCATGAACCTGGAGCCCTTTGCCGACAAGTGGCGGGCCTTCGGGTTTATCGTGCAGGAGGTCGACGGCCACGATTTTGTCGCCCTGGCCGACGCCATCGATTTTGCCCGTTCCACCGACACCGGGCCGGTGGTGATTATTGCCGATACCATCAAGGGCAAGGGCGTGGACTTCATGGAAAACGACGTCAAGTGGCACTACGGCGGCCTGGATTCCGCCCTGATGGAGCAGGCCCGCGCCTCTATTGATAAGCAGTAGCCAACCCGCGGCGGCGGCACCAAACAATTGCGGCGGCCGCCGCCAACAATCCGGCAATTCATTGTCCACAGGAGGCAATCATGAGTGAAGGCATAACCTGGACCGTATACGACGCAGATTCCATGACCCAGGCCGATATCTACGGCCAGGTCTTGTGTGATCTGGGCGCAATTCACCCCCAAATCGTGGCGTTGTCCGCCGACCTGGCCAAGTCCACCAAGATCGGCCGGTTCCAGGATCATTTTCCGGAGCGCTTTTTCAACGTCGGCATTGCCGAGCAGAATCTCTTCGGAGTGGCGGCCGGCCTGGCCAAATCCGGCCTGCTGCCCTTCGTGTCTACCATGGCGGCCTTTACCGCCATGCGGGCGGCCGAGCAGGTGCGGACCGATATCTGCTACCAGAACCTGGACGTCAAGATGATCGCCACCCACGGCGGCGCCTCTTTCGGCCAGGCCGGCACCACCCACCACTGCACCGAAGACATCGCCATCATGCGGTCGTTTGCCAACATGACCGTCATCGTCCCGGCCGACGGCATTGAAACGGCCAACGCCGTCAAGCAGTGCGTCAACTACCCCGGGCCGGTCTATATCCGCATCGGCCGGGGGTTTGAACCGCGGCATTACCAGGACGAAGAGTACGGTTTCCAGATCGGCCGGGCCGTAACCCTGTCCGAAGGGTCGGACATCACCCTGGTCTGCTGCGGCATCACCGTTTTTCACGCCATGGAGGCGGCCCGGATTCTCAAAGAGGACGACGGGCTGTCCGTGCGGGTGCTGAACATGCATACCATCAAACCCCTGGACGAGGCGGCCGTCATGAAGGCGGTCGAGGAGACCCGGCGGGTGGTGGTTTTCGAGGAGCACAACGTCCTCGGCGGTCTGGGCAGCGCCGTGGCCGACGTGGTGGCCGCCAGCGGCAAGGGCTGCGCCTTCCGCAAGGTCGGCATTCCCGATTGCTATTGCGAGGTGGGCTATCCCGAAGACCTCTACACCCATTACCTGCTGGACACCGACGGCATCCTGACCACGGTGCGCGAGGTCATGAACCTGGAGTTTGAAGAAGACGAAGACTGGGAAGACGAGGTGTAAATATGGCGACCACAGAAGAGCGCATGGCGGCGAGGATATTTCTGCGGGCGGTACTGCCCGTGATCCGGGTGCTCATCGAAGAGCAGCCCGCCCTGGCCAAGACCTTGGCCGGGGTGGACGCCCGGGTGCAGTTCGTGGCCCGGGATCCCGAGGGGGACGTGGGCGCCTGCCTGGTGTTTGCGGAAGGGAATTTTGAGGTGGAGCAGGGCGTGGCCGAAAAGGCCGACCTGATCTTTGTCTTTCGGTCGGTGGCGGCCATGAACGCCATGTTCGCCGGCAAGCCGGCCCTGCCCTGGATCAAGGGGCTCCACCGGGTGCCGCTGCTGATCAAGGTGCTGCGCCTGCTGCTGGCCCTGAAGATTCTTATGCCGGACAACCGGCCCACTGACCCGGAGAAAAAACGGCTCAAGGTCAAGATGACCTTTTACATGATCACCACCGCCCTGTCCCAGCTCAACAAGGGCGGTGATCCGGACATGACCGCCTGGACGGCCAGGCAGCCGGAGCGGATATACCAGATTACGGTGGACGAGGATATCGCCGCCTACCTGCGGGTCAAGGCCGGCAAAACCAAGGCCGGCCGGGGGACCTACGCCAAGCGACGGCCCTTTGTGCACATGAAGTTCAACGGCGTGGACGGGGCCCTGCCGGTGGTGCTGAACGACGTGGACATGATCTCGGCCATCAAAAGCGAATACCTGTCCGTGGACGGCCCGCCGGAATACGGCCGGGACATCGGCGACTTCATGATGAAGATCCAGAATCTGATCACCTGATTTTTGTTGATAGGGAAAGCCATTTTTATCCGCGCCATGAATCTTTCGGGGCCTTGGCGCTGCGGCGGCTAAATTCTTACTTCACCCTTCCTGGCGGACGGGGATAAAGGCGGCGGACCTGGTTTTTTCCACGTAGGCCTTGACCCCCTGAACGATGCCTTCGCAGACGCGGCGCTGATACTCCTCGTCAATCAGGCGCTGGCACTCCTGGCTGTTGCTGATAAACCCTGTTTCAATGAGAATGGAGGGCATCTGAGCGCCCAGCAGCACGTAAAAAGGCGCCTGCTTGACGCCCTTGTTCTTGATGCGATTGTAATGCTTGCCCAGGTGACCGCACAAAGAATCCTGGACATAACCGGCCAGGCGGCTGGATTCATCGATCTTGGTGTTCTGCATCAGCGAGCTCAGGATGGCCTGCAGGTCGCTGATATTTTTCCGGGAGGTGTTATTTTCCCGGGCGGCCACCCTCATGGCGTCCTCGTCCGTGGCCAGGTTGAGGATATAGGTCTCAATGCCGTAGGCACTGCGGGTCATGCAGGCGTTGGTGTGAATGGAAATGAACATATCCGCCTTGCGGGTATTGGCAATGGCCGTGCGCTCTTCCAGGGTCAGAAAAGTGTCGTCATTCCGGGTCAGGATCACCTCATAGCCCAGTTCCTTCCGGATGCGTTCCGCGAGTTTATTGGCCAGTTCCAGCACCACCTTTTTTTCATGGATTCCTCTTATCGAACCCGGTGCCCCGCCGTCACGACCGCCGTGCCCGGGATCAATGACAATGCGCCGGACATTCAGGCCCAGTTGAGCCGCCAGCGAGGTGCTGTCCGGAGCGGGCTCGGTCTGCTGCGGACGGTCCTCGCTGCTGTCGGCCAGCTGCCCGTTCTGACCGCTGACATCAATGACGATTCGGAAGGGATCCCGCAGGCAGAAGATCTGGTAGTCATGAAAGGACTTGATGTCGACCACCACCCGCACCACATCCGGGCGGTATTGGCCGGCCCGGACATCCTTGAGCAGGTTGTCGTCGATGACGACCTGGCGGGATAAGGCCTGGTCAAGCCGGCTGCCCTCAAGGTCCACGTACAGCCGACGCGGCTTGTTGTTGATCTTGTCTTCCCGGAGAATATTGTGGGAAAACTCCGTCTGCTGGCTGGCGTCAATGACCACCCGGGTGTAATTGGGGTTGGACCAGAAACGCAGATCCTTGACAATGGCGGGCCCGGATTCGTTTGATCGATCCACACTGGCATCCGCTTTGGCGATGACATCGCTGACGGGATCGTCCGATTTCGCGTCCGCGGATGCGGTCGCGGAATGGGCGTCCGCGTCCATGGCCTCCAGCCGGGCCAGGGCTTTGTCCCGGTACTTACTGTCGGGATAATCATCGATGATTTTTTCATACAGGTCGATGCCCGCCTGCTTGTCGGCCGCCTTGTAGGAATAGCGGTACAGATCACAATTCAGCCCGGCCGCCCGGAACAGGGCCGCCGCCGCCCAGTCCCCCTCCGGGTCATATTCATAGACGTCGTGAAAGCGGCCGATGCAGTCTTGCCAGTAGCTGCGATACTTCTTTTTGCGGGAGCTGTCCAGGAGTCGCTGCTGGCAGTCCTTGGCTGCAAAATATTTCAGCCGGGCCTTGCCGTCTGTTTTGGGCCGGAGGATTCGAAAGGGTTCCGGCTCTTCGCCGGTGATCTCCCGGTAGAGCCTAGCCGCCTTGCCGCTGTAAGCACTGTCCGGAAACTCCCGGGCGACCTGTTCCAAGAGCTCCAGGGCCTTTTGCCGATCCTCACCCAGGCCGGAGCGGCGGGCCAGTTCATGGTACATCAGGCCGGCCTTGTACAGCCCGGCCGAGGCCCAGGGACCGGAGGGGTCGTGGGTATAGATACCCATGTAGCCGTCGAGGCATTTTTCCCAGTAAGAACGGTACTGCTGCCGTTCCGGGTGGTTCTGCAGTTCCTGAAAACAGTTTTCCGCTTCGAAAAAGCGGTTTTTGATATTGTCGCTGTACGAAGCGCAGGAGACCATGGCGACAGCTACGCAAAAACCGAAAATCAGCAGCGAAAAGCGGTTTTCCCTGGTCACTGCCGTCCTCCCGATTCCTTGGCCGCCTTTTTCTTCAGGTCGCTCAGGTAGTTGAGAGCTTCCAAGGGGGTCAGGCGGTTTATGTCCAGGTTCAGAAGATGATCGATCAGCACGTTCGAACCGGAATCAAAAAAAGACATCTGTACCGGGCCCTCCGCCGCCGGTATCGATGCCCCGGCGGCCTGGTGTTCAAAGGTGTAACTTCCCTGTTCGATATCATACAGGATTTCTTTGGCGCGCGCAATCACTGCGGCGGGGATACCGGCCAGCCGCGCCACCTGGATGCCGTAACTGCGGGCCGTACTGCCGGCAACCAGTTTGCGCAGAAAGATAATTTCGTCGTTCCACTCCTTGACGGCAATATTGAAATTCTGTACCCGCGGCTTGATACCGGCCAGCTCCGTCAGCTCATGGTAATGGGTGGCAAACAGGGTCTTGACGCCCCGCCCGTCCAGATCATGCAGATGTTCGGCCACCGCCCAGGCGATACTCAGGCCGTCATAGGTGCTGGTGCCCCGGCCGATTTCATCAATGACCACCAGGCTGTCCGGGGTGGCGTTGTTGATAATGTTGGCGGTCTCCTCCATCTCCACCATGAAGGTGCTCTGCCCCGCGGCCAGGTTGTCCAGAGCCCCGACCCGGGTGAAAATGCGGTCGACCAGGCCGGTGCGGGCATTTTTCGCCGGCACAAAGGAGCCCATCTGGGCCATGATGACAAGCAGGGCCACCTGGCGCAGGACCGTGGACTTGCCGGCCATGTTGGGCCCGGTGATGACCAGCAGCTGGTTGGCCTCGTTGTCCAGGCAGGCCGAGTTGGGGACGTAGCGCTCCCCGGTCAGCATCTGCTCCACGACCGGATGCCGGCCCTCTTCGATTTCGATCCGGCCGCCCGCGACGATTTCCGGCTGGACGTAGTTGTGGCTGACGGCGATTTCCGCCAGGTTGGTCAGGACATCGACGCCGGCGATGAAGGCGGCGGCGGCGTAAATCCGGTTGCATTCTTCCACCACCTGCCGCCGGATATCGGCAAAGATCTCCGTTTCCAGGGCGACGCGCTGTTCCTCGGCGCTGAGGGCCTTGGATTCGAACTCCTTTAATTCATCGGTGATGTACCGCTCGGCGTTGACCAATGTCTGCTTGCGGACATAATGGGCCGGTACTTCCCCGGCCCGCGCCTTGGGAACTTCCAGGTAATATCCAAAAACCTTGTTATAGCGGACCTTCAGGGTGGTGATCCCGGTTTCTTCCTTTTCCCGGGCTTCCAGACGGGCCAGCCAGCTTTTGCTGTTGCGGCTGATGTCGATCAGTTCGGCCAGCCGGGCGTCGTATTCCGGGCGGATAATGCCGCCTTCACCGATGGACGGCGGGGCATCCTCCCGGATGGCCGCGGCCAGCAATTCCGCCAGGGCGCGCAGGGCGGCCAGGTCCGTTTCCGAAAGATAATCCCCCACCGCGAAGAGCGGCGCCGCAAAGGCGGCCAGTTCGGCGTGGATCTCCGGCAGGACCTGCAAAGAGCGCAACAGCGCCAGCATGTCCCGGGCATTGATATGTCCCATGACCGTTTTGCTGGCCAGCCGTTCCAGGTCGTAAACGGATTTGAGAAGCACGCGCAGGCGGCCGCGCACGCCCGCGTCGGCAACCGCCTCGGCCACCGCGGCCTGGCGGCTGCGGATGGCGTCCGCATCGAGCAGGGGGTACTGCATCCATTGCCGCAGCAGTCGGCTGCCCATGGCGGTGACGCAGTGATCCATGACGGCAATCAAGGTTCCCTGGCGGGTGCCGCTGCGCAGGTTGGCGGTCAATTCCAGGTTGCGGCAGCTCATCTCGTCGATAAACAGGAAATTGTCGATCTGATAGGCATCAATGCCGGTAAAATGAATGGCTTCCTGCTTCTGGGTTTCCTGGATGTAGCTCAGCAGGGCGCCGGCGGCGCTGATACCGGCGGTCATGCCGCTGCAGCCGAAGCCTTCCAGGGAGCGGGTGCGGAGTTGCCGGATCAGTCTTTCCCGGGCCGGCTCGGGATCAAAGGTCTCATCCGGCAGGGTGGTAATGGTTCGGTCGGCGAACAGCGCCGGCAGGAATGCCAGCAGTTCGTCATCCGAAGCGGATTCCGGGATGACCACCTCGCTGGGCGCGATCCGCAGCAGTTCATCGCGGACCGCCTGCTTGTCCCGGGATTGGGACAGACGAAAGGTGCCGGTGGAGATATCAATGCAGGCAAACCCCAGGTCCTTCCCCCGGCTGGCAACCGCCAGAACGTAATTGTTGCGGCCCTGCTCCAGCAGTTTGTTGTCCAGGACCATGCCGGGAGTGACCACCCGGACCACGTCCCGCTTGACCAGCCCCCTGGCCGCAGCCGGGTCCTCGGTCTGGTCGCAGACGGCCACCTTGTAGCCGCCTTCGATCAGCCGGCCGATGTACGCGTCGGCCGCTTTGGCCGGTACGCCGCACATGGGAATGGGGGATTCGTCATTTTTGTTGCGGGAGGTCAGGGCGATTTCCAGCACGGCGGCGGCTTTTTCGGCGTCCTCAAAAAACATCTCGTAGAAATCACCCATCCGGTAAAACAGAATCGCGTCTCCATACTGCTGCTTGATGGAGAGGTACTGCTTGATCATGGGGGTCGCCTTCACGGAACCCATAGGATAAGACGCCTGTTTGTTGCGGTTGCCGCAGTCATGTCAAACCGTTACGGATTCAGCCGGCAGAGGGCCGGGTTCCGCCGGTCAGTCAGTGGACTCCTCTTCACCGGCCGGTTCCGGCGGCGCCGCCCGGGAAGCGTCACTGCTTAAAGCCAGTACTTCATTTTCCAGCCGCCGGTTTTCTTCTTTGGCGGAAGCAAGAAGGCTGTTGAGTTCTTTGACGGTTTTCCGGGTCTTGAATTTTCCGGCCAAAGAAGCAATATAGACCAGCAGGCAGCCCAGGATGAAGAATCCGGTCAACAAGGCGATATTGGGCAGCTGGGGCGTGTGATATTCAAAGAAACCAAGATTGATGCCGAAACTGTGGGTAATGAAAATAATGTCCCGATTCTGGTAGCCCACCAGCACAACCAGTAAAAGAATGATGATCGTCAACCCGAGTTTTATTTTTTTCATAGCGGACTCTCCTTGCCCCTTGCGAAAAAGTGTATTTCAATACGGTGATCATGCCGCCTGTTGCATATCACCATATTGAATTTTCATTCAATCATCAACAATTTTCCGCCTATCCGGCAACCCGGCATCATTCCAGGAGCAGGGCGGGTTTCATGTTTTCCGGGCATTGCCGCAGAAAATACTTGTCGGTCATGCCGGAAATAAAATCCCGGACGATTTCGGCGGTGCAGTGATTTTCAACGTAATCCGTCGACATGTCTTCCAAAAAACGGGTGAAAATGACCGACGAACGGTTGCCGGTTGCAATGTCCCGGGAATATCGTTCAAAAAGCAGGTAAAAGAGCTCGCGAATGCTGGCCGAGGCGGCCTTGATTTTTTTGTTCATGTAAATCGTTTCATAATTAAAGTTTTTCAAGCACCGCAGTGCTTCGGAAACCTCCGGGCTGAAAGCGATGTGGTCATGATCGATACTGTTTTTTACAACATCGGTCACCAGGCTGTAAACAATTTTGCCGTTGGTGTCGCCCAGGACCTTCACGCTCCCGGCCGGCAGGTCGGTGCGGGAAATCAGGTTCAGGCGGATGGCGTCCTCGATATCGCGGCCGATGTAGCTGATGGTGTCGGCAAAGCGGACCACGCACCCTTCCAGAGTCATGGGCATCAACCGGGTGTCCGGCCGTTTCTTCTTGGCGGCCATCTCATCGGCCAGGTCGGCGAAGGTCTTCCCCCGCCGGGGCTTCAGATCCCGCGTGTGGATCTCCCCGTCATGGCAGAGAATCCCGTCCAGGGTCTGCAGGCATAAATTACAGCCCCGCCCTTTGCGCTCCACCGTATCAAGAAAGTGAACACTCTGCACGTTGTGCAGGTAATGATCAATCCCGGCCTGCTGACATAGTTCCGAAAGATAGGTTTCCCCTTCATGGCCGAAAGGGGCGTGACCGATATCGTGACCCAGGGCAATGGCTTCGATCAGATCTTCATTCAGCCGCAGCATGCGCCCGATGGTCCGGGCCACCCGGGAGACCAGCTGCACATGGAGTACCCGGTGGGTAATGTGATCGTTTTCCACCAGGTAGAAAACCTGGGTTTTGTCAATATAGCGAGTATAGGCCAGGGAATGCAGAATCCGGTCCACATCTACCCCGAAGGGGCGGCGATAGTCTCTTTCCAGCAGGGGCTCTTCTTTCAGCCGCTGCGCCCGCCCGTCGCGTTCGGCGGCAGGACAGAGAACGCAGGATTCCCGTTGATCCAGAAGGCTTCTGATATGTTGCAGAAATTCGGACATATGAAAATCCGGTGATTTGGCGGTTACGAAAAACCGGTTGGTGCGAATCAATCCGCCGGTGGTCTGCCTCAGGGGGTTTCGCAGTCATATTCGATCCGGTTTTTCCCTTTGGCCTTGGCGTGGTAAAGGGCCTGGTCGGCCCGGTCAACCAGGGAGTCTGTAGATTCACCGGGCAGGTAGCCGGCCACGCCAAAGGAAGCGGTGAGGCGAAGGGACTCGGAAATTTCCGGGAATCTCAGTTCCCGGACCACGTTCAGCAGCCGCTGCAGGCAGTCTAAATTGCCGTCCCGGCATTCAAAGTTGACAAAAATAACCAGAAACTCCTCGCCGCCGTAGCGGGCCACGTAATCTTCATTGCGGATATTGTCCTTGATGGCCTGGGAGAACCGTTTCAAGACCGTGTCGCCCGCCTGGTGGCCATAGGTATCGTTGATGGCTTTAAAATTGTCCAGGTCGATCATGCACACGGCAAAGGTAAGCCCGGTGCGGTCGGCAAAGGCTTTTTCCCGGGCCAGGCTGGCAAATCCCTCCCGGCGGTTATGCAGGTTGGTCAGGCTGTCGTGGGTGGCCAGGCGCCGCACTTTGCGGCGAAGATTGGCGATATAGCTGGCCAGGATCGACATCCACAGCAGGGAAACCAGCAGGATGAAACTGCGCATGGCTTCCAGGCGGAACACCGCTTCGGCCGGATTGGCACGGTGCAGCAGGGTCATGGCAGCAATGTACAAAACCAGGGTGATGCCGACCAGGACAAAAAATTCCCGCATGCGAAGCCGAAAGGTGCCGAAGATGAAAATCAGGATATAGACCATCAGGTTGATGCCGCGCAGGATATTGGTGGAATAGTAGGAGACGATGGTCATGAAGACGATGCCGATCATCATCTGCAGGATGGTCAGGCTGGGATCCTTGAAGCGGAGGCTGGCCCCGCTGCGGAGCAAGGCGTAAATCACGGTGTTGGCCGCCAGCAGGGAACCGCCGAGGGCGAGGGTTCCATAGATAGACAGATCGCGCACGAACCCGAAAGAGTGGTTCACCAGAACCATGGCCAGCAGCACCAGGTAGCCGGAAAGTGCCAGCGAAAACCGTTTTATCCGCAAGGACTGGTGACGATCATCGGTCAGAAGCAGCTTGGTCAGGTCGTTCATGGTTCTTTACAGCCGATCCCTCAATGGCAGGCGCGAATCGGATCACTCCCAGGGCTTTTTGCCGGTTTGTCTCTCCCGGGATGTGCATGGCGTGGGTATGTTCAAAAACCGGGCCGGACGTCCGCAGACATAATGGTACATAAATTTTACAAACGGTTGCAGCCACTCGTTCCGACTTCTGCTGGCCACGCAGATGGGACACATGCGGTCGCAGATCCGGCCGATGCCTTTGACCCTGGTCTCCGTCATTCGTTTCCCCCCGGGGTGAAAATGGTTCCTCAATATCCGCCGGCAACGGGTTTGAACATATTCTGTTGTCTATCCATTATTATGCTTTTTTATCAGCTGGTAAAGTGAAAATGTTTTTTGCACGGAACAATCCGGGGGCATCATCTCCCGAAGAGGTCGTCCCGCCAGGGGCGGTAACCCTTTCGGGAGATGATGTCCGGAAACAGCGAGTCGGAGTGGACCCACCGCGGCGTAGGTGCTTAGTCACATAGCTCGAACAGGCCGGCAGCCCCCATGCCGCCGCCGATGCACATGGACTCCACCCCGTACTTGACGCCCCTGGCCTGCATATTGGCCAGCAGGGTGGCGCACAGCTTGGCGCCGGTGCATCCCAAAGGATGCCCCAGGGCGATGGCGCCGCCGTGGATGTTGATATTGTCCATGTATTTTTCCAGGCCCAGTTCGCGGATGCAGTACAGGGCCTGGGAGGCGAAGGCCTCGTTGATTTCCCAGAGGCCGATGTCGTCGATGGTCAGGCCGGCCTTGTCCAGGAGCTTGGGGATGGCGTAGCGGGGGCCGACACCCATTTCATCCGGCCGGCAGCCGACGGTGGTATAGATCTTGAGCTTGGCGATGGGCTTGACGCCCAGTTCCTTGACCATGTCTTCGCTCATGATGACGGCGGCGGCAGCGCCGTCGGTGGTCTGGGAGGAGTTCCCGGCGGTGACCGAGCCGTTGGCGGCAAAGACCGGCCGCAGCTTGCCCAGGCCTTCGACGGTGGTGGACTCCCGGATACCGTCGTCAAAATCCTGCAGGAACGTTTCCTTTTTGTAGGTGCCGTCCTCCTGCTTGACGAATTTGACGGCCGGGGTGGGCACGATTTCCGTGTAGAGCTTTTCCGCCTTGGCCTTGGACGCCTTCATCTGGGAGTTGTAGGCGAATTCGTCCTGCATCTCCCGGCTGATGCCGTAGCGGTTGGCCACGTTTTCCGCGGTAATGCCCATGGAGGTATACAGGTCGGCATGCTCAATCGACCAGTCCGGATTGGGCCGGGGCAGGTTGCCGCCCATGGGCACGTAGGTCATGGATTCCACGCCGCCGCCGATGGTGACGTCCGACCAGCCGGACATGACCCGCAGCGAGGCCAGGGCGATGGCTTCCAGCCCGGAAGAGCAGAAACGGTTGACGGTGGCCCCGGAAACCTCGATGGGAAAACCGGCCATCTGGCCGGCGATACGGCCGATGTTCAGTCCCTGCTCCGCTTCCGGAAAGGAACAGCCGATCATGAGATCGTCCACGACCTTTTTTTCCAGGCCGGGTGTTTTTTCCATGGCGGCGTTCAGGATAAAGGCCAGCAGGTCGTCCGGGCGGGTATCCTTCAGGGCGCCCCGGCGGTTTTTACAGCCGGGCGTTCTTACGGAAGTGACAATATAGGCATCTCTCATTCTATTTTCCTCCTTCACTAGGGTCCAACAAAAAACGGATTAATTTCTGAGTGGTTTGCCGGTTTTCAGCATGTGGTCAATGCGGGCCATGGTTTTTTCCTGTTTCAGAAAGTCGATAAAGGCTTCCCGTTCCAGGTTGAGAATGGCCTGCTCATCCACCGTGCTGTAAGTCCGGGCGTAGCCGCCGCCGATCACAAAGGCGATCCGCCGGGCCAGGAAGGCGTCGTATTCGCTGACATAGCCGCCGCTTTGCATGTTGAAGATTTCGGCGTTGACCATGCCCCAGGCCGCTTCACCCACCACTTTGAGGGGCTTTTGGCGGGGAGTGGCATAGCCGTCGGCCACCATGCGCAGAACTTCCCGCTTGGCTTCGCCGATGAGGTGGTCGCGGTTGTAGACAATGCGGTCGTTGGGGCCGAGAAAGCCGTTGGCCCGGGCTTCGGCCGCTGACATGGACACCTTGGCCATGGCGATGTTCATAAAAGTGGGAATGAAGAATTTGGCGATTTCAGCATCCTTGACCGGTGCGGGAATGCCGCTGATCATTTTTTTCCAGAGGTTCATGCAGCCGGTACCGGCCGGCAGCACACCCACCCCGATTTCCACCAGGCCCATGAACAGTTCGGCATGGGCGACAATGCGGTCGGCGCCCAGGCAGACTTCACAGCCCCCGCCCAGGGTCATGCCGTAGGGGGCCGCCACCACCGGAAAGTGAGAGTAGCGTTCCCGCTGGACCGCCTGCTGGAGAGAGTCGATCATCTTGTCGATGGCGTCGAACTGGCCGGCTTCCACCGCGGTTTTGACCTCTTTCAAGTCCGCCCCGGCGGAAAAGGCACCGGGCATGCCGCCGGCCTGGTTGCCGATCACCAGCCCCACGCCGTTTTCGTCCACGTAATCCAGGGATTCATGGAGGAATTCGATCAGTTCGGTGTTGAGGGCGTTCATCTTGGTGTGGAATTCGCAGCAGAAGACCCCGTCGCCCAGGTCGATGAGGGAGGCCGAGGCGCAGCTCTTGACCTCTTTGCCCATGCCTTTCAGAATCTCCAGGGACACGGCTTCTTCGCTGACCTGTTTTTTCTGGTAGGCTTCGCTGGCAAAATCATAAAACCAGGTTTCGCCGTTTTCGGTTTTGTAAAAGGTCTGGTTGCCGTTGGCCAGCATCTTTTTGACCTTTTCCGGGACGGCCATGCCGTCTTTTTCCATCTTGGCCACCGCTTCGGCCACCCCGATGGCGTCCCAGGTCTCAAAGGGGCCCAGTTCAAAGTTGTAGCCCCATTTCATGGCGTTGTCGATTTCCACGATGGTGTCGGAGATTTCCGGCACCCGGTTGGCGGCGTAAATCAGGCCGTGGGCGGTAACCTTCCAGGCGTACTGGGCGCCCTTGTCGTCCCCGTAAACAATGGCCTTCATTTTGTCCGGAGTGGTCGCCTGCTGCCTGGCTTCGGCCAGGCAAGGGAAATCCGGGGCGCCGTACTCTTCATATTCCAGGGTCCCGGGATTGATCACCTTGCGGATGATCTTACCTTCCGGGCTTTTTTCGGTCTTGTAGAAGCCGGCGCCCACCTTTTTGCCCAGCAGGTTGTTTTCCAGCATCTTGCCGACAAAATCCGGAGTCAGAAAATCGTCCCGGGCCTCGTCGTCGGTGACCAGGTCATAGGTGTTTTTGGCTACGTGGCTCATGGTATCCAGCCCCACCAGGTCGGTGGTCTTGAACATGGCCGTCTTGGGTCTGCCCATGACCGGGCCGAACAGGGCGTCGGCCTCGGGAATGGTCAGGTCCATTTCCTGCATGACCTGCATGGCCTTGACGATGCCCTGGACACCGATGCGGTTGCCGATGAAGTTGGGCGTGTCCTTGGCCCAGACAATGCCCTTGCCCAGCCTTTTTTCACCGAAATCGGCTATGAAATCCAGCACATCCTGGCGGGTGTGCTCCCCGCGGATGAGTTCCAGCAGGTGCATGTAGCGGACAGGAGTGAAAAAGTGGGTGCCCAGGAAGTGTTCGCAGAAGTCCTGGCTGCGGCCGGCGGACATGTCTTTCAAGGAATGCCGGAGGTATTGGATGATGCCATTCTGCCCGGCATCCGGACCGGTTTCGCGCCGGGGGAACGGTCCTGCTTTGATTCCTGGTTTTCCACCACCACCTCGACGATCCAGTCGCATTCGGCCAGCTTGTCGAAATCATCTTCCAGGTTGCCGATGGAAATCAGCTGGGCGTCGTCCTTGTGCATCAGGGCGGCCGGAGACGACATGAGGATGGTATCAAAGCCCTGCTTGACAATGCGGTTTCTGGCGGCCGGATCATTCTTTTCCTCATCCTTCAGATCAAAGGGGACGATATCCAGCAGCAGGGTCTCCACGCCCGCGCTGGCCAGCAGTGCGGCAATGCCCCCGCCCATGACGCCGGATCCGATCACGGCGGCTTTCTTGATTTTTCTGTTCATTACGTTACCTCCTGATAGTACTGGTTATAAAAATTGATAACCCGACAAAAATGCAGAAGCGGAGCGTCCCCCCGGGTGTTGTCGCGAGAAGGCGGCAAAGCCGATCAGCGGGCGGCTTCTGCCAGTGGCGGCCACCGCCGCCGATATTTTTTGTCAAGCCATCGAAAATCGACTGATTTGTCATGATTCCAAATGGTTTTCCGGATTGTGCCCGGCCGGTGAGACCACCTGACCGCACCAGGTGTTTTTGTTTACAGCACAATCTTTTAACTTATACCAGCTGCTCGGAGAATTCAATAAAATTATTGACGCCCTTTTGATAAAATGATATAAAATAAAATTTTACAGATTTTGGGAGGAGTGGCCGAGTGGTTGAAGGCGGCGGTCTTGAAAACCGTTGAGCGAAAGCTCCGTGGGTTCGAATCCTACCTCCTCCGCCAGGAGAAAAAACGGCCGGTATGACATCGGCCGGTTCAGACGCGGAGAGATGGCCGAGCTGGCTGAAGGCGCTCGCCTGCTAAGCGAGTGTGGGGGGAAACTTCCACCGAGGGTTCGAATCCCTCTCTCTCCGCCATTTTTCTTTTTTTCACAGCCCATCTCTTGCCCACAACCGCCGTGCGCCGAACGCCAGGGAAAAGACCGTGGTGAAAATCGACAGCGCGATGACGCCCCCGAACGCCCCGCCCATCCAGATCCAGTCCGTCCGGGTCAGCTGACGGCTGCCCAGATCCGCCAGGAACAGGTGAAAGGTCGGCCCGGCTTCCAGCCCGATAACAGCCAGTACATACAGGGCGCTGGCGGTCATGAACACGAATCCGCCGAAACTGGTCACCGCCTGGGCCGGGTTTTCCGAGGCAAAATCCGGCCAGGCCGCGCCCAGTCCCACGCCCATGGCCACGATGGCCGGGATCATGAGTATCATGGTGGCCAGGGAAAGGACCATCATGAACGGCGTTACCCGCAGGAAAAGATTGGTCACCACGATGAGAAACATGGTCAGCGCGAAAAGCGGCGTCAGGTATACCAGGAACTTTATCCGCAGAAACGCGCCCGCGGAAATGGGTGCGGAACGGGTGATCCAGAAGGCACCTTTTTCCATGCTGACGGCGGTAAAGGCAAACCGGGCGGTGACCGCCGTCAGCACAAAGGCGGCCAGTCCCATGTTCAGAAAGGCCAATAGGTTCTGCAGGTAAATGGTCGGGATGGGGGCCTTGTCCAGGGGCAGCACCTTGAAATTATAGACGTAAATAATGATCAGGGCAAAAATTAAAAAAACCTGGGACCACTGGGTCTGGTCCCGGACAAAAACCTTGACCTCCTTGACGACATAGGCCCGCACCGGTCCGGGCAGCACCGCCGGCAGCCGGCCGCGGCCGGGACGGAAGGGCCGGCGCTGGGACCGGGCCGGGCCGCCGGCCGTCTTGGAAAATCCGGAAAAATAGACCTTGTCCGCGGCGATCAGCATGAGCAGCACCACCATGGCGGCAAAACTCAGGCAGATGGCGCCGTTCAGCAGGCAGCCGCCGGTATCGCCGCGGCTGGCCGCCCGCACACAGTCAAAGGCCCAGGTGCTGGGCAGCCAGGGAGCGTCCGGGGCTTGCAGCGAATTCAGGTAGCTCAGCGTGGTGGCGAACATTTCCGGGTCCACCAGGCGTTCCGGCCGGATCATGCGGAAGGCCAGGTACAGGATAATAAACAGCACAAAGCCCAGAAAGACAAAGATGGTTTTCAGCCGGGAGGCCGAAATCAGGTTGACGATCAGGGCGATGACCAGGGCGCTCAGCGCCGAGGCTATGCCGCACAACAATACCAGGGCGAAACCCGTGGCCGGGTAATACAGCGGCCCGGGGCGGAACACCAGGCCGTAGGAAAAAAATACCGGCAGGACAAACACCACCACCATCCAGGCGCTGTCCACCGTACTTTCCAGCCAGCGGGCCAGAAAGATGAACCGGGCCGGGACCGGCAGGGAGAGGACCGGGTGCAGGTCCC
>CAYTQK010000027.1:0-12813 GCA_964439745.1 uncultured Desulfobacterales bacterium
GTCGCGGGGCGTGGCAGGACAATGGTCGAAAGGACGGCAAACCGGGTCAACGCGCCCCCGACGTCCGGCCTGGGGGGGCTGTTTGAGGGGGTGGCCGCCATTGCCGGGCTGCGGGGGCGGGTTACTTGCGAAGGCCAGGCCGCCATGGAGCTGGAAACGGTCGCGGCCGATGGCCGTTTCCCCCTTGACCCGGGTCAGTCTTACCCTTATGAAATCCGGGATGACGGCAGCTGGCCGCTTCAAATCCTGACCGCGCCGCTGATCCGCGCGGTGGTCGCCGACCTGCGGCAGGGTGCTTCCGTCGCCGGGATCAGCCGGCGGTTTCACGCCACGCTGATCTTCCTGTTCGCCGAGGTCTGCGACCGGATCCGGCGGGAGACCGGTCTGCAACGGGTAGTTCTCTCCGGCGGGGTGTTTCAGAACGTGCTGCTGCTGGAAGGATTGTCCGAAATCCTTCAGGCCGGGGGATTTTCCGTGTTTACACATCGCCAGGTTCCGACCAACGACGGCGGCATCTGCCTGGGTCAGGCGGCTGCCGCTGCCGCGCGAATCGCGGGCAGCCCTCCGGCTCCCCAAAAGACCGGGAGATAGAATCAAATGCTGCATCATGTTACCGAATACCGCGACAGCCCCCTTTGCCGACAGCTCGTCTCCCGGATCACCGGGCGCGTCCAGCGTCCGCTGCGAATCATGGAAGTTTGCGGGACCCACACGGTCTCTATTTTCAGAAACGGAATCCGCGCGCTGGTACCCGACAACATCCGCCTGGTTTCCGGCCCGGGATGTCCGGTGTGCGTCACCGCCCAGGGCGAAATCGACGCGGCCATCGCCCTGGCCCGCCGGGACAGGACCATCGTGGCCACCTTCGGCGATTTGATGCGGGTGCCGGGAACGGATTCATCCCTGCAGCGGGAAAAGGCGGCCGGCAACGACGTCCGCATGGTGTACGCCGCCTCCGACGCCCTTGAAATCGCCCGGGAAAACCCGGAACACAACGTGGTTTTCCTGGGCGTGGGCTTCGAGACCACGGCTCCGACCATTGCCGCCTCCATCCTGAACGCCCGCCGTTCCGGCCTCGAAAATTTTTCCGTGTTCGCCATGCACAAGCTCGTGCCTCCGGCGCTGGCGGCCCTCATGGAAACGCCCGGCGTCGAGATCGACGCCTTTTTGCTGCCCGGTCACGTCTCGGTCATTCTCGGCGTCGACGGCTATAAACCTTTTTTTGAGAAATACCGCGTTCCCTGCGCCATCGGCGGCTTTGAACCGGTCGATGTCCTCCAGGCGATACTGCGCTTGACCGAAATGACCGAACAGGACGAACCCGGCTTGGAAAACTGCTATCCCCGCGCGGTGACGGAAAACGGCAACCCCGTCGCCCGGCAGATTATGGCAACGGTTTTTGAGGTCGATGATGCCCGCTGGCGCGGTTTGGGTGTAATTAATGCCAGCGGCCTGCGATTCCGTCCGGATTTTGAAACCTGGGACGCCAGACAGCGGTTCGGCGTGACCGTTACTGACGCGCCGTCACCGGACGGGTGCGCCTGCGGTGACATTCTCACCGGAGCCAAGACGCCGCCCGACTGCCCCTTGTACATGCGCCGGTGCACGCCGCTCCACCCGGTCGGCCCCTGCATGGTCTCCAGTGAGGGCACCTGCGCGGCTTATAGTAAATATCAGACAAATGACACAACGATGGAAACCATATCCCGGAGAAAAACACCTTGACGAACCAAGAACATGTCCTGCTGGATCACGGCAGCGGCGGACTTCAGTCCGGCAACCTGATTGCCGGCATGATGCTGCCGGCATTCGACAACGTGATTCTCTCCCGCCTCGAGGACGGCGCCACCGTTGAACTCAACGGCGGTCGGGTCGCCTTTACCACGGACTCCTACGTGGTCGATCCAATCTTCTTTCCGGGCGGAAGCATCGGGGACCTGGCCGTCAACGGCACGGTCAACGACATCGCCATGTGCGGAGGAAAACCGCAGTATCTCAGCGTGGGCCTGATCATCGAGGAGGGCTTCGCCCTGGCAGACCTCAGGGCCGTGGTCAATGACATGGCCCGGGCCGCGCGGACCGCCGGCGTGCAGGTGGTGACCGGCGACACCAAGGTGGTCTCACATGGTTCGGCGGACAAGATTTTCATCAATACCGCGGGCCTGGGAATCATTGCCCCGGGAGTTGACATTTCCGCCGCCCATGTTCGTCCCGGAGATCAGATCCTGCTCAGCGGCTGCATTGCCGACCACGGGGTAACCATTCTGTCACAAAGAGCCGGGTTTTCCTTTGAGTCGCCCGTGACCAGCGACAGTGCCCCGCTGAACCGGATGGTCGCCCGGATGCTCGATAACAGCCCGGGCGGAATCCACGCCCTGCGCGACCCCACCCGCGGCGGCGTGGCCACGGTACTGAATGAAATTGCGGCCCGGTCCGAAACCGGAATCCGGATTCGGGAAGAAAGCATTCCCGTAAAACCTTCGGTGGCCGGGCTGTGTGAGCTGCTGGGACTTGATCCGCTGTACGTCGCCAACGAGGGAAAACTGCTGGCCTTTGTTGATCCCGGCCAGGCGGAAGGAGTTCTGGCCGCCATGCGGGCCGATCCCCACGGGCGGGACGCCACCGTCATCGGCGAGGTAGTGTCCGATCACCCCGGCCGGGTGGCCATGGCTACCACCATCGGCGGAGAACGCCTTGTTGATATGCCCAGCGGCGAACAACTGCCACGGATATGCTGATGAAAACGTCCTATTGGCAAAACAGAAGTCGTTCCGTAATCCCAAGGCAAGTGCCTTGTTTTCATATAATGTCGGCAGCCGGCAACGCCCTCCGGGCCGGCCGGCGCGGAAGACGCCGCGCGGCCCGGGACCAATTTCCGGCTGCCAATCATGTTTGGTCCGAAAACATGGGGGTAAAATTTTATGGATGACAACAAAAAAAGAGAGCAATTTTACGAAAAGCTTGCCAACAAAGGGATAAGCCGGCGGGATTTCATGAAGTACTGTACCTTTTTGACCGCCACCATGGGCCTTTCCGCGGCTCATGTCACCAGGGTCGCCGACGTGTTCGCAGCGCCCAAGCAGCGTCCCCCGGTGATCTGGCTGCACTTTGCCGAATGCACGGGATGCACGGAAGGGGTTTTGCGGAACACCCATCCTTACATCGACGAGATAGTCCTCGACATCCTGAGCATCGAATACCACGAAACCATCATGGCGGCCGCCGGCCACCAGGCGGAAGAGGCCCTCCAGACAGCGCTGAAAAAATACAAGGGAAAGTTCATCTGTGTCTGCGAGGGCGCCATTTCAACCAAGGACAACGGTGTTTATGGGAAAATCGGCGGGCGGACTTTCCTGGAAGTTGGCAAAGAGGTCACTTCCAAGGCCGCGGCCGTAATCGCCATCGGGAACTGCGCCTGCTTCGGCGGAGTCCAGGCGGCAGCGCCCAACCCGGGCGGGTTCAAGGGCGTTGGCGAGGCCCTGGGCATCAAGACCCTCAACATCCCCGGCTGTCCGCCCAATTCCGTCAATTTTGTGGGAACGGTGGTCAACTATCTGCTGCTGGGCAAGATGCCGGCCCTGGATTCCGCCGGCCGGCCCCTGTTCGCCTATGGCAAGACCGTGCACGACCAATGTCCCCGGCGGGCGCATTTTGAAATGGGTGAAATGGTCCTGGAATTCGGCTCCAAGGAGGCCGATATGGGATGGTGCCTGTACGAGCTGGGCTGTCGTGGCCCCATGACCCATAACAACTGCCCGGTGGCCAAGTTCAACGACGGCACCAGCTGGCCGGTCCAATCCGGTCATCCCTGCATCGGGTGCAGTGAGCCGGGATTCTGGGACGAACTGACGCCGTTCTACTCGCTCAAATAAATCCCGGCAGAATCAAAAACCATCTTTTCGAGATAAACGAAAGGAGAGCATATGAGTAAGCGAATTACCATCGATCCCATGACCCGCCTGGAAGGCCACCTGCGCATAGAAGCGGAGGTCGCGGACGGCAAAGTCGTCAACGCCTGGAGTTCCGGTCAGCTTTTCCGCGGCATCGAGATGATCCTGCAGGGACGGGATCCCCAGGATGCCCATCATTTTGTCCAGCGTTCCTGCGGGGTATGCACCTATGTGCATTCCCTCTCCTCGGTGCGGGCGGTGGAAGACGCCATTGGCCTCGAGTTACCCAAAAACGCCCGCCTGATCCGGAACATGCTGCACGGGGCCCAGTACATGCATGACCACATCGTGCATTTCTATCACCTGCACGCCCTGGACTGGGTGGATATCGTCTCCGCCCTCAAGGCGGACCCCCAAAAGACCGCCCGGGTTGCCGACAATCTCACCGGGGCACAATGGGGCGGTACACCCTACTATAAAGGCGTGCAGCAGCGGCTGCAGACATTCGTGGACAGCGGCCAGCTCGGCATTTTTCAAAATGCCTACTGGGGACATCCGGCCTACAAGATGCCGCCCGAATCCAACCTCATAGCCGCCGCCCACTACATCGAGGCCTTGCGCCTGCAAGCCAATGCCGCCCGCATGCACGCGGTCTTCGGGGGCAAGAATCCGCATCCCCAGTCGCTGGTTGTCGGCGGGGTGACCTCCGGCCGGGATCTTTCGGCCGAACGGATCTCGGAATTTCTCTACATCTGGAAGGAAACCCAGAAATTCGTCGAGAACGTCTATATTCCGGACTTGCTGGCCGCGGCCAGGTACTACCGGGACTGGGGCGGTATCGGCGGAACCACCAATTTCCTCTGCTGGGGAGATTTTCCGGGGAGCGACGGCAAGGACAAGGACATGTTCATGCCGCGCGGACTGATCCGTGATCGGGATATCAAGAACCTGCAGACCGCGGATCAGGAAAAAATAGCCGAATGCGTTACCCGCGGCTGGTATGAAAAAGACCGTTCCCGGCATCCGTTTGAAGGCACCACCAAGCCGGTCCCCGGGGACTATGAGCCGGACAACGGCCGGTATTCGTGGTTAAAGGCCCCCCGGCATGACAACCTTTCCTGCGAAGTCGGCCCCCTGGCCCGGGTCCTGGTGGCCTATGCCAACGGCCACGAGGAAATCACCAAGAACGTGGACGCGGTTTTAAAACAGCTTGATGTGCCGACCAGCGCCCTCTTTTCCACCCTCGGCCGTACTGCCGCCCGCGGCATCGAAACCCTGGTGATCGGCGCGGCCGTGGAAGGCTGGGTCAACGAGCTGGTAGCCAACGTCAAAAAAGGCGACACCAAGGTATTCCAACCCTGGGAGATGCCCGACGAGGGCATGGGCTACGGATTGAACGACGTCCCCCGGGGCGCCCTGGGCCACTGGATCAAGATCAAGAAAAAGAAGATCGACAATTACCAGTACGTGGTACCGTCCACCTGGAATTTCGGGCCGCGCGACGACGAAGGCAAGCTCGGCCCGGTCGAAGAAGCGCTGATCGGTACACCGGTGGCGGACGCCTCCCGCCCCCTGGAAATCCTGAGAACGGTGCACTCGTTCGATCCCTGTATCGCCTGCGGCGTGCACGTCATTGATCCGGATTCCAACCAGGTGTATAAAGTGCGGGCTACCTAATCCGATTCCAAAGCTCCCGCGGGAACAATGAAGATGATGCCCCGCTCTGGTGAACGACACGGGGCATCATCTGATTTGAAAACGCCCGGATATTTCATGAAATATTCGGGTTAGGCGACCTTGATCTGGCATCGGCACTTAACCAAGAGGTGAAATATCCGGACCAAAATGAAAAAACCACAGATTACGATTCTGGGAGTAGGCAGCATACTGATGACGGACGAGGGCTTCGGGATTCGCGTGATTGAAGCGCTGCAAAAGCGCTATTCTTTCCCGGCCAACGTCTCCGTTGTCGACGGCGGCGTTCTCGGCCTCAACCTGCTGGGCGTGATCAGCGCGGCCGATTACCTGGTCGTCATTGATGCCATCCGCAACGGGGGAACTCCCGGGGACATCTTCCGGCTGACCGGCCAGGACGTGCCGGATCGGATACGGGCCAAGAACTCCCTGCACCAAGTGGACTTTCTGGAGGCTCTGACTCTCTGCCAGCTGCTGGAAAAGGTACCCGAGACCGTCATTCTGGGCGTAGAACCCGCGGATATCGACACGCTCAGCCTGGAACTGACCGACCAGGTTCGCCGGCAGATTGACCCGGTCATCGGGATGATGCTGGGCGAACTTGACCGCCTGAACATCCCGTATCATTCCAAAGAGACGGCCGAAAACGGATGAATCATGCACGAAATGGGAATCGCCCTGCAGATCATTGATATTGCCACCGCCGCCATCCCGCCGGAAAGACAGCCTTGCCAAGTGGAAAAAGTTCACCTGAAAATCGGGAAACTTTCGGCGGTGGTGGTTTCGAGCCTGACTTTCTGCCTGGAAATCGCCACCCGTGAGACCCCGCTGGAAAAGGCCGCCATCTCCATCGAGGAAGTGCCTGTGGTGGCCCGATGCCGCGAGTGCGGCCATGAATGGCAAATCGAGCAGGCCGTCTTTACCTGTCCGGCCTGCGCCTCCGGGAGCCTGGCCATCATATCCGGCCGGGAACTGGAAGTGACCTCCATCGAAATAGAAGAGGCGGAATGAAAAGCTCTTCGAATCAGGTGTTGAAGATGGAGCCCACCCTGTCAGTTCCGGCCCGGCTCAACCGCCCCGTCGAAAGGGAACCCGGCGACAGGCAGACAAATACCTGCCCGTCCGTCCTTGACAAAGGCCGCCGGTTGGTTTACATAATTTATATTGTCCGGGTGCGCCTGGGAGCGCATCAGGGAACCCTGTTCAAGTCAGGGACGGGCCCGCCGCTGTAATCGGGGACGAAAGCCGCTGATCAGGCCACTGATCCGAGAAATGGATCGGGAAGGCGCGGCGAGTAGGATGATCCGAAAGTCAGAAGACCTGCCCGGACAATGGGTCCCTCCTGCCGCGGTAATTAGGAGATCCCCGGAATCTGAGGAGAAAAAGGGCAATCCCGGATCGAAGCGTTTCGATCCGGTTTTTTTTTGGGCCGACCCCGTGCCCCAGAGTGAAAACAGGGAGTGATATGACAAACCGAAATGACAACCGTCCGGTGCGGGTGTGCTGCCTGCTGCTGTTGCTGCTGCTTGTCCGCGTGACGCCGGCCGCGCCTGCGGACGCGGCCTTTCCCCTTACCATCACGGATGATCTCGGCCGGCAGGTAACCTTTGCCGAGCCGCCCCGGCGGGTGGTTTCCCTGGTGCCCACGGCCTCGGAAATCATGGTTGAACTGGGCGCCGACAAATTTTTAAAGGGGGTTACCTGGCACAGCGCCGAACTGACCGCCGGCAGCCCGGCGGTGGTGGTTGGCGGATTTGCCGCCCCCGCGGCCGAACGCATCGCCGCCCTGGATCCGGACCTGGTCATCCTGGCGGACCTGCACCACCTTCTTCCGGACCAACTGGACCGGCCGCAAACCAGCTATGTCTTTCTGAAGACCCGTGACCTGGCGGACAGCTTCGACAACATCCGCCTGCTGGGCGATATCTTCGGCCGGGAAAAAAAGGCGGAGGAAATCACCGCCGGCATCCGGGACGACCTGGACCTGATCGCCGCCAAGGTGGCCCGGATTCCCGAGGCCGAACGAAAACGGGCCATCCGCATCATGGGCCGGGAATCGGTCATGACGCCCGGCGCCGATTCTTTTCAGAACCAGCTCATCCGCGCCGCCGGGGGACTGTCCCCTGACATTGACCAGGACGGCGATGTCATCGACGTCAGCCGGGAACAGTGGCGGCGCTTTGATCCCCAGTTCATCTATGGCTGCGGCCGTGACCAGGTCCTGGTCGAACGGTTTTTCGACCGTTCCGGCTGGAAAGAGGCGGCGGCCGTCAAAAATCACCGGATTCGATTTTACCCCTGCGACCTGACCTGCCGGGCGGCCACCAATACCGGCAAATTCGTTTCCTGGCTGGCGGCCGATATGTACACCGCCTCCTTTTCCCGGACCGACCAGCTGGTCCGGCCGGAGACCATCGTCAGCAGCCGGCCGGTGGATCTGGCCGCCGGCGGCACAGAGGCGGCCGCGGACGGCCGGCCGGCTTATGTGGCCGACTGCCGGGTGGTTCACAGCCGCCTCTTTGATTTTATCAACAAGACCCTGCTCATTGATTTTGATACGCCCCTGACGGTGCTCTCTTCTCTGGACGGCTGGCGCGACGATGTGCGCACCGTGGGCAACCACTCCTATCCCCCGCCCTGCTGGTCCATCAGCCATGCCGCCGGCATATCCGCCTACCGCGACCGGGTGCTGGCGGTACTGGATAAACCGGCCGACCGGACCGCCCTGCTCTTTACCGGCGCGGACATGGACAACCTGGCCATTGGCAGGGCGGCCCACCGCGACATGACCGTCTGGGCCGTGGTCACGGCCGGGGTGGCCGGCAATGCCATGCGCGCTTCCCGGGACTCCGGCTTTTACTATGAACCCGGCACCATCAACATGATTCTGCTGACCAGCCGGCGATTGTCCCCCCGGGCCATGACCCGGGCCGTCATCACGGCCACCGAGGCCAAAACCGCTGCCCTGCTGGACCTGGATGTGCGCAGCAGCTATGCCGACGGCCGGTATCGGGCCACCGGCACGGGCACGGACAATATCATCGTGGTCCAGGGCCGGGGGCCGGCGGCGGACAAGGCCGGCGGTCACACCAGGCTGGGCGAGCTGATCGGCCGGGCCGTGCATGAAGGTGTGCAGCAGGCCGTATTCCGCCAGAACCGGCTGACCCCCGGCCGCACCGTTTTCCAGCGCCTGGACGAGCGCGGATTGAGCATCGGCGGCCTGGTCGGCGGCATCGACTGCCCCTGCGCCGGGGGAAAAAACAGGCTGGCCGCGGACCTGGAAAAAATTCTGCTTGATCCGGAGACCGCCGGCTTTATAGAATTGGCCCTGGCCGTCAACGATGATTATGAAAAAGGATTGATCCGCGACCTGGGGCCGTTCAACCGGCTGGCCGCCGACGTCTGCCGGAAGATCGCCGGAGAAGAGGACCGGCCGGTGGAACCCCTGATCGAAAACGACGCCCTGCCGGAGGTGACCCGCACCGCCTTCAACGCCCTGCTGACGGGAATCGTCGCCGCCACGGAGAAAGAAACCCCATGAGAACCGCCCTCGCACTCCTGATCCCGTTCGCGTCCCTGGTGCTGCTCCTGGCCTCCCCCCTGCCGGGACGGTCGGCGCCGCCCCAGCGGGTGGTTTCCCTGGGTCCGATCATCACCGAGACCATCTACCTGCTGGAGGCCGATGACCGGCTCATTGCCAATACCTCTTACTGCAACGTCCCGGCAGCGGCCCGGCACAAAACCAAAATCGGCACCGTCATCCAGTTCAACGTGGAAAAAATCGTCAGCCTGGACCCGGACCTGGTCCTGGCCAGCCCCCTGGCCCGGCAGCAGCAGCTGGCCCTCCTGAAAAAAATGGGCATCCGGGTGGTGCAGGTGGAGAACCCGGCCACCTTTGACAGGATGTGCCAGATGATGCTGGAAATCGGCCGCCTGCTGGGGACCGGGGAAAAGGCCGGGGCCATAGTTGACAGGGCCCGGCAGGAGGTGACCGCCATCACCGAACAGGTATCCCGCCTCCCCCGCCGGAAAGTGTTCATCCAGATCGGGATCAAGCCCCTGCACACCTCGCCGAAAAACACCTTTATTCACGAGTATATCGAGTTTGCCGGCGGCATCAACGTGGCCGCCGACGCTGCTACCGGCAATTACAGCCGGGAAATGGTCCTGGAAAAAAATCCCGACGTGATACTCATCGCCACCATGGGCTCTTCCAAGGCCGGCGCCAGAACGGAGAAAGATACCTGGATGAACTACCCCGCCCTGGAGGCGGTCCGGCACAACCGCGTCCATATTCTCGACCCGGAAATCGTCTGCAGTCCCACCGCGGTCAGTTTCGTTCAGGGACTGCGGGAAATCGCCGGCCTGATCCACCCGGAACTGGACCCGGCCGAACTTTCCACCCCATCGACAACGGAGCCCCCCGCCCATGGCAATGAGTAACCGCCGCCTTCTGCTGACTTTTCTGCTCCTGGCCGGGGTGCTGACGGCTGCCTGCCTGCTGGCCCTGAGCGTGGGTTCGGCCCGCATCCGGCCGGCCGACATTCCCGGCATCATCGCCGAGGGACCGGACAGCGTGCAGTACAGCATCCTGGTCGGCATCCGCCTGCCGCGGCTGCTGCTGGGCCTGGCCGTGGGCGGCGCCCTCAGCCTGGCCGGCACCCTGCTGCAGGGCATGTTCCGCAATCCCCTGGTGGAACCTTACACCCTGGGGATCTCCGGCGGCGCCTCCCTGGGGGTCTGCCTCAACATCATTTTCAAATGGTACCGGGTCATCGGCGTCCTGGCCTATCCCCTGTCCGGGTTTGCCGGGGCCATGGCGGTCATTCTCCTGGTCTACCTGCTCAGCCGCCACAGCGGCACCCTCAAGACCAACGGCATGCTCCTGACCGGGGTCATGATCAGCTTTGTCTCCTCTTCGCTGGTCATGCTGATCATGGCCGTCTCCAAGAGCGAGGACATCCATTCCATCGTCTTCTGGATCATGGGTTCCCTGGACATGCCGGACTCCACCCTCATCGGCATCGCCGTGGCCGGCGCCCTGGCCGGACTGGTCCTGGCCTATCTCTTCTGCCTCAAGCTCAACGCCCTGGCCCTGGGCGAGGAAGCGGCCTTTTATCTCGGCATCAACGTGGACGGCACCAAGAAATGGCTGTTTATCATCGCCTCCCTGCTGACCGGCCTGAGCGTTTCAGTGGCCGGGATTATCGGTTTTGTGGGCCTGATCGTGCCCCACTTCATGCGCATGATCACCGGTGCCGATCACCGGGTGCTGCTGCTGAGCACCTTTCTGGCCGGGGCCTCCTTCCTGGTGCTCTGCGACGTGGCCGCCCGCACGGTCATCGCGCCCATGGAACTGCCGGTGGGCGTGATCACCGGGATTATCGGCGGCATTATTTTTATCTACGCCCTGGGGAAAAAGCAGATTACGCTATGACATCACCGCTCCTGGAAATCAACGATGTGCACGGCGGCTATCCCGGCAAGACGGTGCTGCACGGCATCCGCCTGGCGGTGGCGTCCGGGGAAATCATCAGCATCATCGGCCCCAACGGCGCCGGCAAGACCACCCTGCTCAAATCCCTGACCGGCATCATCCGCCCGGATGCCGGGGAGATCCGGATCCAGGGCCGGCGCCTGGAAGCCATTCCCCGGCGGGAGCTGGCCCGGCTCATGGCGGTCGTCGGCCAGACCATGGAACAGCCGTTTCTCAGCGTGGAAGAATACGTCCTGCTGGGCCGCCTGCCCTACTTCAGCCGGTACCAGCTCTTTCAGACCGGACGGGACCGGGACATCGCCGGCCGCTACCTGGCCTTGACCGGCATCGAACACCTGCGGGACGCGCCCATGAATGAAATCAGCGGCGGGGAAAAACAGCTGGCCGCCCTGGCCCGGGCCCTGGTACAGGAACCCGCCATCCTGCTTCTGGACGAGCCCACCGCCCACCTGGACATCACCCACCAGGCCCGGGTCATGAACCTGGTGGCCGATCTCAACCGGCGGCTGGAACTGACCGTGGTCATGGTTGTCCACGACCTCAACCTGGCCGCGGAATACTCCGACCGGCGGGTGCTCCTGGACAAGCAGAGCGGCGCGATCGACCGCAGCGGCCCGCCGCAGACCGTGCTGACCGAGCAGGCCGTACGGGACGTCTATCACACCGACGTTCTCATCGGCCGCAATCCCGCCTCGGGCAATCCCTTCGTTTTTGTGAGCAAATAAAAAACCGGCAGGCCCGGAACACCAGGATCATACGGGTGAATACAGGAATAGCCACCCGTCATTCCGGGGAGCGATGCGACGCGGGAATCCTGAACAGTGGTACGAATCCACCCCAACCGTTTTCAGGAAGCCACCGCCACCCCGCGGCCGCGGAGATACTCTTTCAGCTCGCCGATCTGGATCATGCCGAAATGGAAGACCGAGGCGGCCAGCAGGATGGTGGCCCCGGCCTGGGCGGCGTCGTAAAAATGGGACAACTCCCCGGCCCCGCCCGAGGCGACCACTTCCGCCCGGACCGCCTCCTTGATGGCCCGGATCACCGGCAGGTCATAACCGGTCTTGGCGCCGTCTCCGGCCTTGCTGGTGGGCAGGATGACCGGCACGCCGAAATCGTCCACCTGCCGGGCCCATTCAATGGCGTCCCGGCCGGTGGGCGTGCGGCCGCCGTCCACGTATACCTCGTACCCGGAAGGAAGTTCCGGATTGCGGTCCACGTCGATGGCCACCACCACCTTCTCGGCGCCAAAGGTCTTGATCATGTCCGGGATCAGCTCCGGCTTGCGGAAAGCGGCGCTGCTGGTGGAGATCTTGTCCGCCCCGGCCGCCAGCACCTGCTCGGCCGCGGCCACGTCGGAGATGCCGCCGCCCACGGTAAAGGGCACGGTGGTCACCGCCGCCACCCGGCGGACCACCTCCAGCATGGTTGCCCGCTTTTCCACGGTGGCGGTGATATCCAGCAGGGCCAGCTCGTCGGCCCCGCTTTCACAATAAGCCCGGGCGCATTCCACCGGATCACCGGCGTCCTTGATATCCACGAAATGAACTCCCTTGACCACCCGTCCGTCCTGCATGTCCAGGCAGGGCATAATCTTGATTGTCTGGTCCGTCATGATGGCTCTCCTTATCTGGGTCGAATTTTTTGTGCAGGTTTATCCCAGCTTTCCTGACTGGAAATTCCTGTCATACTGCAAATGACAAAAAATTTGAAGCCCTGATTTCTGAAACG